>CAJCHO010000135.1 GCA_903970145.1 Mycobacteriaceae bacterium | reverse complement strand
GGACCGCGCTGATGGAAGGAATGGGCGAGCTTGGCGAAGACATTTTCCTAAAGCCGGTGCGGGTCGGCATTCCTGACTACCAGGGCGCGCTGTCCGATGTCGTGCGCAGTCCGCGCTTTGCGACCGCGATGGGTCTGCTCGAGGAGGCGCGCGTGCAACGCCTGCGCGGGCGGCGCGTGGCGCAGCACAGCGGCGGTATGCGTGAAGTGTTTCAGAGAATGCGGGAATGGTTCATCAACAGTTTTTGAGTGTGTTTTAACGATGCAGTCGATCTTGCGATTCGGAATTGCGTGGAACGAAGCTTTAGCGAGCCTCAATCCTGAATCCTCGATCCCAACCTAGGAGGCAGTCATGACGATCGAAATGCTTGAAGAGACCGAGGTGCTGGGCGCGGTAATCAAGGTCATCGGTGTGGGCGGTGCCGGCGGCAACGCCGTGCAGCATATGATCCATCGCGGTGTGCAGGGGGTGGAGTTCATCTGCGCCAACACGGACGCACAGGCGCTCGCGCGCTCGAAGTCCGACAACATCATCACTCTTGGAAAATCCGGTCTCGGAGCCGGTGCCAAGCCGCAGGCCGGCCGGGCGGCGGCAGAGGAAGCGCGCGAGCGCATCGCTGACGCACTGCGCGATGCGCATATGGTGTTCATCACTGCGGGTATGGGCGGTGGCACGGGAACCGGCGCCGCACCGGTTGTCGCACAGATCGCCAAGGAGTTGGGCATTCTGACCGTTGCGGTTGTCTCCAAGCCCTTTGGCTTTGAGGGTACCAAGAAAATGCGGGTGGCCGAGGAAGGTCTTGAGCAGCTGGGACCCCACGTCGATTCGCTCATCGTGGTTCTCAACGAGAAGCTCGAAGAGGTGATGGGCGAGGACGCCGAAATGGACGCCTGCTTTCATTGCGCCGATGACGTCCTGCACAACGCGGTCGCGGGCATTGCCGAAATCATCAAGGTCGACGGCCTGATCAATGTCGACTTCGAGGATGTGCGCACCGTCATGTCCGAACAGGGCAAGGCGATGATGGGCACGGCGACCGCCAACGGGCTCGACCGCGCGCGCATCGCCGCCGAGCAGGCGGTCACCAGTCCACTGCTCGAAGGTGTCGATCTGTCGGGCGCCCGCGGCGTGCTGGTCAATATCACGGCAAGCCGCTCACTCAAGCTCGGTGAAACCAAGACGGTGATGGAGACCATTCGCAACTTTGCCGCTGAGGATGCGACCGTGATCTTTGGCGCGGTCTATGACGACTCGATCGGCGACGGCCTGCGGGTAACAGTGGTTGCGACCGGCCTGGGCAGGGTCAAGCAGAGGCCGCAACTCGTGCCTGCGCCGAGCCAGAGCCCGACACCGCCCGTGTTGCGTACCGGAACGGACAATGCTGCCTTCACCAACACGCCGCCGGCCAACGCCGGTCCCGGTGGCGTGAACTACCACGAGCTCGAGACACCGGCCGTGTTCCGCGGTCGGGAGACTGCGGCAGCGCGCGTCTCGGCTCTGGAGGAAAGCGGCATGGATCGCCTCGAGATCCCGGCCTTCCTGCGCAAGCAGGCCGACTGAGATGTCAGGGTCGCTGGCGCGATGCGGCGGACAGGTCGCATCGCGCCAGTCGTACAATGGATGCCCCTGACCGGGTCCCGGGACATTCATGGTCAAAGCTCTTGTCGGCACGCTGATCACGTTGGCGCTTCTTGCCGGGTCGGCGCATGCCGCGTCCGGTGCGGATTCGCCGGGGGTGCGCCTGCCGGACTCCGTGACGCCGCTTGCCTACGATGTCGAGCTCACACTGGTGCCGTGGGAGGACCGCTTTGACGGGCACGTGATCATCGAGGTCGACATACAGCGACCCACGCAGCTGATCTGGCTCAACGCGGCACGCCTGGATATCAAGCGCGTTCAGGTCAGTATGGGCAAGCAGCGCTACGGCGCGCGGGTACAGGTCGCGGCCCACGAGACCCTCGGTTTGCGCCTGGATCGTGTGATGCCGGCCGGGCATGCGAGCATCAGCCTTGATTATCAGGGCACGCTCGACCGCGTCGACAGCAACGGCCCCTTCAAGATCAAGCTTGGCGACGACTGGTATATCTATACGCAGTTTGAGCCGGTGGCGGCACGCCGCGCCTTCCCGTGCTTTGATGAACCAGGGTTCAAGACCCCCTGGAAAATCGCGCTCACCGTGCCTGCCGGGATGACCGCGGTGTCGAACGCAGCACAGACCGGCGTTGAGCCCCTGTCTCACGGCATGAAGCGAGTGCGTTTTGCGCAGACCGCTCCGCTGCCGAGCTATCTGGTGGCGTTCGGGGTCGGCCCCTTCGATGTCGTCGATGGCGGTACGGTCGGGCGACGCGCGTTGCCGCTGCGCTATATCGTGCCGCGTGGCCAGGGTGTTCAGACGCGCTATGCGCGCGAGATCACGCCAAGGCTGATCGATATCCTCGAAGACTATCTTGACCAGCCCTATCCGTTCGACAAACTCGACGCCCTGGCGATACCGGTGCCTGACGATTTTGGCGCGATGGAAAACGCCGGACTGATCACCTATGCGGCCAATCTCATGCTCGCGCCACCGGACCGGGAGACTCCCGCGTTTCGCGTCGAGTTCGCTGGTCTCGCGGCCCACGAACTGTCGCACCAGTGGTTTGGCAATCTGGTCACACCGCGCTGGTGGGATGACCTGTGGCTAAACGAGTCCTTTGCCAACTGGTCGGGCGCGAAGACGCTGCGTCACGTCGATCCGGCGTGGCTGACCCGGCTGTCGGAAGATGACGAGCGCCAGCAGGCGATTCTCCTGGACCGACTCCTGGCCGCACGGCGCATCCGCGAGCCGGTCGACAGCGAGGAACAGGTGAACGCGGCATTCGATGCGATTACCTATCAGAAGGGTGCCTCGGTGCTGCGTATGGTCGAGAACTGGATCGGTGAGGATCGCATGCGCGATGCGGTACGGCGTTACCTGCAGCAGCACGCTTTTGGCAGCGCGCGCGCGGACGATTTCATCGCGGCGCTCGACTCGGCTGGCGCCGGCAGTTTTCCGGAGTTGCCCGCGGTCATGCACTCGATGCTCGATCAGCCCGGGGTGGTTGCGGTTGACATCAGCCTCGACTGCGGTGAGGGTGACTCGGGGCAGCCGCGTCTGGACCTGGTTCAGCACCGCTTCCTGCCCACCCAGCGCGCTAGCAATGCGCATGTCGCGGATGCGCTGTGGAGCCTGCCTGCCTGTTTCCAGTATGGCGATGGAGGTGACTTCGGCGAGCTGTGTACGGTGCTCACCGAAGCCCATCAGGTCTTGGCATTGCCAGCCGGCGAGAAGTGTCCGGGATGGGTGGTCGGCAATCGCGACGGAGCAAGCTATATGTTGCCGATCCTCAAGGAACCGCTCGCCAGTGCATTAAAGCGCGCGCCGCTTTTACCCGAGGAGGCCGTGGCAGTGCTCGGGGACACGCGGATCCTGGTGCAGAGTGCCGACATGCCGCTTGATGCGGCCCTAACGCTTGCCAAGCGCATGGCGGCCAGTCGCCAGCCGCCGGTGGCGCTGGCGGCCGTGCGCTTAATGCGCTCAATTCCGCCCGCCTGGTATGCCAGCCCTGAGGACCGCGAAGCCATAGGGCGCTTTGTGCGCACGAGTTTTGGGCCCCGCGCCCAACTGCTCGGATGGCTGCCCAAGCCCGGCGAGCGCGTGGTGGAGGGCTTCTTGCGCGCCGAACTCTTGCCACTTGTCGCCGACCTCGGACAGGACGCAGGCTTGCGCAAGGACGCCGATGCACTCGCCCGCGACTGGCTTGCCGGGCGCGTCGAACCGGGTGAAATGCGATTGGCGATTCTCACCACCGCGGCTCGCCACGGCTCGCCCGAACTGTTGCAAAGCTTTACCGAAGCTGCCGAGCATCGCAGCGGCAGCGCCCGCGCGGATCTGTTCGCGGCGATTGGCTCGGTACAGGAGCCAGGCGAGGTCGATGCCGTGCTGGCCCTCGTGATCAACGAGCACACCGAGGAATCAGATGGGCATGTCGTGCTGGCGGCCTTGGGCTCAGACGCCGAGGTGCTGCCCCAGCTCGAGCGCTTTTTGCAGATTCACATGGAAGACGTGGTGCGTCGCTACGGGGAGGACTCGCCCGCTCTGATCGCCGGCTTTGCCGCGCGTCTGTGCGAGTCCGGACAGCGCCGCGACTTCGAGCGGCTGTTCACTGAACGGATCCTGCGCGCGCCGGCAGCGGCACGCTTTTTGGCGCAGTCACTCGAAGCGGCTGACCTCTGTATCGCCAATCAGGCAGAACAGTCACATCGCTTGCATGCGCTTCTTGCGCAATAGCGCACAGAGTGTGGCTTCGTCACGATTCGTTACATACTCGGCGTGTTGCACAGCGCCGCTTCGAGAGGGGCGGGTGGTAGAATTGACCAAAATAAAACACCAGTAAGAGACGCTCGGGATGTTAAGGCAGCGAACCCTCAAGAAGATCGTCAAGACGACAGGCATCGGCCTTCATTCGGGCACCAAGGTTGAACTGAGCCTGCGGCCTGCCGCGGTCGATACGGGCATCGTCTTTCGGCGCATTGACCAGGCCGAACCGGTGGACCTGCCATTGCGAGCCGACGCAGTTGGCGACACCCGCATGGCGACGACCCTGCAAAAGGGCGACGTGCGGGTCTCGACGGTCGAGCACCTGCTGTCGGCCTGCGCCGGACTCGGTATCGACAATCTCTATGTTGATGTGACCGCCGAAGAGATCCCGATCATGGATGGCAGCGCGGCAACCTTTGTTTTTCTGCTGCAGTCGGCGGGCGTCGAGGAACAGGACGCGCTCAAGAAATTTATCCGCGTGAAAAAGATGGTCGAGGTACGCGATAGCGACCGCGGCGGCGAGAAATGGGCGCGGGTGGATCCCTATTTCGGATTCAAGATGAGCTATTCGATCGATTTCGCCCATCCGGCGATCGATGCCACCGGTCAGGTCGTCGAAATCGATTTTGCTGATGTGTCCTACGTCAAGGATGTGGCGCGGGCACGCACCTTTGGTTTCATGCATGACGCAGAAGCGCTACGTGCGATGGGTCTTGGGCGCGGGGGCAGTCTTGACAACGCCATCGTGCTCGACGAATACCGCATCCTCAATCACGATGGCTTGCGCTACGAAGACGAGTTTGTGCGCCACAAGGCACTTGATGCGATCGGTGATCTGTACGCGCTCGGACATCCGCTCATCGGGGCCTACAGCGCCCACCGCTCAGGGCACGCGGTCAACAATGCCCTGATCCGCAAGCTGATCGACGACAGCGAGGCCTGGGAGATCGTTACCTTTAGCGATGAATCGGTGGCGCCGCGCGGTTTTGTTCGCGCCCATCACGAGGCCCTGGCGGCCCTGTAAATCGCTGTGCCTGCGAGAGGCCAGGGCTGATTTAGTCGCGCGCGGCCCGCAGGTGTCTTAAGAGCCGAGCGACCGATGTCGCAAGATTTGACTCGGTCAGTGTGTCCGACAATTGCTGCCAATGGGCGACGACCTGCGCAGAAACCACCCGTTGTCGCGAATTCCCGGCGTAAGTGTCTGATTTATCATGAAATGCCTCGGGTTGTAGGCGCACCAGAATTGAGCTAACCTTCCATCCCCGGCCTGATAAACCTGAGGTAAGGCGGGGAAGGGCTTGGCGCAGCTTGGTGGCAATCGCCGCCGTCGGGACCGCAACCACCAGTTCACCATCCTGAAACTGGCAAACGCGCGCCGAACCGGACAACACGTTTGGCAGCATCTGATTCAATTGATGCTGAATCTCCAGAAAGCGCTGCGCGGTAGGCAGGAGCCGATCCGCAGTAGCGTCGCGTTGCAGATGCTCCATCAGACTTACCGCCGAAGGGCGGCTTCTCGGTCTGCTCATGGCGCGTCGCGCAGGTTAGGGAGGTAGGACATGCAGATTATTCTAGTGCATCAGCGCCTGACTCAGGCGCGCACAATTACGCTTGGTTCATTTCATTTGGTGCTCGCCAGTCTTGGCCTTTTGGTGCTAATTCTGGTGGGTGCAGCGCTTCTGAATTTTGTCGCTGCGCGCGAGCCGGGCTGGATGGACCTGCCGGTGCTGCGTGACGCGATGCGGGTAGCCAGCGTCGGCCAGGAAGAAGGCAACGCCAAGTTCGTGCGCTCGAATCTGGATGCGATGGCCCGCAAGCTCGCCGAAATGCAGGCCCAATTGACCCGTCTGGAAGCGCTCGGCGAGCGGGTTTCCGGTTTGGCCGGCCTGAATCCCCAGGATTTCAACTTCCGCGACCCGCCGCCACGCGGTGGGGCGACGCCCAGCGATGGCCATCCCCTCTCGAGCAGCGATGTCCAGAGCCAGCTTGACCTCTTGGCCCAGGGAATCGAGCATCGGGCCGACTATCTGAATGTGGCCGAGTCGGCTCTCATGGACGCCAAGCTCAAGAGCAAGATGATGCCAACCAGCCTGCCGGTTGCCGTCGAGTACAACGCCTCGGGTTTTGGCTGGCGCATCGATCCCTTCACCGGCGAGATGGCCATGCATGAGGGGATCGATTTCGTCGCGGCACCCGGCACGCCCATTGGCGCGGCCGCCGGCGGCGTGGTGATTTCCTCGGAATGGCATCACGACTTTGGCAACATGATCGAAATCGATCATGGCAATGACATTACCACGCTGTATGCGCACACTTCGCGCGTCTACGTACATGTCGGTGACGTCGTGCGGCGCAATCAGCACATCGCCGACGTGGGCGCGACCGGCCGGGCGACCGGGCCGCATCTGCACTTCGAGGTGCACGTAAAGGGCGTACCGCAGAATCCCACCAAGTTCCTGGAATCGGGCGGCGCCCACCAGGCATCGAACACGCCGGCGACTCCTGCCGCTAGTGGGGGCGCAACATCTGCGGCCGCGCGAGCACCGGTTCACAGCTAGACCTATTGATTTTTACAGCTTCGCGTCCATCTGCGCCCTCTCTGGGGTCGCAAAGGGCAGTCGGCGCGCGTGCTAAAATCTTGATTCTTTGCCTCTTTTAAAGATCGGTCGGGATGCGCGGCGGCGCCAATCGGGCGCTGTACCGGTGCCAGGCTGATCTCCCATCGCTCATCCCCCATGCTTACTGGTCTCCTCAAGAAGGTTTTTGGCAGTCGCAATGATCGGCTCTTAAAGCAATATGCCAAGACCGTCGTGCGCATCAACGAGCTCGAAGCGGCTACCGCCGCGCTGAGCGACGAGCAACTACAAGCCAAGACACCGGAACTGCGCGATCGCTTCGCCCAGGGTGCCGATCTGGAGACCCTGCTGCCCGAAGCATTCGCGGTGGTCCGCGAGGCCAGTAAACGTGTGCTCGGCATGCGCCACTTCGACGTGCAGCTCATCGGCGGCATGGTGCTGCACTACGGCAAGATCGCCGAAATGCGTACCGGCGAAGGCAAGACGCTCACCGCAACGCTCGCGGTCTATCTGAATGCCCTGCCCGCCAAGGGGGTGCACGTCGTCACGGTCAACGACTACCTCGCCAGTCGCGATGCGCAATGGATGGGCAAGCTGTATCAGTTCCTGGGCCTGACTGTTGGCATCAATCTGTCGCAGATGAGCCACGACCTGAAGCAGACTGCCTACGCCGCCGATATCACTTACGGTACCAACAACGAATTCGGCTTCGACTACCTGCGCGACAACATGGTCTATGAAGCGCGTGACCGGGTTCAGCGCCCGCTGGCCTACGCCATCGTTGACGAAGTCGACTCGATCCTGATCGATGAAGCACGCACTCCGCTGATCATCTCCGGGCAGGCCGAGGACCATACCGAACTCTATGTACGCCTGAACGCGGTGCCGCCGCTGCTCGAACGCATGACCGTCGAGCCCAAGTCCAACGAGCCCGAGCCGGCGGGCGACTTCTGGGTCGATGAAAAGGCCCATACCATCCTGGTCTCGGAGGCCGGCCACGAGAAGGCCGAGCAGATCCTGACGCGCATGGGACTCCTGCCTGAAGGCGCATCGCTCTACGATCCGGCCAACATTCTTCTGATGCACCACCTGATGGCGGCGCTGCGCGCCCACAATCTGTTCCACCGCGACCAGCATTACGTGGTGCAGGAAAACGAAGTGGTGATCGTCGACGAATTTACCGGACGTCTCATGGTCGGACGGCGCTGGTCCGACGGCCTGCACCAGGCTGTCGAGGCCAAGGAAGGGGCGCGCATCCAGAACGAAAACCAGACACTTGCCTCGATCACCTTCCAGAATTACTTCCGGATGTACGCCAAACTCGCCGGCATGACCGGTACGGCGGACACGGAAGCCTACGAATTCCAGGAGATCTACGGTCTGGAGACCGTGGTGATTCCGACCAATCGGCCGATGGCGCGGGTTGACCGGCTCGATCAGGTCTACAAGAGTGCGCGCGAGAAATACAACGCCATCATTGCCGACATAAAGGACTGCCACGAGCGCGGTCAGCCGGTACTGGTTGGTACCACCTCAATCGAAAACAGCGAGCTCTTGTCGGGCATGCTCGCCGAGCAGAAGCTGGCGCATCAGGTGCTCAACGCCAAGCAACACGCCAAGGAAGCCGAGATCGTCGCCCAGGCGGGCAGGCCTGGCGTGATCACCATCGCCACCAATATGGCAGGACGCGGAACCGACATTGTGCTTGGCGGCAACGTCGAAAAGCAGGTCGAGTTGATCGCTGCCGATAGTGCTCTGGTCCCCGCCGATGCGGAACACCGCGTCCACGAATTGCGCGACCAGTGGCAGCATCTGCATGAACAGGTCATCGCCGCAGGCGGCCTGCACATCATCGGCACCGAACGTCACGAGTCAAGGCGAGTCGACAATCAGCTGCGTGGCCGCGCCGCACGCCAGGGCGATCCCGGTTCGTCGCGTTTTTACCTCTCGCTCGACGATCCGCTGTTGCGCATATTTGCAGGCGATCGGGTGCGCGCCATCATGGAACGCCTGAAGATGCCCGAGGGCGAAGCTATTGAAGCGGGCATTGTGATGCGCTCGATCGAGTCCGCCCAGCGCAAGGTCGAGGCGCGCAACTTCGACATGCGCAAGCAGCTGCTCGAATACGACGACGTTGCCAACGACCAGCGCAAGGTGATCTACCAGCAACGCAATGAGTTGCTCGAGGCCGTCGATATTTCGGCGACCATCGAATCCCTGCGCCACGGCGTGTTCACCGGCGTGGTACGCCAGTTCGTGCCCGAAGGGACCGTCGAGGAGCAATGGGATATCCCCGGGCTGGAGCTGGCACTGGCAGGCGAATGGCAACTGCCGGTACAGCTGGCTGATCTGCTCAAGGGCGACGGCGAGCTCACCGACGAGACCATCGTTGACCACGTCGTCAAGGCGGCGGACCAGGCTTACAGCGACAAGATCGTCGTGGTCGGCAAGGAGCCCTTTGCGGCATTCGAGCGATCGGTCATGCTGCGCGCGCTCGATGAGCGCTGGCGCGAACATCTCTCGGCGCTCGATCACCTGCGCCAGGGTATTCACCTGCGCAGCTACGCCCAGAAAAATCCCAAGCAGGAATACAAGCGCGAGGCCTTCGAGTTGTTCTCCATCCTGCTCGACGCTGTCGGCAGCGAAGTTACGCGGATCGTCATGACGGTGCGCATCCAGTCACAAGAGCAGATCGCTCAGGCTGAGGCGCAACTCGCGGTACCGGCCGTCGAGAACGTCCAGTATCAGCACGCTGAATTCAGTGAAGCCCTCGCCGATCCCGCGGCGCCGGTCCCGGTAGAAGTCGCGCCGCCGCCCGAACCGGTCAAGCGCTATACCGAGAAGGTCGGGCGCAATGATCCATGTCCCTGCGGCAGTGGAAAAAAATACAAGCAGTGCCACGGCAAGCTCGCCTGACGCCAAAGGCCGGTGATCACCACCGGCTGCCGGTGGTGGGGAACCGGGCCGGCCCGTATCACCAGACTGAGCAGCGATCCTCGCGCGTCATCGGCTGACCCTTCTGACAGGAAAAGGCCTGCTCGAATTCGGGCATGTTCACCACCAGTCCATTGACGCGATACTTCCCTGGCGAATGCGGGTCGGTCGCCGCATTCAGGCGCAAGGTCTCGGGTCGCGCGTTCTCGCAGGCCCATTGGGCGTAACCCACAAAAAAGCGCTGCTCGGGTGTCAAGCAGTCACGCGGCTCAAGCGTCTCGCCCAAGGTCTGGGCTTCCCAGGCGATGCGAGCGAGAATGAGTCCGCCCAGATCGGCGAGATCCTCGCCGAGCGTGAGCTTGCCATTGATGTGGATGTCGTCGACGACGACATAGGACGAGTATTGATCGACGATGCACTGGGTGCGCTTGTCGAACTCCGCGACGTCCTTGTCGGTCCACCAGTCCTTGAGATTGCCTTTGGCGTCGTACTTGCGGCCTTCGTCGTCAAAGCCGTGCGTCAATTCGTGTCCGATCGTGCCCCCGGTGTTTCCGTAATTCGGTGCGTCGTCCATCGCCGGATCGTACAAGGGTGGCTGCAGCACTCCGGCTGGAAAGTTCACATCGTTGAGCTGCGCGTCGTAATAGGCGTTGACGGTCGGCGGTGACATGTCCCATTCCGAGCGGTCGAGCGGTTTGCCGATCTTCGCGATCTCGCGGTGCGACTCGAACTGGTGACCGCGCCGTACATTCCCAATGAAGTCCTCGGGATCGATCGCGAGGCTGCCGTAGTCACGCCAATGATCTGGATAGCCGATCTTGTTGACCACCGCCGCCAGTTTCTCGAGGGCGTGAGCCTTGGTCGCCTCAGTCATCCATGCCAGATGCTGGATTTCCTGCGCCATCGCCTGCTCTATCTGCTGGGTCATGCGCAGCGTCTTCTGTTTGAGCGCGGGGCTGAATGTCCGTGCCACGAATTCCTTGCCCAGGGCGTCGCCCATCTGCTCGTCGACGAGACTCACGCAGCGCTTCCAGCGCGGGCGCAGCTCGAGTGTGCCGCGCAGGATTCTTGAATTGAAGTCGAAGTCCTCGTTCACAAATGCGCTCGAGAGGTAGGGCGATTGGGCGCGGATCAATTGCCACTTCAGGTAAGTCTTGAGATTAGTCAGGGTGACCTGGGTCAACTGTCGGCTGAACTCCCGAAAGAATGCAGGTTGGGTGATGTTTGCGTGTTCGAGATAGGGAACCCCGAGTGCCTCCAGATAGGCTACCCAGTGGAACGACGGGGTGAGCTGCTGCATTTGCGCAAGCGTCATGTTGTGGAATGTGTTGTAGGGATCGCGCCTCTCAACCCGGGTCAGCGATGCGCGCGCCAGATCGGTTTCGATCGCCATTACTTCGTCGGCGTCGCGCTTGGCCTGGGCAGCCTTCTCTCCAATGAGCAGAAACACGTTTTCCACATGGGCGAGATATTGCTCGCGCAGGGCTTTCGCACGGGCATCGTCCTTGAGGTAGTAGTCGCGGTCGGGCAGGCCAAGGCCTCCTGCCCGGGCGATTGCAATCACCTGGCTGGAATCGCTCAAGTCCTGATCGGACGTCATCTCAAAAAAGAAGCCCCTGCCACCGGTCTCCTGTTGCAGCCGCGCGAGCAACATCGGCAGCTCCTTCTTGGACTGAAGGGCATCAATCCTTTTGATATCGGCGAGAAGCGGCTTCGCACCAAGGGCTTCGACCCGGGCTTCGTCCATGCAGGAATAAAAGTAGTCGCCGATCTTCTGCTGATCTTCGCTCTTGGCGCTTGGATCGGACGCCAACGACTGCAAGAGACCCCAGAGAAAGCGCTGGTTGTCCGCGTAGAGCTTGCCGTAAACCGACCAATGTGACTGGTCCGGTGGAATCGGATTGCTGGCCTGCCAGCCGCCGCACGAATACTGGTAGAAGTTGACGCAAGGGTCAGCACTACGGTCCATTGCGTGCACGTCCAGACCCGGTGTGTAGGGAAAGCTCGTTGCCGGGACATCGGGCTCGGCGGCGCTCGCCGAGGCAGCACCTCCAATTAGAAGGTTCAACAGCAGGATACTGCTCCAGGGGCGAATCATGAAAAGCTCCGGTTCCACTACGCGTGGACTGGGATTCTGGGGCTAGCCACGGATTTCGTCCACCGCATGGCTCTCGCGAGCGAGCCTGGATCGCGGACGAGGAGCGCCCCAGATCTTGATGCATCGATCGATACTCGCAACTGCCTGACTTCATGGGGACGGTTTGCGCGACGACCATCAAATGACCGCCAGGTGCCCACGAACGCCGGCTTTGGCCGGCGCTCCCATCCAGTCGTTCAGTGGCCGCCGTGCGCCGCTGCGGCTGCCGGGTCGAGGGCGACTCCGGTTAACAACTTCTCCGGATCGAGATACTTGGCAATCGCGGCATTGACCTCGGGGACGCTGATCGAATCGCGCAATGCCTGAACCTCGGAGAGGTAGGCTGGCGTGAGCTTGCGGTCAAGAAGCGAGCCAAGAAGCCCGACCAGCACCGGATCCTGCGCGCGCGCCAGACGCACTTCGGAAGCAATCGCCTCCTTGGCTTTTGCTACTTCGTCGGCAGTCAGGCCCGATTCGCGCGCGCGTACGAGTTCCTCATGCAGGTCCGATTGAACGTGGCCGCTATTTTGGGGGGCGAATATGGCGTAGACCTCGAAGCTCGCATGCGCATCCTGTTGCCCACCCGATATGGCCGCGCCGAGGTCGTAGGACAGGCCGTCGCGCTGGCGAATGCGCGCCCACAAGCGGCTCGCTTCCCCGCCGCCGATGGCGTGCGTGGCGATGCGCAGTGCCTGGAATTCGCGCTCGTTCTCGCGCAACGGCATGGCGAGCTCACCGATGAGCATCGCGTTCTGCTTGTCCTTGAGATCGATCTTGAACTGACCGGCCTCAGTGGCAATGTAGGGTCGCGGCACACGGGTGTAGGGACGCGGGCTTTGCCAGTCGCCATAATCATGATCGAGAGTCTGTTTGAGCTTGTCCGAGTCGAATTCGCCGACCGCACTGATCGTCGCATTGCTGGCGCCAACGAAATCCTGATAGAAGGCGCGCACAGCTGCGATATCGAGCGCGCGCGTGTCAGCCAGCGATTCCTCAATGCTGCGCGCGTAACGCAGGTCGCCCTTCGGATAGGGATTGCCGGTGCGCGCAAGGCGCTCGCCAATCAGGCTCGCAGGATCGTTACGCCCGGCTTCCTGCTCGGCGATCCATCCGGTCTTCATCTGCTCGAACTGCTGCTCATCAAGACGCGGGGTGCGCAGAATCTCGTGCGCCAGTGCCAGGCCGTCCGCAAGCTTGTCCGCGCTGCACTCAAGGGCAAGCACGATCTCTTCGGCGCTACCCGAGACTGACAGATTGATCTGCAACTGCTCGAGGCGCGCGGCCAGCTCTTCGCGCGAGAGCCGCTGGGTTCCGCGGGTGAGCATATTGGCCAGCGCCGCTCCGGCCAGGTCATGTCCCGTCAGGGACTGGGCGTCCCCGATGTGCAGTGCGATGTGCAACAGCACCTTGTCGGCACGCGTTTTCTTTTCAAGAAAAGCGTAGCGCATGCCGTTGCTCAGAGAACCAAAGCTGGTGCGCCGTTCGAGATTCTCGGGCCGGCTATCAAAGGCTTCGCCGCTCTTGGTTGCGGCAATTTCATGGAAGTCCTTTAAGCGTGCTTTGAGATCGACAGGCTGCGGCAGCGGCGAGCGCTCCGGATCGACGGTCGGGATGAAACGTCCCTCGGTGCGGTTCGAGCGCACGAAATACTCGCGCGCAAAGCGGTTTACGTCCTCGAGCTTGGCGGACACGATCGTGTCCTTCATCAGAAACACCAGACGCCAGTCGCCTTGCGCAATGTACTCGGCGAGCATCAGCCCGAAATGGTCGACGTCGGCGATCTCGGTATCAAAGCCGCGTAGCCAGATGTTCTTGGCGCGCGCCAGTTCTTCTTCCGTGAAGGGCTCCTTGGCAACGCCTTCGACGACCGCTATCAGGGCCGTGCTGGCGTCATCGAGCGACTGGTCGGACTTCAGGCCCGCATCAAAGAAGGCCATGCCGGGTTCGGCGAGCGCCCAGGTGCTGGCACTGACCTCGGCTGCCAGGCCCTTGTCCACCAGCGCCTTGTGCAGGCGCAGGCTCGGACCGCCAAGGATGGTGGTCGCCAATACGGCTGCCGGATAGTCGCGATCGGGACCCGCAACGATGTGGTAGCCCAGCAGGATTTCCGGTGTATCGCCGACGCGGCGCAGAGTTACGTTGCGCTCCCCATCCTGTACCGGTTCGATCGTGTAGGTTGGCTCGAGCACGCGCTTGGGCCGGGGCAGCGGCCCAAACAGGTGGGCAATCGAGTTCAGGGTGCGCGCGACGTCAAATTTGCCGGTCACGACCAGCACCGTGTTATCGGGCTGGTAGTACTTGTGATAGAAGGCCTGCAGGTGTTCTATGTTGACGTTCTCGACGTCGCTGCGCGCCCCGATGGTGACCTTGCCGTAGTTGTGCCAGCGATAGGCACTGGCCAGTACCTCCTGGAGCAGTATGTTGTCCGGGTCGTTCTCGCCGCGTTCCATCTCATTGCGGACCACCGTCATTTCCGAATCGAGGTCGCGCCGCAGGATGGTGGAGTTGACGAGCGAGTCGGCAAGCCAGCCGAGGTACCAATCCAGATTGGCCGGGTTGTCCGACATGCTCGCGAAGTAGGTCGTGCGATCCACCCAGGTGTTGGCGTTGGCCTGCAGGCCGCGTTGCGACAACTCACCCATGATCGAGGAAGGATGGCGCTTGGTGCCCTTGAACATCATGTGTTCCAGAAGGTGCGCCATGCCGGTTTCACCGGCGCCTTCATAACGCGAGCCCACGCGCACGGTCATATCGACTGTCGTGGTCGGTTTGGATGCATCCGGCATCAGCAGAATGTGCAGGCCATTGGGTAGCGCATATTCCGTGATGCCGCCCAAACTGGTGACGCGCTGAATGCCCGCCGGCAGGGGCGCCTCGGACGCACCGCGTGCTGCCGCGACAAGTGCGGCCGGTAGCAGCAACAGCACAGCAGCGAGCCAGAGGGAGGGGAAAGTCAGTGAGCGCTTCATCGGGAGCCAGTCTCGGACAGCGAAAAGCCGTATGATAGGCTAAGCCGATCAGGCGCCGTCCGCGCGGCCACGATCAGCTTGCAACCCAAGACAACTCCCCACGTCAGCTCGCATGGCCGTCAACCTAGTAGCCGAAAGTCCCGAGAATCTCTATGCCATCGATGGCCTTGAACTCGGTTTTGCACAAGCGGGCGTGCGCAAGGCAAACCGGCGCGATCTCTTACTGATCAGCCTGGCACCCGGCAGCGCCGTAGCCGGCGTGTTTACCGAGAATAGTTTTGCCGCGGCTCCGGTGCAGGTCTGCCGTCGCCATCTCGCCGCGGGCGGCCCGATTCGCGCCCTGTTGGTCAATGCCGGCAATGCCAACTGCGGAACCGGTGCGCAAGGGCTTGCTGCGGCCCAAACCTGCTGTGAGGCCGTGGCCCGCTTACTCGGCTGTGAACCGACGGCGGTGCTGCCTTTTTCAACCGGGGTGATCCTGGAGCCGCTACCGGTCGATCGGGTAGTCGCCGGCATTCCGGATTGCGTGGCGACGCTCGGGGCGGCGCGCTGGGCCGAGGCCGCCAGCGCGATCATGACGACCGATACCGTCCCCAAGGCGCGCTCGCGAAGGCTCGCGCTAGGCGGGGTGCCGGTGGCGATCACCGGCATTGCCAAGGGCGTGGGGATGCTGCAGCCGCGCATGGCGACCATGCTTGCCTATCTTGCGACCGACGCTCACGTCGCCGCCGCGCTCATGCCGCGCCTGGTGCGCGAAGTGGCTGATGCTTCTTTCAATCGGGTAAGCGTCGACGGTGACACGTCGACCAATGATTCATTCATTCTGATGGCGACAGGGCGGGCGCGTCACCCGGTGATCGACTCGGCCGCCAGCGCACAGTACCTGGAACTGCGCGCCGCACTCATCGCCGTGGCGGCCGAGCTCGCCCAGGCGATCGCGCGCGACGGTGAGGGGGCCACCAAATTCATCACCGTCGTCGTCGAGGGCGCCGCGAGCGAAGACGAAGCGCATCGCGTCGCCAAGGCGATCGCGCACTCACCTCTGGTAAAGACGGCCTTTTTTGCAAGTGATCCGAATCTGGGGCGCCTCTTGATGGCGATCGGCAATGCTGGCATTGCCGGACTTGCCACCGAGAGGATCCAGCTCTACCTGGACGATGTAGAGGTGATTGCGCGTGGCGAGCGCGCTGCAAGTTATATGGAGGCCGACGGCGCGCGCGTGATGAAACAGGCCGAGATTGGGATTCGCGTCAATCTCGGGCGCGGTACCGCGCAGTGCACGGTCTGGACCTGTGACTTTTCCTACGACTACGTCAAGATCAATGCCGAGTACCGCACCTAGGCGCAAGCGCGTCGCCACGGCTGCACGGACCGCGGAAGCACCGGTGCCGGGCGCGGCGCTTCTGGCACGCGTCGAGGCGCTCATCGAGCGCCTTGAGGCGCTGCTGCCAACAGTCGCCGCCGCGCCCGACTGGGATAGCGCCGTGGCGTTTCGCTGGCGCAAGCGCCAGGGACGGGCCGGCCTGTATCCGATCGCGCAACCGGCACGTATCGCGTTGACGGATCTGTGCAATATCGAGCGTCAGAAACAAGCTATCGAGCGCAATACGCGACAGTTCCTCGCGCGCCGACCGGCCAACAATGTGCTGCTGACCGGCGCGCGCGGGACCGGCAAGTCGTCGCTGATCAAGGCCTGCCTGAACGAGTTTGCGGGCAAGGGCCTGCGCGTGATCGAAGTCGACAAAGCAGACCTGACCGATCTGCCCGATATCGTCGAGCTCGTCAGCGCCCGTCCCGAGCGTTTTATCGTGTTCTGCGACGACCTGTCGTTCGAAGAGGGCGACCCCGCGTACAAGGCCCTCAAAGTGACTCTGGATGGCTCGCTTGCCGGTCCGTCGGAGAATCTGCTCATCTATGCGACCAGCAACCGGCGCCATCTGATGCCCGAGCAGATCAGGGAGAACCTTAGCTATTCGCACGAAGAGGATGGCGAGATTCACCCCGGTGAGGGCATTGAAGAGAAAATCTCGCTGTCCGAGCGCTTTGGGCTATGGATCAGCTTTTACCCGTTTCGGCAGGAGGAGTATTTGACCATCGTCGACCACTGGCTTGCGCATCTGGACTGCGAGGCGCGCGCGCGTGCCGGGGCGCGCACCGAGGCGCTGCAGTTCGCGCTCGAGCGCGGTTCGCGTTCCGGGCGGGTCGCCTGGCAGTTTGCCTGTGCTTTCGCCGGTGCCCGCAGGCGTCGTGCCACTTGATGGGACAGACAGACCAGGAGATCGTCGAGGTCGCCGTCGGAGTTTTGCGACGGGCTGACGGCAGTTTTCTGCTGACCCAGCGCCCCCCCGGCAAACCAATGCCCGGATATTGGGAGTTTCCCGGCGGCAAACTCGAACCGGGTGAATCGGTCGGCGATGCCCTCGTGCGCGAATTCAAGGAAGAACTCGACATCATCGTTGAGGATGCGGCACCGTGGGTGGTGCGTACCCATGTCTATGCGCACGCCACGGTACGCCTGCATTTCTGGTGTGCCCAGCGCTGGCAGGGCATTCCTCGCGCTCTCGAGGGCCAGGGGGTCCGCTGGGAGCATATCGATGACCTGCTGGTCGAGCCGTGGCTCCCCGGAGCGCTGATACTCAAACGCTGGCTCGCCCTGCCCGCCCTCTATGCCATCAGCGCGGCCGCTGAGCTCGGAGAGCGGACTTTTCTGGCCCGCCTGGACGCGCGGCTGGCGCATGGAGGTCTCAAGCAGTTGCAGTTGCGCGAGAAGTCCCTCGATGAGATTGCCTTTGCGCGGCTGTTTGTCGAGGTGCGCGCCCGCTGCGTTGCCCATGGCGTGCGGCTACTCATAAACAGCGACCATCCGAGACGCTTCTGGGAAGAGGCCGATGGCGTGCATTGCACCAGCGCCTTTCTCATGCGCCAGGCCGGGCGGCCGGGTGTTCCCTGGTGCATCGCTTCGTGTCACTCGGAAGCTGAACTGGCACGCGCCCACGAGCTCGATTTTGATGCGGCCGTGCTCGGACCCGTGTGCGCGACGCGCTCGCATCAGGACGCGCAACCGCTGCAGTGGGATGGCTTTTCGGCGCTGGTGCGCGCTGCACCCCTGCCGGTCTACGCCATTGGCGGCCTTACTGCCGGCGATCAGGCACTCGCGCGCGCGCAGGGCGCGCAGGGTGTCGCGATCAAACAGGCCGCGTGGCTTGCCGACTATTCGTCCAGTTCCGGCTCGCGGTCGCCGATCGCATAGCGCTCTTCTGCCCAGGCGCCCAGGTCATGGTTCTTGCAGCGCTCGGAACAGAACGGTCGAAACGGGAAGTTGTCGTTCCACTCGATGGGAGTGCCGCATTGCGGGCACTTGAGTCGGATCAGCCGTTTACTTGCAGCCATGACGAGCCCCTCGGTATCAGAGGTTGCACAGCACCAGATCGAAAGCCACGTCCGAGTCGAAGGGCCGTGGACGCAGATCATGGTCGTCCTGCGTGGTAAAGCGCACCCAGATCATATAGCGATTGGCGCTGATCTCCGGGATCGCGCCCAGAGTCTCGTCGAGTTGGACCTGCAGCATCTGGTAGGACTTGCCGGCGAGCATCTGCTGGAAGCTGCCCTGGGAAGCGACGATGTGACTCATCTGTCCGGAATCGCGCAACAGGCGCAATACGATGCGCAGGCAGTCGCGTAGCGGATTGAGCGGGGCAATCCAGCCACGCAGATTGTGCAGCCGGACCTCCGGCGCACGGTGCATCCAGGCGTGATAAGACGGCAGATCGAATTCACAGGTGCCGCCTGGGATGATGCTGCGGCTGCGAATGCTGGTCAGCCAGTCGTTGTCACGCACGTGCTGACCGGTCTTGCCCGACATGCTCACCAGGGAACTGGTGGCAATCTCGATGTCCAGAAGGATCGCGTCGAGCGCATCTTCCGATACGCCGGGGTTGTTGCGAAAACCCGAGAGGGTCTGGCGCTGGCGCTCGAGCTCCTGCAGCAGGTCCGACTTGAGGTCGGCGCGTCCGGCCACGTCGAGAACCTCGAACATGGTAGTCAGGGCCACGTGATGTGCGGGCGGCTCTTCGCGCGCCAGAAAATAGTCGAGTCGATCGAATAGATCTTCGAGTCGCAACAAAGTGCGGATGCGCTCGTTAAAAGGGTATTCGTAGAGGATCAATCGACTGCCTTCGCGCCCCGTGCGCATACCTGGTTGCTACCACTAGGCCCGATTCACCGGGTTCTCCCCCGCGGATTTTGAAGCAAGCGCCTCTGAATTACAAACCCGACTTGCCATGCGCTAAGTCGAGATAACTCTGGTCAAGCTGCGCGACCCGTTCGGCAAGGCTGCTTTGGGGTCCGGAATTGTCGATCACGTCGTCGGCCAGGCGCAAGCGTTCATTGCGGCTTACCTGGCGCGCCATGATCGCCTCAACCTCGGCGCGCTCCATTTTGCTGCGGGCTATTACGCGCTCGATCTGAAGCTCGATCGGGCAGTCGACGACCAACGCGCGCGCTACCCGCTCTTTCCAGTTCCCGGACTCGAACAAGAGAGGGATGACGAGCAGCGCATAGGCGGATTGGGCCGCCGCGAGCGCAATTTGCGATTGTTCGCGGATCAGCGGGTGCAGGATCGATTCGAGCCGCCGGCGTTGACTGTCATCGCCAAAGACAAGCTTGCGCATGCGCGCGCGGTCGAGCGCACCCTCGGGCGTGATATAGGCATCGCCGAAGGCGGCACGCAGTGGCGCGATGGCGCGACCGCCGGGCGCAGACAGGCTATGGGCCAAGAGATCGGTATCGACGACATGCACGCCAAGCCGGGCAAATTGCTCGGCTACGGTCGATTTGCCACAGCCGATCCCGCCCGTGAGGCCAATGACGAGAAGCGGACTAGTGTCCACCAGGCAGCAGTGCGCGAACCTGCGGCCCGAGAAAGAGCATCAGCAGGCCGGCGGGAGCAAGATAGACGCCAAAAGGCAGGCGCGTGGCCATGTTCGCGCGGCGCAGCACGACCAGAGTGAGGCCCACGATGGC
>CAJCHO010000134.1 GCA_903970145.1 Mycobacteriaceae bacterium | reverse complement strand
GATATCGCTGGTTATGCCAGCGACAGTGCCTACTTCCTCGCCAACAATACGACCTCGCTCAATCAGATCGCCGGTGATGGTCACGTAGTTCTGGCCTCGGCAGTAGAAATCGATTCCACCGGTGATCTGACACTGTCGCTGCCCAACGCACAGGTATGGGATCTGACTTCCGGGAACTGGGCGGCAGGCGCGAACGCTGGCGGCACGCTGACCTTGCGCGCCGCTGGCAATCTGATCGTCGAATCCGCGCTCGGCTTACCCAATGACAGCGTCCCCAGCGCACCGACCTGGGCGATACGCCTGGTGGGCGGCGCCGATCTGAACTCGGCCAATCCGCTGGCTGTTCAGTCTCTCGCGACTCTGCAGGCAAACAATACCGGCAACGTCCTGCTGCCGACCGCGAACTCGAAGGTTCGCGGTGGAACGGGCGATATCACGCTTGTTGCCGGGAACGATTTCACCATCAGCAACAACCAGGCTGTGATCTATACGCTCGGCCTTGCGGCGACCAACGATCCTTTCTCACGCTATCTCGAAGGTGGCGGCAACATCAGTATCACGGCCCAGGGTGATGCCAGCGGCGTCTCCAACGAATGGATCTCAGATTGGTTGCGTCGTCCGATCGTAGCCAAGGGATTGCCATTGACTGCGGGCTGGTGGGTTATACCTGCCAACTTCCAGCAGAATATCGGCAGTTTTGCTGGTGGCTCGATCAGCGTCACGGCCGGTGGGGATATCAACAATCTGTCTGCGATGAATGCTTCAGCCGGCCTTGTCAATCCAACGACCGGCGCTCTCACGGTCTACGGCGGCGGCAATCTCGCAGTGAGCGCGGGCGGCAATATCATCGGTGGGAACTATCTGGTGAGCCAGGGGCAGGGCACTATCAAGGCCGGCGGCAGTATCGGACTGAACACCTCGACCCAACTTTTCGAGATGGGAGTCAACACGAGCGGCGCGGCGTCGGGTGCGACCATCGACGCCACGGCCGGCCAGTCGATCACGCTGCAGAGCATCGCCGATCCGACGGCCCTTTACCTGACCAAAACGAACCAGAACGACATTGCCAACGGCAACCTGAAGACGGGCCTTCTGACCCAGTACTCCACGTTCTTCAATTACGCACCGACTACTGCGACCAATCTGATCGCCCTCGGAGGCAATATTTCGGTCGGCACGACGGTTGCGAGCGCACCCGGACTCAACAGCATAGACACCAGTGGCATCGCGACGGCGTCGCTTGGCGGCGTTGTGCTACCGCCCAACCTTGAACTCGTCGCCTGGAGTGGCAACGTGCAGGGTATTGGCATTCAGCAGATCGTCACCTATCCGTCGTCAGTCGGCCAGGTGTCCGTTCTCGCTGCCGACAATGTCACCAATTTCCTTCTGGTCGCCTCTGACCTCGCACCATCGAGCATACCGAACATCGATGCGCCGTCGCGCAGTGAACTGGCAACTGTGAATGCGCAGCTCCAGAACGCCGTGTTGCCAGCGGTCCTGGTGGCCGCCCAGCAAAATCCGGCGACCACCGACGAGATTGTGGCGCGCACGACGACTCAGCCCTTCGCCTTCGATATCCAGGCTCTCGATGGCAGCATCACGACTTCCAACTTTACCTTGCCAGCTGCGGCGCGCATCTGGGCCGGGGACAATATCGATCTGTCTCAGGAAGGAAATTCCTGGAGTCTTGAAAACCTGACCGCCTCCGACGTATCCATTGTGCAGGCGAATTCGGGACTCATCACTCTGGGGAACGGTTCGATACACATTGCGGGTCCCGGACAGCTGCTGGTTCAGGCGGGCAAGACGATCGATCTTGGCACAAACCTGGAAGCGATCAGTCTCGATGCAACCGGTGCGGCGACCAATCTCTCGCTGCCCACAGCGACGAGCGCGCGCATCACGCTCGTTGCCGGAGTTACCGGGAACGTCGACCTGGCCAATCTGAACAGTGCGTTCGCGGGCGTACGGGCCGCTGGCGAGTCAACTATCGGTACACCTGCCGAACATGCCGCCGCGGCAGTCGCTGCTATGGATAGCTTTTTTGGAACTGCCAAGATAAGCGGCGGTGATATTGATTCCTACGAGACCTCGGTACAAACCAGCGAGGCCAGCGGCATCGATCTGATCGCTCCGGCCGGCAATATCACGGTGGGATTGACGACAGCCCCGGTAGTGACACCCGGATCGCCGGGCAATAGCTCCAATGGCATCATCACCAACAGCGGCGCAATCAATAGCTTCCTGTCAGGTGACTTCACCGTCAACGCCGGCAAGGTTGTCACTGCGCGCGGTGGCGACATCACCATCTTCACGACCGGTGGCAATATCGACGCTGGACGTGGCGCGAAGACATCGTTCACGGCGACCTCGTTCACCACGCAGTTGATCAACAATGTGCTTGTGACAACGGTCAATCCCGGTGTCGCCGGCAGCGGTATTCGCACCGTAACGACACCGGCTGTTCCCGGAGATCCATCGCCACCAGCATCGGGCAATATTTATCTCTTCGCACCGGCTGGATACGTCAATGCCGGCGAGGCTGGCATTGCCTCTGGCGGCAATATCTTCATCGCCGCGGCGCAGGTGCTCAACGCGACCAATATCTCGGCAGCGGGCAGCTCGGTCGGGGTCCCCACCGTGCAAAGCGGCTCGCTCTCGTCGACGCTCGCCAGTTCAGGTGCGGTCGGTGCTTCGGCTACCGATACGGCGGCAGCCAACGCCGCGCAGGACGCTGCGAATCGCGCTGCCGCTGCCATCGCGGACTCCTTCACTCCGTCGATCCTGTCGGTCGAGGTTCTTGGGTTTGGCCCCAAGCAGTGCAAGGAAGGGCAGACAGATTGCCTGAAGGCTCAGTAGTGGCGCCGCTCGCAGTTCCCTGTCGCCTGACGAGCCTGGGCACGCCAGCTGCCAAATGAGCGCGCGCGCCGACTTCGCTCGACAGGGCCAGATAGACGCGGCGCAGACCGCTATGGGGCTCGTCGAGAAAGGCCTGACCGCCCACCGCATGGGCCGGCTAGACGCGGCGCAGGCAGACTATCGCGCGGCCTTGCAGATACACGCTGCTTGCTTTGATGCCCGCCACCTGCTCGGCGTGGTGCTGCAGCAGATGGGTAAGATAGCCGAAGCGCTCATCCATCTGCGCGAAGCCGCGCGCGAACACCCAGACAGCCCCTCAGTCTGGACCAATCTTGGCAATGCTCTGCAGGCCGATGACGAGCTCGACGAGGCCCTGCGCTGTTATCGCCACGCGCTCGATCTCGATGCACAGTTCGTCAATGCATGGCTCAATACCGGCGTAGTGCTGTCGCGCCAGCGACGTCATGCCGAGGCACTACCTTATTTGGGGCAAGCGCACCGGCTGGGCCCGCAGCGGGCCGACATCCTGTTTAACTGCGGGATTGCCCTGGAAGGGCTGGCGCGCCTGGACGAAGCCTACCTGGCATACAGTCGGGCGCTCGAGCTGGAGCCGTCCCATCGTGAGGCGCACCTGAACCGCGCGAATGTGCTCATCCAGCAGGGACGCTTTGCCGAAGGCATTGCCGAATACCAGAAGGATCTGCGCGAGCGACCCGACGATGTGCGCGTGCTGACCTGGCTCGCCAATCTGCACTCGATAAGCGGCGAGCGCGCACAGGCCACTCGCTGCTTCGAGCGGGTACTCGAACTCGACCCGGCCAATCACCAGGCGCGCTTCGATTTTGGCATGTGCCAGCTCTCCTATGGTGAGTTCGAACAAGGGCTCCAGTTCTTCGAGTCGCGCTGGTTGCTAGGCGATTTGCCCAAGGACACGTGGATGCGCGCGCGCCGCGCCTGGCGTGGCCACGAGGACTTGCAGGGTCGAGTCGTGGTGTTGACTGCCGAACAGGGCTTTGGCGACACGCTGCAGTTCTGTCGCTATGTGGCGCCCGTATTGGCACTTGGCGCGCACGCAATTCTGCAGGTACCGGCACCTTTGGTGCGCTTGCTGCAATCGCTGGATCCGCGGGTCGTGGTTACGGCTCAAGCGGTCGACGTAGCTGAAGACGCACTGCATTGCCCCTTGATGAGCCTGCCGTTTGCCTTCGAGACGAGACTCGAGTCGATACCCTCTGAAGTGCCCTACCTGCATGCTCCGGCAGTCGACAAGGCACGATGGGCTGAGCGTCTGTGCGAGTATTCGGGTCTTAAAGTCGGTCTGGTGTGGGCCGGCGCGCCGCGTCCGGATCAGCCCAATGCCCATGCGACGGATCGTCGGCGCTCGCTCGCGCTGCGCGAACTGGCACCTCTGTCGCAAGTCGCTGGCGTACATTTTTTCAGTCTGCAGAAGGGCGAGCCACGAGCGGAACTGGCGAGTCTGGAGGTGGGCGTGTGGGCGGGGGCACCGATAATCGACTGGACCGCCGAACTATCGGATTTCGCGGACACTGCGGCGCTCGCCGCGCACCTGGACTTGATTATTTCCTGCGATACCTCAATGGTGCATCTGGCAGGTGCCTGCGCCTATCCGGTGTGGATTTTGAGTCGCTTCGATGGCTGTTGGAGATGGCTGCGAGAGCGCGATGATTCGCCGTGGTATCCAACGGCAAGGCTGTTCCGCCAGACCGAGCCCGCTCTTTGGCAGCCCGTCGTGGAGCGCGTTGCGCGCGAACTCCAAGAACTCGCTCAACGGTCCTAGACAGACTCCCGGAGCGGGCTGCCCGCTCGGGCAGCCCGCTGGTACCCTTTCTTAGTCAGAGCGCAGTATCCCGAGGCTGATCGCGCGGGTGATCGCCTGGGTGCGATTGCTGGTATTCAAGCGCTGGAAAATCATCTGGATGTGATTCTTGATGGTCCACGGACTGACCTCAAGAATATCGGCGATCTCGACATTGGTGCGGCCGTCGCGAATCAGTCCGAGAATTTCTTCCTGGCGCGGAGTGACGAGCCTGCCCGAGCGCGCCCCATTACCGACCGCGGCGACCTCCTGGTGCGCCATGACGCGCAGGAAGGTGGCGTGCAGGTGCGGGACTAGCAGCTCAAGAAAGTAAGCGGTGCGCTCGCCGAGATCGGCTACCCGCGAAAAACTGTAGTAGGCCTGTAGGCGCCGGCGCGGACCCATCCACAGACAGGCCGCCAGATTGCGCAATTCGTTCTCGCGTACCAGATCGAGCAGCGCGGTATCTAGCGCGGCAGTTGCGTGCTTGATCGATGGCGAGAGGACAACCATGTCCTGGGTTCGTTCGGAAATCTGCAGCAGATGGGCAACGAGGCCGGTCTGGGGCTTGCACAGCGCCTCGAAGTGAATCTCGCGGAAGTAGCGCGTCGCCTCGAAGTGATGTTGTTCGAGCCCTTGCCTCGAACCGTCGTCCACTCCGCACAGCAGAATTTCGTGTGGAACCAGACGCTGGACTGGTCCCTGGGTCCAGAGGAAGAACTGATGGCGGTTGATGACGCGCAGCGAGCTCTCGACGATCTCCGAGAGGTACTCGCGTTCGGCCTCACTAAGCCTGATTGCACTACTCATCTGCGACCAATATTTTTCTCGAGATTTATCGGCTTACCGCGACTACCGGTGTTGGTTTTTGGCGAGTGCGCTGTAACGCCAGGGCCCGCATCGCTTAGGTAACGGCGGCCACCTGGGTCAAGCGACGGGCGATGAATGAAATTTCTCCCTTAGTCCATCACGATAGAGATCGAAGTTGACAGTTTGTTGATGGTTCAACCTCGTTACAACATTCCATAGTCGATCCCGTCGAGAGTCTTTCCTTCCGCGCCACTGCGCACGTCATAGATCGCGCCCGAGCCAGGCGCTGCCGCATTCGTGTCGGGTGGTGCGATGAGCACCCAGGTCTCGCTGCTCTCCGTTATCGGGTCGGGCGGAACCTTGCGCAAATAGCCGCGGTCGACCAGATCCTGGAGCGCGCCCGGGTATTTGCCGCGATCTGCGGCGAACTTGTCGATAGCGCCGCGCATCGTCGCCAGGTCGTGGATCAGCACCGTCTCCTTGCCGCGCTCGACACTATGGAAATAGCGCGGTAGCGCCAGCGTGACCAGTGAGGCGATGATCGCCAGAACCACGAGGAGCTCGACCAGAGTAAAGCCCCTGGTCCTACTCCGAGGGGTGTAGCAATCCGGGGCACGAATTACCATTTTGAGTACGGGACATCGTTTAGCCCGATTCCCTTGTTTGTCGAATACACGTCAAATACATCGGCTCCCGGCTCGGGATCGTCGGGACTGCTGGCATAACTGCGCAAACCCCAGGAATTGCTTGCGCTCAGTTCCGGATCTGCGAACGGGTCGCGCGGTACGCGTCGCATGAAATAGATTCGGGTGCGCGTGGGGCTCTTGGCGTCGATCACCCCTTCCTCGAGGACATTGAGCGAAGGTGGATATCCGGAGGCGTCTACGATCTTGGTGATGTGTCCGTCGTCATAAGACTTCTTGTAGGCGTCGATGGCCGTGCGGATGTCGCGCAGTGCCGTGCGCAGCTCGGATTCCCGCGCGCGCCGCGCCTCGATCTCGAAAAGCGACACCGCACCCGAGGCCAGGAGCGCCAGGATGACGAGCGTAATAAGCAGTTCAATCAGCGTAAAGCCGCCCGTGCCAGTCCGAGCTGGCAGGCCACGGGTGCGGCTGGCGAACGCGCTCGGTGGTGTTTCCATAGTCGCCGGCTACTTGGGGGTGGTGTTGCCCGAGTCAGGCGTAACGGCGGGCGCCTGGTTTTCCGTCGACGCAGGCGGGGCAGCAGCCGGCGCAGGGGCGGGCTCGGCGGGAGTGTCGGGGCTTGGCTCCGGCGGCGCTGGTGCGGGCTCACTGTCACCCCGGGGTCGGCCGCGCGCGCCCGCGCCGGTG
>CAJCHO010000133.1 GCA_903970145.1 Mycobacteriaceae bacterium | reverse complement strand
GCTCGGACAGGATATCGGACGCATCGGTCTTGGCGCCTGCGCGGATCTCGTGGTCCTGAACAGCGAAGACTGCGCCCTGGTGGCCCGGCGCGGCGCGGCGCTGCTCGACTCGGCCATCTTCGGTCCCGCACGCCAGCCTGTGCGCGACGTCATGGTCGGCGGTGTCTGGCAGGTTCGCGATGGGGTGCATCTCGCGCGCGGCGCGATCGAAGCCTCGTTTCGCCGGGTCATGCAGCGCTTGCTCAAATGAGCCAGAACACCCGCTACGATGCGCTCTGGCACAACGTGCACCTGGCCACCATGGATGCGGCGCGCCCGGGCGAGCTTGGCATCATCGAGGATGGTGCGCTGCTGACTTCGGAGGGGCGCATTTCCTGGGTGGGGGCGCGGCGCGAGTTGCCGCAGGTGGGCGAGGTAATTGACGAGCACGACGGTCACGGGGCCTGGTTGACGCCGGGACTCGTCGACTGCCATACCCATCTAGTCTATGGCGGCAGTCGCGCCGCCGAATTCGAGATGCGCTTACAGGGTCAAAGCTACGAGAGCATCGCGCGCGCCGGTGGTGGCATCGCCTCAACGGTGCGCGCCACGCGCGCGGCCGGGTCGGCCGAGCTGTTACGGGGCGCCGCCCAGCGTCTGGCAGACCTGCGCGCCCAGGGCGTCACGACCATCGAGGTCAAGTCCGGCTACGCGCAGAATATCGAGGGGGAATTGCGCATGCTGGGAGTTGCGCGCGAACTCGGACGCCAGCAATCGATGCGTATCGTCACGACGCTACTCGCAGCGCACGTGCTGCCCGAGGAGTTCGCCGATCGGGCGGACGCTTATGTCGATCTCGTTTGTGAAGAGATGATTCCCAGGGCTGCCGCTGCGGGCAGCGCCGACGCCGTCGACGCATTTTGCGAATCCATAGCCTTTAATGCGGGGCAGGTGGCGCGGGTGTTCAGTGCCGCGCGCGCGCATGGCTTGCCGGTCAAGCTGCACGCTGACCAGCTCAGCGACGGCGGTGGCGCCGCGCTCGCCGCGCGCTATCAGGCATTGTCAGCGGACCATCTTGAATTTACCAGCGCGGCCGGTGTCAAAGAGATGGCGAGCGCCGCTACCGTCGCGGTCTTGCTGCCGACGGCCTTTTATTTTCTGCGCGAGACCCGGATCCCCCCGATCGACCTGTTGCGCCAGCACCGGGTGCCGATGGCGCTGGCGAGCGATTGCAATCCCGGTAGCTCGCCCTGCACGTCACTGCTTCTGGTGCTCAACATGGCCTGCACGCTGTTTCGAATGACGCCCGGCGAGGCGCTGCTTGGCGTGACGCGTCACGGTGCGCAGGCGCTCGGCCTGCAGCACGAAATAGGTCAGCTGCGCGAGGGTCAAATTGCCGATCTGGCACTCTGGGACATCAGTCATCCGCGCGAGCTTTGTTATGCAATGGGTGCCAATCCTCTGGTGGCCGCGGTCGAGTCCGGCATCGTTCGGCCCCGCCTGCGGCATTGACGCCACGGCTCAATGGCCCGATGCCGTGCATTTCCCGGCGCCCGCGGCTTCTGGCACGATACGCACTTGGCTGAGAACAAACGGATCAACGGTTTACCATGGTGTTTCTGATTATCAAGATAGTGATCGCGATTTTCCTGGCGTGCGGTGCCTATATGCACCTGCGCGGGCGCGAGCGTCACAACTGGTTTCGCCAGATCTTCGATCACTCCACCTTCACCGCGCCCGTCAATGTATTCATGCTGGCCTTTTCAGGGGTACCACGTCAACCCTACCTCGAGACCAAGCAATTTGCTGAACTCGAAGTGTTGCGCAGCCACTGGCAGGAAATCCGCGAAGAAGCGTTTACGCTCGACAAGGAAATCAAGGCCGCCGAGCAGCACAACGACGCGGGTTTTAATTCGTTCTTCAAAACCGGCTGGAAGCGCTTCTACCTGAAGTGGTATGCCGACGCGCATCCATCCGCGCGCGCCCTGTGTCCGCGAACCACGGAACTGCTCGCCGGCTTGCCAAGCATCAAGGCGGCCATGTTTGCACACCTGCCCGATGGCGGACGCCTCGGACGTCACCGCGATCCGTTTGCCGGCTCGTTGCGCTACCACCTGGGCCTTGCCACGCCCAACAACGACAGCTGCTTTATCGACGTCGATGGGCAGCGCTACAGCTGGCGCGACGGTGAAGGCGTGGTGTTCGATGAGACCTACATGCATTGGGCCGAAAATCGCAGCGGCCAGGATCGCCTGATCCTGTTTTGCGATGTCGAGCGCCCGATGAAATTTCGCTGGGCCCAGGCGGTCAATCGCTGGATCAGCGAGCACATCGTGGCTGCGGGCGCGTCGCCCAACGCCGCCAGCGACCCCACCGGCGCGATCAACCGCGTGTTTGTTGCCTCGCACTGGATGGGACAAAAGCGGCGCGCCTTCAAGCGCTGGAACAAGACCGTCTACCAGATCACCAGGTTCACGCTGATCGCGCTCGTGATTGCGGCCATCGTCTATTTTTGAGCGGCCGTCTCTGGCAGCTGTATCGAAGGCAGCGCGGTCAGCCACGCGAGTATGTGATCGGCGACCTCACGCCAGCCGGCCTCGAGCATCATGTCGTGAGCCATGCCGGCGAACATGACCGCCTCGGTGCCCAGCGCGCGTGCGCAGGCTGCCACGTCGCGCGGAGTGAACACCGCATCGTCGCCTGCGCCCAGAACCAGCGTCGGCACCCCGGAATGGCGCGGGCGGTGCGGACGGTCAAACACCAGCATGTCGAGAAACGCGAGATAGGACTCGTCCTGCAACTGCTTCGCGTAGCGTTCGACTTTGTCGGCATGCATGCTCGCCGAAAAGAACAATTCGCGCGCCAGCGCGTTGTTCTCAACCAGCGGATACAGACTCAAACTGAGATTGGCGAGCAGAAAGCGCAGCGGATGACGTCGTGCCACACGCACGGTAGTGCCAAGCACACCGCCCGGTGGCACCGGCGCCAACAGCACGCCCGCGCTCGCCGGATAGCGCGCCAGATATTTCTGCACCACCGCACTGCCCATTGAATGGCCGATGACCACCGGCGGGACCTCGAAGGTGCGCGCGATCGCAGCGACATCCTCGACATAGTCCGACAGGCGCGCCCAGCGCAACAGGCTGCGACCGTCACTCTTGCCATGACCCGACAGGCTCAGTGCGTGTGCGGAATAGCCCTGGGAAGCAAAGTAGGGCAGGAAGTGTTCTTCCCAGCACCAGGCGCCGTGCCAGGCGCCGTGGACAAAAAGCAGGGGGGCATCGCGGGGCGCGCCATAGGGTGCGCGCGAGATGAGTTCAAGGTACATGACAAAGGTCCGCAGGACCCGTGATCCGATCCGGCAGTGTGACCGAAGTCGACCTTGCTTGTCACGTCGCAATGCGCACGCCGGCCGCGTGGGCCGGCGGGGATACTAGGCCGGTCGGCCCGGCAACTCAGAGCTTGTCGCCACGCGCATGGACATCGCCCGAACCGGCAATCGATTGCGACACCGTCGGCCTGCCGAAATATTCGACGTCGCCGGAGCCGGCAATACTGATCGACAGGCTGCGCTCGGCCCACACCGAAGCGTCGCCCGAACCTGCAATCGAGACCGCAACATTCGCGCTACGCAGATCCGATGCTTCGAAATCGCCCGAGCCGTTGATACGGATGTCGGCGCTTGACACGGTGCCCGACAGACGTGCGTCGCCGCTCCCGGAAAGCCGGGTGCGCAACTCCCTGGCAGTCAGATTGCTGATTGCCACGTTACCCGAACCGGTTATCGATAGTTCAAGGTCGTCCCTGCTGGACCAACTGGTCGCGTGCACGTCGCCCGAACCCTCGATGGTGATGCGCTTGAGCGCCTTCATCGACAAGAGGGCGCGCGGAGAATGATTGTAGGAGCCGAGGTGTATTTCGAGCGGACTGGAGTAACTGAGGATCAGCTCGCCATTGCGCACTTCACTCTTGATGCGCCCGAGCAAGTCAGGCCGCGCCTCGACGACGAGACTGGTGCTGTCGCTCTGGGTGAGTATCACGTCGATGTCACCCTGCAGGCGCACCGAATCAAACGATTCCGTCAGATTGCGAGTTTCGCGTTGTGGCTCAAGGGCCTGTGCGACTGGCAAGAAAGCGGCGCAAAACACGAGTGCTGCGAATAATTTCCAGACACGCTTGGGGGACATGGGCACCTCCTTGTGGACATGGAGCCAGATCATGCCCGGCACGTCCCGCCTTCGCAGCGGGGACGCGACACCCTGCAAGAAGAGCGCGATGAATTGCGCTCCTCGGCGATGAACCGGGCTTAGCCCCAGTCGCCTCCGCCGCCGCCCCCACCGTCGCCCACCGAGCCGCCGTCGTCCCATGAGCCGGAGTCCTGCACCCCGAAGTCCTGGCCACCCATGTTGTCGTTAACGCCGGAGTTGTCGGCCAGTGGCGGCACGTAACCCGAGCCGCGATTGCCGTCGGTGAAATGATGCATCAGCTCCTCACCCGCAACCAGACCCGCGCCCAGCGCCGCACCCGTGGCCAGTCCGCCGACTATGGAAGAGCCAAGGCCGCCACCGCCCATCGGTCCCATTGGCCCCATTCCGCCCATTCCATAGCCGGGCATGCCGGGTCCCGGCATGCCGCCTGGCCCGTAGGCAACCGGCATCACCGGCGCCACGCGTCGCGTCGCGCGCACCAGCATCACGAGCAGCAGAATCACGCCGATGACGATGACGGGCAGTAGCCACCCGCCAAAGCCCGAGCTCTGATGGTAGGACTGGTAAGTGTTGCCGACGGCCTGGCCGCCGCCCGAGATTTCCGCGCGCAACTGGGCAACTGAGCGCGGATCTTCCTTCGGCAATCCGGGGGACAGGCGCTCGGCCGTTGCGAGTTCACCTGCTGCGGCTGACATCTTGTGTTGGCGGGCGAGCAACTCCGCTTCGACATAGTGTGCCTTGGCGCTATCGGGATGGTCGCGCAGCACGCGATCCATCATCGCCTGCGCATCCTCATAGTGGCCTGCCTTGGTCGCTTCGTAGACCTCGTGCAGACTCGGGTCGGGGGTTTGCGCGAGCGCAACCGAGACCGTCGCGGCAGCCAGACTCAACAGCGCGGCAAAAATCATCTTTCGGTTCATGGCAAGCTCCTTCCAGGGAGAGTTCGTTGCACTAGTTTTGGACCATTCCCGGTAAAACAAGTGCCCACGGGCGCCATTGTCATGCGCCGATGCTGCATACGCATGAACTTGGGGCGCATTCCACGGTTTGATGCGCTTCTTAGCAAGTATAGGCAAGCGCGCCTAGCAGTTATCGGCGACCTGTTGTTGAGCGGCGCGGATGGCATCGGCGCGCTGATCGTCGGTCAGATAGACCCGGTTGCCATTCTCATCGAGTTGATACATGCGGCTGCCCGCTTCGGCGTGCTCGAGGCGATTACGGGCATTGTCACAAGTCTGGCGACGCTGTGCATCGAGTTTGTCCTTTTGCGCCTTGGCCTTGCGTTCGGCATCCTCACGCGCGATCTGGCGCTCGCGAAACGCGCGATCCTGAGCGCTCCAGTCGGTAGCTGGTGCATTGCTGGGGGCGCTTGCTGCCGGCCTTACATCCACCACCGTGGACTTCTTGTCGGGCGGCGCCGATTGGTCGTAATGGGTCACGCCATCCTTGTCGACCCATTTGTAGATCTGAGCGCATGCCGGCAGGCAGGCGCCACCGACCATCAATAGAACGCAGAGCTTTGCCAGGCGGCGCCGGCAGCGCAGGTGCGGGGCAAGGCAATTGGCAGGCATGGCGACTCCCATCGATACGTACCACGCAGATCTGCTGCATGGGTGGCGTGGACGACCCTGCGCAAGCATCGCATGCCTGCCAGGCGCGCACGTCACAGGCCCCCAAAACGGTGCCTCGTACTCCAGTATAGTAGGTGCAGATGGATGCGCAGGATAGCTGATGAAACACCAGCCAGGAGCGTCGAGGGGCGCTGATCTAAAACCATGAGTCCAGGTCAAGGCAGCGCTTTGCCGATCCGCCCCGGCAGTTTCATAAGGCTTCATGAGGCTTGCGCGTGAGCGGACCGAGTGCCCAATTCTGGTCGGAGCACTATCGTCGCGGCGAGACCGGCTGGGACCGGGGTGCAGCAAATCCACAACTGTTGCGCTGGCTTGATGCCGGCGGCCTGCAGCCGTGTCGCATCGTCGTTCCCGGTTGCGGCTCGGGCTGGGAAGTCGTGGAACTCGCGCAGCGCGGATTCGCGGTCACAGGCCTTGACTATGCGCAAGAGGCGCTCGACATGTGTCACGAGCGCCTCGCCGCCGCCGGGCTCGTTGCTGAGCTCGTGCAAGCGGATGTTCTCGAGTGGCAAGCCGAGCAGCCCTTTGCGGCCATCTATGAACAGACTTGCCTGTGCGCCTTGCACCCGGATTACTGGGTCGCCTATGCCCATCGCCTGCGCTGCTGGATCCGGGAGGGCGGCGACCTCTTCATTCTGGCCATGCAGGCAGCCCGGCCGCAGGGCCAGGAGGGTTTTCTCAGCGGACCTCCCTATCACTGCGACATCCACGCAATGCGTGCGCTGTTTGACCAGTCGCGCTGGGAGTGGGATAAGCCACCTTATCCGGTGGTGCCACACCCGCTCGGAGTAAACGAGATCGCGCTGCGCTTGCGCGCGCGCTAAGGCAAATCAGTCGCAGCGATTGAAGGCCAGGCAATCATGCTGGCGCTGGGCTTCAGCACGCAGCGCTTTGTCCTCGGCGGCTTTTTTCGCCTCTGGAGAAATGGCCGGTGCCTTGGGTGCTTCGACGACCGGCGCTGGGGGGGGCGGCGGCGGTGCAGGCGCCACGACCTCAGGAGCGGCTACTTCGACGGGCGCGCTTTCCTTCTTGGCTTTGCGCGTATGAACCGGCTTTGGCACCTCGGCGTTGACCACGGGCTCCTCAACCGGGGCGGCCACCACCGGCACGGCCAGTGCTGGCGCGGGTTCGGGGGCAGGCGCAGTGACTTGGACTTCGGGTGGTGGGGGCGCAGTTTGCGCAGAGTGACGCACCCCCAGTATTGCGAGCACCACGACTACGGCCGCGACGCCAAGAGATGCGAACATCGGTGCGTAGGGCGGGCGTTTTGCTGGAGCAGGCTCAGGTTCGGGTGGGTTCGATGCTTGCGGGAGCTGGGGCTCGACCGGGGCAGCAGCGGCTGCTTGGGGACTCGCGGCCCCGAGGGCTGCCGGGGCCGCGCTTGCCTCAGCCGTCGAGCGCGCCTTGGTGACAGGCAAGGGAACCGTTTGATCGAACGCCCCACTCGCCGGCACCGCGTCGTTTGCCGCGTTTTCTGCACGGGGCGGCGGATAGGCAACGCGCAAGGGCGGAGGGAGGGCGGTCGGTTCGAGCGGGAGAAAGACTTCCTCAAGGGCCGCGTCGCGCGCCACATCCATCACCTTGTGAATACGCAGGTCGCGCGCCAGGTCCGAGACACTGGCATAGCGCGCTGCCGGATCCTTGGCCAGCGACTTGGCGAGAATACGCACGACCGCAAGCGGGATGGCAGCATTCCAGCGCAGCGGATGGATCGGCTTGTCATGCGCGATCTGGTGCATGATCTGCGCGAGGCTGCCGCCGCCGAAAGGCAGATTGCCGGTGAGCATCTCGTAGAGCAGCACCCCGAGGGAAAAGATATCCGAGCGGCCATCGACTTGCAGGCTAAGCACCTGCTCGGGCGACATGTACTTCGGAGTACCCAAAAGCGCACCGTCGAGCGTCATCGCCGAGGCGGCCACGTAGGCAATGCCAAAGTCCGTGATCTTGAGCAGGCCATTGGCCAGGCGCACGACATTGGCGGGCTTGATATCGCGATGCACCACGCCGCCGGCGTGGGCCGCAGCAAGGCCATCGGCGATCTGGCTTGCATAGCGCACTGCGCGACGCGTGGAGAAGCGCTGCCGATCGAGCATCGAGCGCAGGGTCTCGCCCTCGAGCAACTCCATGGCGATGTAGGAGATGTCGTCGGTCTCGCCGAAATCGTAGATAGTGACGATATTGGGATGTGTGAGCCGCCCTGCAGCGCGCGCTTCGGCAAGAAAGCGGCCGCGGAATTCGCGTGTTTCCAGCTCCGCCGGATCGTGACGAATTACCTTGAGGGCAACCACCCGATCAAGGCTGGGGTCTACCGCCCGGTAGACGGAACCCATCTCGCCCCTACCCAGCTCGGACACTATCTCGTAGCGTCCCAGCTTTTCCAGCCCTGCCACAGCTGACTCCCTTTGGTGTGGTCTCGTCATATCTTGCGCTCGCATCATACTAGCCGAGCTCGGCGGTTCACCGGACAGAAGGGTTGCGCCCAAGACCCGGCTCGGACGACCGGTCGGATTCCCCGGACTAGCGGCCGCGGCTTTTACAGTTGGCAGCGCGCCTCGTCGCCCAAGCACAACACGTCCAGCCAATAAACCGTCACGCTATCATGCTAGTCCCACCAACAGAATCACGATAGCGGTCAGCCGATAAGCGGCTTTGCACGCGCCTGATTGGGGCAGTTACCGATGGCGCCCCGGGCGCTACGTGGTAGAAAATCGCCAGTTCCGGTGACTCCATCGGACCGGCTCAGAGGAGGAGAACAATATGTCGCAAGCAATTCGCGCCCTGGGCGCCGCAGTGGCCGTATGCGCGTTTGGCCTGATCAGCCTGCCGGCAGCCGCTCAAATCAAAGTCGGCATCACGCTCTCGGCCACCGGCCCGGCGGCCTCGCTCGGGATTCCGCAAAAAAACACGATCTCGCTGCTGCCGGCGCAGATCGGCGGCCAGAACATCGAGTACATCGTGCTTGACGATGCCTCGGATGTCACGACCGCAGTCAAGAACACCCGCAAGCTGATCAGTGAAGACAATGTCGATGTCGTGCTGGGTTCTTCGATCACGCCCAATTCGCTCGCGATGATCGACGTGGTCTCGGAGCTGCAGACGCCCCTGATCAGCATGGCAGCCAGCGCCAAGATCGTTGACCCCATCGATGCCAAGCGTTTCTGGGTGTTCAAGACGCCGCAGAATGACTCGCTGATGGCCTCGGCGATCGCCGAGCATATGGCGGCCAACAAGATTAAGAGTATCGGCTTCATCGGCTTCTCGGACGCTTACGGGCAGGGCTGGCTGGCCGAGTTTTCCAGGGCCGCGGCTGCGCACGACATCAAGATTGTTGCCAGCGAGAGCTTCCAGCGCACCGACACCAGCGTGACCGCCCAGGCATTGAAGCTCGTGGCCGCACAACCCCAGGCGATCCTGATCGCCGGCTCGGGCACCCCGGCTGTGACCCCCGCCAAGGCACTCAAGGAGCGCGGCTACAAGGGGGTGATCTATCAGACCCATGGCGTTGCCAACTCGGACTTCCTGCGCGTTGGCGGCAAGGACGTCGAGGGCACCATTTTGCCCTCGGGCCCTTTGCTGGTCGCGTCCCAGTTGCCCGACTCCAATCCATGCAAACAGGTCGGCGTGGTCTACACCCGCCTCTACGAGGCCGCGCACGGCCCGGGTTCGGTGGCCAACTTCGGGGGGCATCTCTACGATGCCGGCCTGATGCTCCAGCGCGCCATCCCCGAGGCACTAAAGCATGCGCAACCGGGTACGCCCGCCTTCCGACGTGCGCTGCGTGATGCCGTCGAAGCAATCAGCGATCTGCCGATCACCCATGGCGTCGTGAATATGTCGGCCACCGACCACAGTGGCCTCGACACTCGTGCGCGCGTCATGGTGACCATCAAGGATGGCAAGTGGGTGCTCCTGAAGTAATGCGCCGCGCTTGATGGATTTCTCGATTGCGCTGATCCTTATCCAGGACGGCATAGTCAACGCGGCGATTTGCGTACTGCTCGCCCTGGCGCTGGTTCTGATTTTCACGGTAACCCGTGTCATCTTCATCCCCCAGGGAGAGTTCGTCGCCTATGGGGCTCTGACGCTCGCGGCCCTGACTTCGCAGCGCACCCCCGGCACGGCCTGGCTGCTGCTCGGGGCGGGAGCGCTGGCGCTGGCGATGGAATGCGCAGGCGCGGTCCGTGCGCGACGTACGCGGGGACTGGCGCGTGCGTTGCTGCTCTATGGGGTACTGCCGGCAGCCGCGCTGCTGCTGGCCCGCTGGGCGGGCAGCCAGGCGCTGCCGCTCTGGGTCGACGTCGCGCTCACGCTCGTGCTGGTCGTTCCCCTGGGTCCTATCCTGTACCGCGTCGCCTACCAGCCGGTCGCCCATGCCTCGGTGCTGATCCTGTTAATCGTCTCGGTCGGGGTGCATTTCGCCATGACCGGTCTGGGCCTGCTGTTTTTTGGTGCTGAGGGATCGCGTACTCCGGCCTTTGTCGAGGGGCAATGGACGGTCGGGCCGCTCACCATCTCCGGTCAGAGCCTGTTCGTGGTGAGTGCGAGCCTGGTGCTGATAGCAGTGCTCTACCTGTTCTTCGAGCGGACTCTCTACGGCAAGTCCTTGCGCGCCACCGCAGTGAACCGGCGTGGCGCGCGTCTGATGGGCATCAGCACCACGCTGTCCGGGCAGCTCACTTTCGCCGTCGCGGCGCTGATCGGCACCCTGTCAGGCATGCTGATTGCGCCTATCACCACCATCTATTATGACTCGGGATTCCTGATTGGCCTAAAGGGTTTTGTCGCTGCGATCATCGGTGGCCTCGCGAGTTTTCCGATTGCTGCCGTGGGTGCACTCGCTGTGGGCCTGCTTGAATCCTTTTCCTCGTTCTGGGCCAGTGCCTTCAAGGAAGTGATCGTCTTCACGCTGATCATCCCGGTTCTCCTGTGGCGGTCCATGTCCGGCACGCACATCGAGGAGGAGCCGTGAAGCGCACGCGCGGCTTTTGGTGCGCCCTGGCATTCGTCGTAGTCATGGCCGCCCTGCCACTGATTCCGGCGACCCCGGAGTTCTGGATCACGCTACTGAACTATATCGGCCTCTCGACGCTGGTCGTGCTTGGCCTCGTGTTATTGACCGGCATCGCCGGACTGACCTCATTTGGTCAGGCGACCTTCGTTGGCATCGGCGCTTACGCGACTGGTTATCTGTGCATTGCGCATGGGTTCTCGCCGTGGCTGACGCTGCCGATCGGCCTTGCGCTGACCGCCGCACTCGCTTATTGCATCGGCGCGATTACGATGCGCCTCTCGGGACACTATCTGCCCCTCGGAACGATCGCCTGGTCAATCAGCTTTTTCTATCTGTTTGGCAACATGGAGGCCCTGGGCAAGTACGATGGGCTCAATGGTCTGCCGCCGATCCGCATGCTCGGTTATTCGCTTGAGCACGGCCGCGACATTTTCTATCTCATCTGGCTGTTCGTCGTGCTCGCCATCGTGGCTACGCGCAATCTGCTCGATTCGCGTCCCGGTCGCGCCATCCGGGCCCTGCGCGGCGGCGTCGGCATGGCCGAGTCGTTCGGCGTCGATACGGCCCACTATCGTATCGTTGCCTTCGTGTACGCGGCGCTCCTTGCCTCGGTGTCGGGCTGGCTGTACGCACATTTGCAACGTTCGATCAATCCAACGCCTTTCGGGCTTAACGCCGGTATCGAATATCTGTTCATGGCCGTGGCCGGCGGCGCCGGCCATGTCTGGGGCGCCGTGCTCGGCGCCTTCATGGTCACGCTCTCCAAGGATCAGCTGCAGGATCTTCTGCCGCGTCTATTGGGCAGCAACGGCAACTTCGAGATCATCGTCTTTGGCGTGCTCTTGGTGTTTCTCCTGCAACGTGCGCCGGACGGCTTGTGGCCCCTCATCACCCGCTGGTTCGGTGGCAGCGCGCAGTCGGCACGCGCGCTGCCGCACGCCGCTGACGCAGCCGCACTCGAGTCGCGGGCGCGACCTGCGGCGCGCCAGATCGTGCTGCAGGTTGACAGGCTGCGCAAGCAATTCGGCGGCCTCGTTGCGGTCAGCGACGTCAGCTTTGCATTGCGCGCGGGCGAGATCGTCGGTCTGATCGGGCCCAATGGCGCCGGCAAGAGCACCACCTTCAATCTCATCACCGGAGTGCTGTCGCTGTCGGCGGGTGCTGTGAGCTTTTGCGGCGAACGCATCGATGCTGCGACACCGCGCCATATAGCGCGCCAGGGCATCGGGCGGACGTTTCAACATGTCCAGTTGCTACCGGGGATGAGCGTACTGGAGAACGTTGCATTGGGTGCACACCTGCGCAGCGACGTTGGACTGTGGCGCGCGGCACTCAGGCTCGATCGCAAGGAAGAAGCGCGCCTGATGGCCTGCGCGCAGCGCCAGCTCGAGCGCGTCGGACTGGGCTCGTTTTCCGGCGAGCTGGCCGGCAACCTTGCTCTTGGCCAGCAGCGCATTCTCGAGATTGCACGTGCGCTCGCCCTCGATCCGGTGTTGCTCCTGCTCGACGAGCCCGCGGCCGGCTTGCGCTACCAGGAGAAGCTGGCGCTGGCCGAGGTGCTGCGCCAGTTGCGTGCCGAAGGGATGAGCATTCTCCTTGTCGAGCACGACATGGAACTGGTGATGAGTCTGACCGACCATCTGATCGTGATGAATTTCGGTAGCCTGCTCGCCGAGGGCACGCCCGGCGAGGTCAGTGCCAATCCGCTGGTGCGCGAGGCCTATCTGGGCGAGCTCGAAGAGTCGGTGCCCGATCATGGATGAAGTAATTCTCGAAGCGGGCCCCTTGAATGCCCGCTATGGCAAGGTCGAAGCGCTGCATGGCATGAAGTTGCGCGTGGCGCCGGGACAAATCGTCACGGTGATCGGCGCCAACGGTGCCGGCAAATCAACGCTTTTGAATGCCCTGATGGGTGCCTTGCCGACCGGCGCTTCCTGTGCTGGCGAGGTGCGTTATCAGGGTGAGCGAATCGGAGAATGGGATGTCGAAGAGCGCGTGGCCGCCGGCATCGCGCTGGTTCCGGAGCGTCGCGAGCTCTTTGGCAGCATGAGTGTCATCGACAATCTGCGTTTGGGCGCGTTCCGGCGCTATCGGGCTCGCGAGCCGGCTTGGGACGACGGGCTTGAGCGCGTTTTTTCGCTATTCCCGCGCCTTCAGGAACGCATCAACCAGGCGGCTAACACCCTCTCGGGCGGTGAGCGCCAGATGCTTGCCCTAGGTCGTGCACTGATGGGACGACCGCGCCTTTTGCTGCTCGATGAACCGAGTCTGGGCCTGGCACCGCTGGTGGTGCGCGGGATTTTCCGGATCATCGACGAGCTGCGCACCACGGGCGTGGCGATGCTGCTGGTCGAGCAGAATGCGCGCGCTGCGCTGCAGATCGCCGACTATGGCTACGTGCTCGAGACCGGTGATCTGGCGCTCGAAGGTCCGGCGCGCGAACTCGCTATCAATGAACGGGTGGTAGAGAGCTATCTCGGGCTGGGCAAGCCTGCCTTGCGCTGATCCAGGCCGGGTCGCGCCCGCACGCACTCCAGACGGCCGATTCTTCGAGGCCGCGATCTATGGCAGCCCGGCACCGGCGACTTCGACTTCGACGAAGTCGATCGCGCCGGCACGCATGGCGCGTGCTTTTTCGGCGCGTACCAGCGGAGCCGAAAGTACGAACAGGGTGCGGCGTTCGGGACCCCCAAGCATGCACGCGAGCGCCTGGTTCTCGCAGGCTATGCGATGGGTGATGCGCCCACCCTCTTCGATACGCAGGACTGCCCGCTGGATCGGCGAGGCCATCCAGATGGCGCCGGCGGCGTCCAGGCACAGCCCATCGGGACTGGAACCTTCGATGCGCGCGAAGCTACGCCGTGCCGATAGGCCGCCGTCTGCGTCGATCCGGTAGGCGCTAACGCGCTCAGCCATGGTTTCGGCGACGAGCAGCGTGGTGCCGTCTTCGGTGATTGCCATACCATTTGGAAACATCAATTCATCGGCGACCGCTCGCGCGCTGCCATCGGGTTCAACTCGTATCAGGACGGTCGTACGCGGTGTCGCGCGCGCCACGTTGTCGTAACCAAAGTTGCCGATGTAGGCCGCACCTGTCCGGTCGACAAGCATGTCATTGCAATGAAAGTGGGCCAGACGGGACAGGTCAGCGACGAGTTCCAGTTGCCGGCCATCCCAGCGCATCAGACGCCGATCATGCATGGAGACGACCAGCAGCCGTCCGTCGGGTTGCCAGCCTAGTCCGGAAGGCTGGGCCGGGACCTCGAAATGGTCCGTGCGTCGTCGCGCCAGATCGACGCTTGCGACTTTTCGATCCACCATGTCGGAAAACCAGAGCTCGCCCTGATGCCAACGCGGTGATTCGGGAAAGCACAGGCCGGCAAGCAGGCGCTCGGTCGTCAGCGGCTTGATGTCATTGCTCATGGTCGATGATGATGTGCCTTGCCCGTGTCACAGGGCAGCTTGAGAAATCCGCGAAAACGCGCCCGCCCGCCGCGCACGCAGGTGTCGCCGAGCCGGTAGTTCGGAAAGCGCGCCAGAAAGCGTGCGATGGCAAGCGCTGCCTCGAGCCGTGCCAGATTCATGCCCGCGCACTGATGGATGCCAGAGCCAAATGCCAGGTGGCGATTGGGTGTGCGTGCGAGATCAAGCCGCTCCGGATCCGGGAACTGCTCGGGGTCGCGATTGGCCGCGCCAATGCCCAGATGGACGCGCGTGTGTACTGCGAGCACCGTGTCGCCGATGCTGCAGGGGCCTGTGGTGATTCGATTGCCGAGCTGGTTTGAGCTCTCAAAACGCAGGAATTCCTCAACGGCACTATCGATCAGGCCGGGCTCGGCAATCAGACGCGCGCGTTCATCGGGCCAGCGGGTAAGGGCGTGCAGGCTGTTGCCGATCAGATTGGTGGTGGTTTCGTGTCCGGCATTCAGAATGAAGATGCAGTTCTGCACGAGCTCTTTTTCTGACAGTTGCGTCGCGCCCATCCCCGCCTCGATCAGGCGGGTAAGCACGTCGCTTTCTGGATCGCCTGGGTGGTTTCGTCTCTGGACGATCAGGCCGCGCAGGTACTCGCTCATCTGGCTGACCGCGCGATTGCCGCGCGCGAGCTGCTCTTCGGACAGGCTCGGCTCGAGTGCTCCGAGTATCGCCAGCGACCAGTCGCGCAGCGGTGCACGCTCGGTCCGCGGCACGTCAAAGAGGTTGCCAATGATCTCGAGTGGTATGGCGGCCGCAAAATCCTCAATCAGATCCACCTGTGATCGCTCCTGCATGGAGTCGAGCAGCGCATCGACGCGCTCGATGAGGCCGGCTTTGAGGCGTTCGATCGCCTTGATGGACAAGGCGCTGATGATCGGTCGGCGCACACGGGTATGTAGTGGCGGATCGTTGAACACCAGGCTCGTGGTGTGGTGCTCAAAGAGCGGACTGTCTCCGAACTTGGGCGCGAACTCCCGGACCTTGTCGGAACTAAAGCCCTGCGCGTCCTTGTAGACGGCCAGAACGTCGCGATAGCGCGTCAGAAAGACACTGCCATCGGGCAGACGCAATACCGGCGCTTGTTCGCGCAGGCGCCGATAGATCGGATAGGGATCTTCGTAAAACTGCGGCGGCAGGTCGCGCAGATCGAAGTTCGTCGCATCGAGACTGGCGCTGTCTGACGAGATGAAGTCACCGTTCATCGAAGCGCCCGCCGCAAAGTGGGTCGATGGCGACTGGCCGCGAGCGGCCTGCTTGACAGCGCGGTGCGCGGGTCTAGCATCCAAGGATTGGCGCATTCAACCAGGCTCGAGCCAAACGGGGAGACCATCACCATGAAAGGGATCTGGCTTTGCCTTCTGGTCCTCATGGACCTGCTGTCGACGCCATTGTGCGCCCAAGTGCGCGTCGGTGTGACGATCTCATCGACCGGACCTGCCGCGTCGCTCGGCCTGCCCGAGAAAAATACGATTGAGCTTTTGCCGCGCGAAATCGCCGGCCAGAAAATCGAGTATATCGTCCTTGACGATGCGTCCGATACGACCAGCGCCGTGACCAATGCACGCAAGCTGGCAAGCGAGGAGCACGTTGACGTGCTGATCGGGTCCTCAACGACTCCCAACTCTCTGGCCCTGCTACCGGTGCTCGGCGAACTCCATGTCGCGGCCATCAGCCTTGCCTCATCAAATCGCATCATTGAACCGATCGACGCGAATCGCCGCTGGATGTTCAAGACTCCGCAGACGGACGTCATGATGGCCACTGCCATCGCAGCGGACATGAGCGATCATGGTGTCAAGACCATGGCGTTCATCGGCTTCGCGGATGCGCTTGGCGATGCGTTTTATGACGAAGTCAGCAAGTTTGCCGAACTGCGCCAGATCCGCGTGCTTGCCAACGAACGCTTTTCCAGCCGCGACCAGAGTGTGACCGGCCAGATTCTCAGAATAATCGCAGCCCAGCCCGATGCGGTGGTTATCGGCGCCTCGGGTACGCCGGCGACGACCCCCGTCAAGGCCCTGGTTGCGCGCGGATTCAAGGCGCGCATCTATCACAACCATGGCGTGGCCAATCGCGACTTTCTGCGCGTGTGTGCAAGCGACTGCGATGGCACTTTTCTGGCGACAGGGCCCGTGATGGTCGCCGCACAACTGCCCGACAGCAATCCGGTCAAAAAAAGTGCGCTCGCCTTTGTGAGGCGCTACGAAGAACGCTACGGCAGCGGCAGTGTCGCTGCGTTCGCCTCGTACGCCTGGGATGCGGGACTGCTGCTCGAACGGGCAATTCCGATTGCCCTGAAGAAGGCACGTCCCGGCACTCCCGAGTTCCGGATCGCCCTGCGCGATGCACTCGAGGCCACCAGGGATCTGGCGACGACCAATGGCGTGGTCAATATGAGCCAGAGCGACCATCTCGGACTCGATCAAAGGGCACGCCTGATGGTCGAGATCGACCATCAGGCTTGGCACCTCGTGCCCTGAACCGCCGACTAATGGGTCGTGAAGGAGTGGGCGATATAGGCGGCAGCGGCGGCGCATCCGGTCACGAAGGCGCCCCAGGCAAGGTCGGCGGCCACCACGCATTCGGTCCAGCCGCGCAGAGTCGCCAGATTGGTGACGTCGTAGGTGGCATAGGTGATCAGACCAAACAGCGCGCCCATGAAGACCGCACGCGGCAGGCTGTGGGCGCTGATCGCGGGTTGCACCACAAAAACCACGACACCCGCCAGAAACACCAGGTAAAAAGCGGCCGCAGCAACGAAGTTCGGATGCGGCAACAATAGGCTGCCGATCTGCTGCTGGTAGAAGTCATACGCGAACACGCCAAGCCAGAGCGCATCGAGCGCGCAAAAAACCAGAAGCGCGACGACATAGCAGATCAGGAAGCTCTTCATGGTTTTTCCTGTGGCATGGGCAGGGCATAGAATAGCGCAGTCCGACAGGCGCGTCGTCCATCGCGCGCGACCAGACCAGGAGCCACCATGTCCCATCCCGAAGGATCCATCGAGACCAGTCTGCAAGCTCATGTGATGCTCATTGGCATCCACCGTCCGGCCAAGCTGAACGGCTTCACGCCAAAGATGATGCGCGAGCTCGCCCTCGCCTACACCGAGTTCGAGGACAATCCGGTGGCACGCTGTGCGGTATTGCACGGACATGGCGAGCACTTTACGGCGGGACTCGATCTGCCCGCGATGGCACCCCTGATGCAGCGTGGCGAGCGCTCCTTTCCGGCCGAGTGTATCGATCCGCTCGACTTGCATCCGAGTAGTGAAGGCCGGCGGCGCAGCAAACCGCTGATCGCTGCCGTACGCGGCATTACCTATACGGTCGGGATCGAGCTGATGCTCGCAGCCGATATCGCTATTGCCGCCTCCGACTGCCGTTTCTCGCAGCTTGAGGTCAAGCGCGGAATTATGGCTACCGGAGGTGCGACGCTGCGCATTGCCGAGCGCAGCGGCCTCGGGAACGCTCTCTTGCATCTGCTCACGGGCGATGAATTCGGTTGTGAAGAAGCCCAACGCATGGGCCTGATCCAGCGCGTGGTTGCACCGGGCACGGAACTCGAGACCGCGATAGCGCTCGCCGAAAAGATCGCCGCGCAGGCGCCCCTGGCGGTTTGCGCAACGCGCGCCAATGCACTGCTCGCCGTCGAAGTCGGCTGGAAAGAGGCGATTGCGCAAATGCGACCGATCCAGTCGCAGCTGGCCAATTCCGAGGATGCCGCCGAGGGAGTGCGCTCGTTCGTTGAAAAGCGCGCGGCGCGATTTGTTGGCCGATGAAATCCCGCGAGTCGGCGCAAATGGCCTCACGCGATGCGGTAGACGAGCTGCGCGTGGCTTTCGATGTCGCCGCCATGGACATCGATCTGGTGCACGAGTTTTTGTCGGAGCAGTCGCACTGGGCGCGCGGCATTTCGCGTGCGCGTCTGGAGACGGCCATCGAGGGCTCGCTGTGTGCGGCTGCCTTTCTGGGTGCGCGTCAGATCGGCTTCGCGCGGGTCGTTACCGATGGCGCAACTTTTGCGTACCTGTGCGATGTCTTCATCGTCAGCGATGCTCGTGGCCAGGGCCATTCGCTACGCCTGCTCGAGGCAGTCCTTGCGCATCCGCGTCTGGCCGGTCTGCGCCGCTTCATGCTCGCTACCAGTACTGCGGCGCCGCTCTACGAACGCCTCGGTTTTAGTGCGCTAGCCAGGCCCGAACAGTTCATGGAGCAATTCGACCTGCACGCCTATGAGTCGGATGACTGTGTCTGAGACCCGCCACGTGCCAGTCGATGCGAGCGGCGCTGCGAGAGTCATGCAGCTCTCGACCCAGCGTCTGCTGTTGCGCACCTGGAAGGCAGAGGACCGGGTCGCCTTCGCCGCAATGAATAGCGACGCGCGCGTGATGGAGCACTTTCCCGCGCTCCTGACGAGCGCCCAGAGCGACGCGCTCGCACAGCGGATCGAGCTGGCCCTTTGCGAAAGCGGGTACGGCCTCTGGGCTCTCGAGGTACCCGGGGTGGCCGAGTTCATAGGCTTTGCCGGCCTGTCGGTGCCGCGTCAGGCGCTGCCGTGCATGCCTTGTGTCGAAGTGGGCTGGCGCCTGGCGCAGCCCTATTGGGGCTACGGTTACGCCAGCGAAGCCGCACGTGCCAGCCTCGAATTTGCCTTCGAGCGGGCCGGACTCGAAGAAGTCGTGTCATTCACGGCCCTCGGAAATCACCGTTCGCGCGCGGTCATGGAGCGCATCGGCATGGGAAACAGCGGCGAGGATTTCGATCACCCGGCGGTGCCATCGGGTCACGCCGCACGCCGCCACTGCCTCTACCGGATCTCCCGCAATCACTGGCTGCGCAGCGGCGAGCGGGCGATTGTGACTATCTCGTGAAAGGCGCCAGTCGATGAGTAACGCGCCATGAGCCGCTTCATGCGCGCTCAGCAGTGGCTGCGCATCTTTGTAGCGCGGGCGCTGGTGATTGGCAGCGATGGTCCGCCGTGGCATCGCGGTGTGGTTGCGCTTGCTGGCATCTGCGCTGCCGTTGCCATCGGACAGCTGGCTGCGCACCCTGCCGGGCACTATGTAACACCGGCCTGTGCGTTCCTGATGACCCTGGCCGACATGGAGGGACGCATCTCGCGGCGCCTGAAGATTCTCGGGGTCGCAACGATTGCCATGGCGATCGCCGGCGAATTTGCCCTGCTCTTGGCGCCTCATACGGGCTGGTACGAGTGCCTCTTGGTGCTACTTGCTCTGATTGCCGGCAGCGCTGCCTGGGCCGGATCCCCGTGGCTGCAAAGTACGCGTTTCGCATTGCTGACGGCGCTATTGATCGGCAATGCGCCCGGTCTCGGTCTTCTCGAATTTCCGGGACTACTCGTCATGGCGGCACTGGCGATCGCGCTCGCGCGTTACCTCGAGAATTATTTCGTTGCGGACACGCGCGAGGGCGAGTACTGCTCGTGGCGTCGTGCCCGTTACGTGCTCAAGCTGGTCCGACCGCTGGCCCTGCGCTTTGCGCTGGCCTACACGCTCGCCGGGGCCTGTGGCTACCTGCTGGGCAAGAGCGTTGACTCGGTCCATCCAACCTGGGTGACGGTTTCGACCTTCGTGACCATGTGGCCCGGCCTGGCACGCAGTTACGAGCGCATCGTGCAGCGAATCTTCGGCACGCTCATTGGTGCTGTGGTGTCGCTTGCGCTGGTGCATCTGATCAGCGATATCCATGTCCTGACCGTGATCGGCCTTGCCTTGCTGTTTTTCGTGCCGCATTTTTTGCGCCGCAATTACTGGCTGCACAGCGCGCTGGTCCTGGTATTCATTCTGATCGCCGTCCAGATCAACGCGCTCAGTTCGATGGGAACCCAGGAGCTCATCAGCGAACGGATTCGCGACGTGCTCATCGGCTGCGCCCTGGCCGTCATTGGCACCCTGTTCGCCTTCGGCGTGCGCGGTGCCGATGACGCGGGTGGTACCGCAGGGCGTTAGCAGGGCGTAGTTCAGTTCAGAATCTACCGAAGGGAATGTGATGGCGACCGATCTGGCTCTGCTTGGCGCAAGCGAACTCATCAGGCTCTACCAGCGCAAGAGCGCCTCGCCGGTCGAAGTCACCGAGGCGGTACTGGCGCGCATTGCCCGAGACGATCCGCGCATCAATGCATTTCGATTCGTCGATGCAGGACAGGCGCTTGCTGATGCGCGCGCGTCCGAAGCGCGCTGGCAGCGTGGTGCGCCCGAAGGTCTTCTGGACGGGGTTCCGGTTTCGATCAAGGATCTGATCCTCACGCGCGGCTGGTCGACGCTGCGCGGTTCGCGAACGATCGACCCGGCGGGACCCTGGGAGGTCGACGCACCGGCGACGGCGCGCCTGCGCGAGCACCGGGCGGTGCTCTTGGGAAAAACCAACACCCCGGAGTTCGGCTGCAAGGGAACGACCGACAGCTATCTGACCGGGATCACGCGTAATCCCTGGAATACCGAACGCACCAGCGGTGGCAGCTCCGGTGGCGCTGCGGCTGCGGTGGCTGCCGGCATGGGGCCGCTGGCTCTGGGTACTGATGGCGCGGGATCGGTGCGGATTCCTTCGGCGTTTTGCGGGGTCGTTGGCCACAAGCCATCCTTCGGACGGATCCCTGTGTGGCCGGCCTCGCCCTTTGGCAGCCTTAGCCATATCGGTCCGCATGCGCGCAGCGTCAGCGATGCAGCCTTGCTTTTGACCGTCCTTTCGGGCGCCGATCTGCGCGACTGGTCGAGTCTGCCCGCCGAAGCGCGCGACTATCGGGTCGGCCTTGAAGACGGGGTTGCCGGCCTGCGCATTGCCTATTCGCCGACCCTCGGATACGCAAAAATCGATCCGCAAATTGGCCACGCGCTTGAGCGCTGCGCCGAACTGCTTACTCTCTCGGGGGCTGCGGTAACGGCAGTGGATCCGGGCTTTGCCGATCCGCTCGATCTGATCTGCGGATTCTGGTTTGTCGGTGCTGCGACGCTGTTTGCCGGACTGGCGCCAAAGGCGCGCGAAGCGACCGACCCGCTATTCCAGTGGCAGGCCGAACAGGGCGCGCTTCTTACGGCGGTGGACCTGACGTGCCTGAATATGCGGCGCGCGGAACTCGGTAGCCAGATGCGGCGCTTTCACGAGCGCTACGACCTGTTGCTGACTCCGGCTGTTGCCGTGACGGCCTTCCCGACGGCGCCGACCGGTAGCGAAGTATCGCGTCGTGTCGAGGATTTCCTCGGCTGGACGCCGTTTAGCTATCCGTTCAATCTGACCCAGCAGCCAGCCTGTGTGCTGCCCTGTGGCTTGAGTACCGATGGTCTGCCGCTATCGGCGCAATTGGTGGGCCCGATGCATCAGGACCATCTTGTACTTCGCGCAGCGCGCGCCCTCGAGTCCGCACTGCCCGCGCTCGGCTGGCCAACTCTTTCCTGAATCTGCCGCGAGGCTGTCAAAGGGCCGCTTTGACAGACTACAATCGGGCCCAGCGCAATTTCCTTCCACGCGGACCCGATATGGCCACGCTCAAGAGTACCGTCTCCGGCACGATCATCGACGTATTGGTTGCGCCGGGTGCGCGCGTGGCGATCGACGATGAAGTCGTTTTGATCGAATCCATGAAAATGGAGATTCCGGTGGCCGCCGAGTCAGCCGGAGTGGTGGCCGAGATTCTGGTCGCCAAGGGCGACACGGTGCGCGAGGGGGACAGCCTCGTGGTGCTGAGCTAGCGGCGCACGGCCTGCGCGGCCGCTACGGCGTCATCGACGCTGTAATAGCGAAAGCATTCGGGCGCGAGGTTGGCAAGCCGGGCGCGCAGCAAGAGTTCAATAACCGGCTCCTTCAGGCGCGCCAAGACTAACAGCCGACCGTCACGGGCGACGTCGTCGGCCAGAAGCTGAAGCGCCTCGATCGCCGTGCCATCCAGATCCTGGGATTCCTCAAGCGACAGCACCACGGCCTGGGCCTTGCTGTCACGATAGCGATGCCGTACCTCGCCGAGCATGCGGTCGGCGTTGGCAAAAAACAGGGGCGCTTCGGGGCGCAGTACCAGAACCGAATCGGGTGCGCGTGCATCCTTGTGCAGGCGCAAATCGACGAAATCGTGGCTGTTGGCAAGCCGCCCCAGTTCGGCCAGTTTGGATTGCGACAGCCGCATGAGCAGCATAATCAGACTGATCGCTACCGCGGCCAGTAGCCCATCGAGGACACCCAGGGCGAGCACTGCGAGCACCGCTGCGACTGCAACGACCCGATCGCGCTGCCAGAGGAAATAGGGCTTAAAGCGCTCGATGCTCAGGGTGTGGCTTACCGCGTGAATGACGATGGCAGCGAGGATCGGCGCGGGAGTGAGCGCGACCAGAGGCAGCACGAAGGCGACCACGACGAGCAGCACGGCTGCGGCGATGCCTCCGGCAAGGCGCGATTGCGCACCGGCCGCCTCATTGGCGGACGTCGCCGAATATCCGGCACCTACTGGCATGCCCTGCAGGAGGCCCGAGACGAGGTTGGCCACGCCGAGCGCAAACAGATCCCGATTCGGCTCGACTCGATCGCCGTGCAGGATGGCAAAACTGCGGATTGAACTGGAAGATTCGGCGTAGAGCACAAGCACCATGGCAAACCCGATTTCACCCAGACGCAGCCAGCTGTCGCGGCTAAGCGTCGGCAGACCGGGAATATTGATGGTGAGGGCTATTTCGCCGACCGTGCTGATGCCGTGGCTGGCAAGGTCGAGGAACTCCGTAGCGAGTATGCCGAGAACGATGACGATCAAGGCGCCAGGTACGCGCCTGAAGCGACCAAACAGATAGAGCAGCGCGAGCGCGAGGCCGCAGCACCCAATCTGGGCAAGATTCCATTGGGGATACTGCGCAACGAGATCCATGACGTAGCGCGGCAGATCGTCATGATGGGCGCCAACGCCCAAGACGATCGGCATCTGCTTGATGATGATCACGATGGCGAGTCCGAACGCGAAACCGCGCAGGACTGACTTGGCGATGAAGTCGGAAAAATTCCCGAGGCGCACGGCGCTGGCTCCAAGGATGAACACCCCGGTAACGATCACAAGACCGAAAGCCAGCGCATTGCGCAGCGCGGGATCGCCCACCGAGAGAGACAGGCTCGCTGCGGCGAGGACCGCAGCCGACGAGGAGGTCGCCGACACGATCGCAAAGCGGCTCGATCCGAAGAGCGCGTAAACAGTGAGGCCAACGAACAGCGCGATCACGCCTGCCTGTGGAGGCAGCCGGGCGATGCTCGAATAGGCTACTGCCTCGGGTAACAGCAATCCGGCGATCGACAGACCCGCAATGAGGTCAGCCAGGCGATTGCTGTTCATGCAGCGCGTGCGACCGGATACTCGCTAGTGACCACTGCTGACGCGGCTATGGGGTGGCAGCATCGCCGCGAGGTACTCCATCTGGTCAGCGAGGATATTGCGCCCCGAGAGGATGAAGTGTTCGTAGCGGCAAGGTGCGTAGGGCAGGTACAGCAGGGGCATGCGCGCTTCTTCGGGCAGGCGCGCACCCTTGCGGTGATTGCAGCCGCGGCAGGCGGCGACCACGTTGGTCCAGAGGTCCTGGCCCCCGCGCGAGCGCGGACGCACATGGTCGCGCGTGAGCCGTTCGCGCGAATACTGCTCGCCGCAGTAGGCGCACATGTGGCGATCGCGTTTGAACAGCACGTCGTTGCGGTCTCCCAGGGGCGGATAGGCAAGCGCCTTGGCAGCCATGATGTCCGAGCGTGCGATCGCTATGATCGGGGCGCTTTCGACAATCGACTGCTGGCCAAGGCGGTTGTAGCCTCCGTGGAAAATTACGACGGGCTCGCCAATTGACCACGCGACCTTGCCGGTCGCGTTATACGACACGGCTTCTTCGGGGGTCAGCCAGCGAAACGGTTGTCCAGCTATATCCAGTCCCAGAATCAGAGTCATAGGCGCTACTGTAATGCAAATCCCCTGAGCGGCAAACGAGACTGGCGTATGCACGCAACTATGCGCTGCCCGCGGGAACTGGCGGCGCACAGCGCTACGCATCACGCCTTGGCGATTCCTTCAGCAAGCATCGCGGCCCGGACCGCGGGTCGCGCCGCAACACGAGCGCTGAAGGCAAGCAGATTGGGCCAGGTCGCGAGATCAAGCTTGACGTACTCACACCATCTGAGCACCGTGTAAAGATATCCGTCGGCGACCGAGAAATGCGATCCAAGCAGATAAGGCTGCTTGGCGAGCGCTGCGTCGGTGAAGGCGAGGCGCTTGATGAGTCGATCACGCGCTGACACCTTGGCCTCGTCGGGGACCTTGGAATCGAACAGAGAGCCAAAGCCCTTGTGTATCTCGCTGGCGATGAATCCGAGCCATTCCTGCAGGCGATAGCGCGCGGGCGAGCCGGCCGGCGGTGCGAGCTCGCGGTTGCCCGAGCGATCGGCGATGTATTGCACGATCGCCGGACCTTCGGTCAGGACACCGCCATCGTCCATTTCGAGCGCCGGTACGTAGCCCTTGGGATTGATCTGGCTGTAGTCGTGACCGCTGGCAGTGATTTTCTTGGCCAGATCAACTTTCTCGAGATCGGCGCTCAGTCCGGCTTCATGCAATGCGATGTGGGGTGAGAGCGAACATGCACCCGGTGAGTAATAAAGTTTCATGGGGTCTCCAGTCGTGATTCGGACATAGCGGTATCCGCTGTGCCGATTGTAGTCGGGCTTTCCCTCTGCAGTGCTGGCCCGGTATCGGGCTCATGGTGCACAATCTGCGCAGCCGGCCGAACCCGGTTGTGAATTCCGGGCTGTTACATCCAGGCCTTCACCAGGGGGTAGCGAGAGAAGCGATGCACTTGAGCAGCCAAGAGCGCCTGCCCGTCGATAGAAAGCTGGCCTGGGAGTCCCTGAACGACACGGAGATGCTCAAGGCCTGCATCCCCGGCTGCATCAGTCTTGGGGCAAGCGCTCCAGGCGAGTTCCAGCTTGCGATCCTGGCCGGTGTCGGCCCGATCAAAGCCAGGTTCTCCGGTCGCATGCTCTTGGCCGACGTCAATCCGGCCAAGGCTTACACGATTCGTTTCCAGGGCGAGGCGGACGGGGCCGGACGCGGTAAGGCGTCGGCGCGGGTCAGGCTAGAGGATGGGGAGGACGGAACGACCATGTTGCACTACACCGCCGAGCTTCAGGTTAGCGGCAAGATTGCGCAGGTCGGCTCGCGACCAATCACAATTGCAGCTCAGAAAATGGCGAGCGAGTTCTTTGCGGCCTTAAACCGTGAACTCGCCGCGCGAGCGCCCACCCGACCGGTAAAGCCGCAAGCGGCTTTACCGGCGGGCTTGCTCACGCGAATCACGCGCTTGTTCAAGCGCGGGTCCGGCGGCTAGCAAAACGCGCCGCGACAACCCTAGGGGTTATCGATCGTCGGGGGAGCGATGCGCTTTTGCGGATAGCTCAGCCACACGACCTGCACGCCCCGTTGAAAGGCGACGTTGTCGATTGCGTGGATCAATGCCGTGTCATCGCCATAGACAAACTTGCTGCTGTCTAGCTGCGCAGCGGGAACTGCCTGTGGCGCTTGGGCAACGGATGCCGGTGGCGTGGTAGCGCATCCAGCGAGGGCAGCCAGGCCAAGGCCAGCTGCAAGCGAAGCAAAGTGCGTCTTCATAAGCACCCCCGTTCGTAGGCGGGCGCCAGGAGGTGACCGGTGAGGCATCGGCGCCCGAGCTACCAATATAGAGCCGAAAAAGCCCGGACGGCAAGTGTTTTCAACGCTTTTGCGCGAGCATCGTTCCTCGACACTTTTTGGCGCCACAGGCGCAGCCAAATTCACTTTTCAGTTTCGCGGTGTAGGGCGCGTCGATCTCCAGGCCGTAGTCGTAGGACAGTTCTTCGCCCGCCTTGATGTCGCGCCGCGCTTCGATAAACACGCGCATCTTGCCATCGACCTCACGCATCTCGGCTTCGCAGTTTGGCTTGCACGAGTGATTGATCCAGCGCGCGGCGTTGCCCTTGGCGCCGCCATCGATGACGCAGTCCTCGTCGATGGTGAAATAGAAGGTGTGGTTCGGATCCTCGGGGTCATGCGGATGGCGCCGCAGTGCTTCCTTCCAGTTGATACGTTCACCCTTGTACTCGATCACACGCTCACCACTCTGGATCGGCTCGCCGGCAAAAACGCCGCGGCCGTGAATGCCTGATCGGCGCACGATGACGCGTGGGTAGGAGGTATTTCTGCTCATGGAACTCGCATAGGTCTGGTTGGCCACAAGCAACTTGCTTGCCTGGCTACGGGGCCGCAGTTTAGCGGAGAATTCCGAGAAGATTGTTGAATTGATCGCTCCAGACGCGACTTTTTGCGTCTGCGGCCAGTTCACGGCTAGCCCCGTCGAAGGCGGGATCGTCAGCGAGGTGCGTGTCAGCGGTGAGCAGCACCCAATCGGTGCGCGCGTACAGATAGGCGTCTTCCGGAGAGTCCTCTATGCGGTAGGACCTGAGTCCCGCATCGGCGGCGAGGTTCGCCAACACCGGTGCGAGATCGAGATAGCGGTTGGAAATGTGAAAGGCGATGATTCCCTCGGGTTTGATCGCCTGACGATAGATCGCCAAGGCTTCACGCGTCATCAGATGCACCGGGATGGCATCGCTGGAGAAGGCGTCGACCGCAAGCACATCGAAACGCTCAGCCGGATTGGCAAAGCGGCCAGCGGCAAGCTCGCCGGCAAGCGACAGGCGCGCGTCTCCCAGCACCACCTCGATCTTGCCAGCGCTGTCGGCCAGGTAGTGAAACCGGGTCCGTGCGATGCGAACGACCTGGGGATCGATCTCGTAGATGCGCATGCGGTCGCCGGCCTGGGCCCATGCCGCCGTGGTGCCGGTGCCAAGGCCGATCGAGCCAATCGTAATGGGACCACCAGCGGCGTGCAGCATGCGCATCGCCCGTCCCAGTCCGGATGTCGGCCCGTAGTAGGTCGTGGGCAGATTGGCCAGTTCGGGCATGACAAATTGCTCGCCGTGCATGATCACGCCATGGGTGAGGCTGTGCACTTCGTATTGACCGGTGCCGTAGTGTTTGACGCGCAGCGCGCCGTAGAAGTCGCGCGACAGGTATTCGGTTTCATCGACGATCAGTTGGTAGTACTTCCAGCCAAATCCAAGCGTGCAAACCAGGTAGGCGATCGGCAGCAGGAGCAGCAGGCGCAGCCGCGCTGCGACCAGAACCAGGAGCCCGACGCCGAGCGCCGGCACGAAGGCGCTATCGATGCCCCACAGATCCATCCAGTCGAGCAGCCGACCGCTATTGAAGCCGGGTATGCCGCCCCCGGCACAGAGGACCAGCGCACCGCTGAGCACCCCGGCCAGACCGACGGCGAGGCTAGGCCACACGCCCCGCGCAGGCGCGCTGCGCGACAGTGCGAATAGTGCAAGCACCGCGCACAGGACGAGGGCGATCGGCGTCTCCCAGTAGGCGTCGAAAACGCGCGGCGCGATGAGCGCGATGCCCATTCCGCCGAGCGCACCGCCGAGGGCGACGCAGCGATAAAAGTCGGTCAGATAGAGCGTATCGGGTTTGGTGCGCGCCAGTTCGCCGTGGCACAGCCAGCAGCCGAACAAAAGACCGATGGCAAACAGCGGCAGGGCCCGCGACAGTTCCGGTACTGCGTTGTGCTGGCTCAGCGACCAGGCCATCGCCGCGCACAACAGGCCGCTGATTAGCGGTATCAGGCGCGCGTTGTACCAACCCTTGCCCGAACGACCTTCGAAGGACAGGATGAAGCTCACCAGGTAGAGCGCCAGCGGTGCCACCCACAGCAAGGGGATGGTCGCGAGATTCTGCGTGACGTGGTTGGTGACCGCGAGCAGGAGCGCAGACCCCAGTGCGGCACAGCCGATCCAGTAGAGACGCTGGCGATTGCCGGGCGCTGGCCTCAGCGCCTGCCCGGACGCTGGCAGCGCTGCCAGGGCGACCCGGGCGAAGCGCCAGGCGCATGTCGCACATGCCAATACGAACAATGCGTAGGCGCTGCTCCAGACGAGGCATTGCATGCGTGTCGAGAGTTCGGGCTCGATCACAAAGGGATAGGCGAGCAGGCCAACCAGTGAGCCCAGGTTGGACAGGGCGAAAAGTCGATAGACGCTGCGCTGGCGCGCGGCGGCGGCTGGCTCGCGGCTTAGCCAGTACTGCAACAGCGGACCGGTCGCCGAGAGCGCGAAATAGGGCAGGCCGACACTCGAGAGCAATATCCAGGCAATCGCAAGGGTCGGATCGGCAAAGCGTGCGAGCTGCGCCAGGTGCGGGGTAATCGGCAGCACTAACAGGCTCGCCAAGAGGAGTGCCACATGGAGCAGCGCCTGGTGACGGGGGCGCGGGATGCGCGTGAGTGCGTGGGCATAGAGATAGCCCGCCAGCAGTGCCACCTGGAAGAACACCAGACAGCTCGTCCAGACGGCTGCCGAGCCGCCAAACCAGGGCAGGATGACGCGCGCGATGATCGGCTGTACCAGAAACAGCAGGACTGCCGACAGGAAAATCGTCAGAGCGCTGCTGAGCCTGTCCCAGAATCCGACCGCGTGAGCGTCGCCCATCCTTCAGGCGGGCGCTGGCGCGAAGATCTGCGCAAGTGCGCCACACAGGGCCGCGAGCTCGGCCCGCGTGTTATAGGCAAACACCGAGATGCGCACGAACAGCCGCTCGGCGTGGCGCGTGACTGGCACCTCGATGCGGAATTGGTCGTAGAGGCGCCGCTGCAGGAGCGCGCCATCGGTTTCGGGGACCTGGATGGCAAGCATCTGTCCGCAATCACGCGCCACGCAGATCGGCGCAAGACCGGTCTGAGCCGCCAGCTGCAGGCCCGTTTCCCAGGCCAGTTCATGACAGCGCGCACCCTGGGCCCGCCAGTCACGTGCGCGCGCGAATTCGATTGCTGCCGGAACCGTCAGAAAAGCAGCGATATCGCGGGTGCCCTGCCACTGCAGGCGGCGCTCAAGCAGCGTCGTCCCGGTGATTGAGGCGATGTCGGCGTGCTGGGTGATCGACGCGCTGTATCCCCAGCTGACGACAGTCGCATGGACGAGGGGCTGCGACTGCTCGCGCACGTACAGGAAGGCCACCCCCTTGGGTGCGCACAGCCACTTGTGACAGTTGCCGACGTAAAAGTCCGCCCCGACGGCTTCCAGATCCAGTTCCAGATGGCCGGGCACGTGCGCGCCGTCGACGAGGGTGAGAATCCCCATCGCGCGCGCGCGTCGACACACTTTTGTGACCGGGAAAATCAGCGCGGTGGAAGAAGTAATGTGCGAGATGCTGATCACACGGGTACGCGTAGTAACCGCGCGAAACAGCTCTTCGACAAATTGCTCCTCGTCAAAGGGCAGCGCAACGGTGACGCTCACCAACTTTGCGCCGCGTTGCTCTGCGACAAAGCGCCAGGCATTGTCGCAGGCGCCGTATTCCATGTCAGTCGACAGGATTTCGTCACCAGCGGTGAGATTGAGCGAGCGCGCCACCGTATTAAAGCCGCTCGTCGCATTGGTCAGATAGACCAGATCGTCGGTGCGCGCATTGAGAAACTCTGCCAGAACGCTGCGCGACTGGGTAAGCAGGGAGGCCGAGCGGCGCCCGAGAAATTCGACTGGATTGCGCTCGAGCTGGCGCTGCCAGTCCTGATAGACCGCAAGCACGCTGCGCGGACAGGCCCCGAATGAGCCGTGATTCAGAAAGACAATCGATTCGTCGAGCAGGAATTGGTCGCGCATGGAGCGGATGCTAGGTCGGGACACGCAGCTGCGGCCCCGACGGCAACCGCACTACGCTGGCGTAGTACGCAGCATCTTAATCGCTTCTATGGCTGCCTGAAAGGCCGCCTCCTCGGCTTGCCAGCGTTCCTCGAAGGAATCATCGGTAAAGCGTTCGCCGCGAAACGGCAGCGCCCGGGCGTAGTCGGCTCGGGCGCGCTCGATCCGATAGGCGCCTCTAAAGCGGTGGCCGGACTCAATCGTGCGCGCCCGAAAGGAAAACTCGCCGAGATTGCCGAATTTCACGAAGCCTCCGTCTGGGTGTGGCTTGTTGCCATTGCTTATCGGCAGACAAGGCGCGAGGCTTTAGCCGCAGGACCGGATAGGTCCCGGTATCTCTGTCCGAAAACGGCTAGACCGGGCGGCGGTGGGCGGGTATAAATCGCTCATGGAAACGACCGCCGACCTGGATTTCAATAGTTGCTATCGCGCCGTGACGGCACGCGATGCCCGGTTTGACGGCCTTTTTTTTACGGCCGTACGCACGACCAGGATCTATTGCCGCTCGGTCTGTCCGGCGCGCACGCCGCGCGCCAGTTCCTGCGAATTCTTCAGCACCGCTGCGGCAGCCGAGCGCGCCGGTTTTCGACCCTGCCTGCGCTGCCGGCCCGAGCTCGCCCCGGGTCGGGGCGATTTTTCGTCAGGCCTTGCCAGCGCCATCCTGGCCCGGCTTCAGGAGGGCGCCCTTGACGAGCGCTCGCTCGAAGACCTGGCTGCGGCGATCGGTCTGTCGAGCCGCCAGGTGCGACGTGTCCTGCACAGCCACTTTGGCGTAACGCCCGTCGAAGTGGCCCAGACCCAGCGACTGCTGTTTGCCAAGAAACTCTTGCACGAAACGGCGCTGTCGATGACTGAGGTTGCTCTTGCAGCGGGATTTGGCAGCCTGCGGCGCTTTAATGCCATTTTTCGTGAGCGTTACGGTTTGCCACCGAGCGCCTTGCGTCGGGCGGCCGGGGGCGCCGCGGGGCCCTCGTCGATCGTCACCATCCGCCTCGCGTTTCGCACGCCCTTTGCCTGGGATGCCGCGCTCGAGTATCTGGCCCTGCGTGCGACCGCCGGTGTTGAGCGGGTTTGCGATGGCGCCTATGAGCGCACGCTCGCTCTTGCCGGGCGCGATGGCGCACGCCGTGGCTGGCTGCGGGTGGCGCGGCGCAGCGACGCCGAACAGCTTGAGGTCAGCGTCGAGGCCAGCCTTGCGACGCTCTTGTTGCCGATCTCGAATCGCCTGCGTGCGCTATTCGATCTGGACGCCGATTCGCTACGCATAGCAGCGCATCTGGCTGCGGATGCGCGGCTGGCTGACCAGGTTGCCAGCACTCCGGGATTGCGTGTGCTGGGCGCCTGGGATCCATTTGAGCTGGCTGTCCGCACGGTGCTCGGACAGCAGGTCAGCGTCGCCGGCGCATCGACGCTGGCAGGGCGGCTCGTCGCAGCTCTCGCCGAGCCCATCGCGACCCCGATTGCCGGGCTCACGCATCTGGCGGTGCAGCCGGCGCAACTGGCTGGCGCGCCAGTCGAGGCGGTGATGGCGATCGGCCTGCCGCGGGCGCGGGCCACTACGCTCGTCGGTCTTGGCCGGTTTGCCCAGGACGGCGCTTTCGAGCGCCTGCGGGCTCAGGACATCGATAGCCAGGTCGCGAGTTTGATGAGCGTACCGGGCATCGGTCCCTGGACAGCCCAGTACGTCGCCATGCGCGCCTTGCGCCAACCCGACGCATTTCCGGCGGGTGACCTTGGCCTGCGGCGCGCCTGCGCCGATAAAGAGGGCAAGTTTCCCAGCGAGCGCGAGCTCGAAAACCTGTCGCAGGCATGGCGTCCCTGGCGCGCCTATGCCGCGGCTTACCTATGGCGCGGCACAGTGCCGCTCGGAGAGTGAATTGAACATTTACTACGACTATCTCGAAAGTCCCTTGGGCGAGTTGCTGGCTATTGCCAGCGACAAGGGTTTGACCGGACTGCACCTGCCCGGTGCCAGCCATACGCCAGCGATCCAGGCGCACTGGCAACGCAGTGCTGCGCGCTTTGCCAGCCTGCGAGGCGAGCTCGCGGACTATTTTGCCGGCAGGCGCGCGTCCTTCCAGATCGAGCTCGACACGGGCGGCAGCCCTTTCCAGGCCGCGGTCTGGCGCGCACTGCGCGAAATTCCCTATGGCCGCACCTCGAGCTACCGGGACATCGCTGAACGGATCGGTCGGCCGCGGGCCATACGTGCGGTGGGTGCTGCCAACGGTCGCAATCCGGTCTCGATCATCGTGCCCTGCCACCGGGTCATAGGCGCCGATGGCAGTCTGACGGGGTATGCGGGTGGACTGCCCGCCAAGCGCTACCTGCTGGGCCTCGAGGGACAAGCGCGCACCGAGTAGGACCGCGACGGCCCGGCGCGCTTGGGCGGATAATGAGCCTATGCCGCGCAAGCTCGACCTGAATCTCTTGCAGACCCTCGAGGCGCTCCTCGTCGAGCGCAATGTCACGCGGGCGGCGACGCGGCTGCGCACTACGCAGCCGGCCCTGTCGGCGCAATTGGCGCGACTGCGCAACATGTTCGGGGATCCCCTGCTCATTCCAGGACCGCGCGGCATGACTCCCACGCCGCGGGCGCTCGAACTGGCGCCGCGCCTGGCAGAGCTCATGGCCGAGCTGCAGGCGATGGTTCATCCACCGGTCTTCGATGCGGCGACGGCACAGGTGGATGTCCTGTTTGCGGCCAACGAAGCCGTGCAACTGATGCTCGCGCCAATGTTCAGCGAACTGCACGCCGAGGCACCCGGGATTCGCATTGGCGCAATGCCGGTCATGCGCCTGTCCAAACCCGAGATCGAACGCTGGCTCGCGACCGGTCAGCTCGACATCGTCATCTCGGCCACGCGCCTGTTGCCCGACGGGTTGCGCAGTCGCGAGTTGACCAGCGACGAATTCGTATGCGTGATGCGTCACGACCATCCGTTCACCGGCAAGGCACTCGGCGTGGATCAGTTCTGCGAGTTCGAGCATCTGTTCGTGTCGCCCCTGGGCGGCGAGTTCTCGGGCGATGTCGATACCGCACTGGCCCAGAGCGGCCGTTCGCGTCGTGTGGTCGGTTCGGTCCCCAGCGCACTGGTTGCCACGCGGGTGCTCGAGACGAGCAATTTCGTCGCCGTCTATCCGAGTTCGCTGGCGCGTCGCGAGGGCAAGGCATTGCGTGCCTATCCGCTGCCGGTGCAGGTCGACCGGCTCAGCCTCACCATGGCCTGGCACGAACGGACCCATCAAAATCCGGCACATCAGTGGCTGCGCGAGCGTGTCACGCACGCTTTCGCGCACGCTTTGGAACAAAACGCAGTGCGCAGTACGAGCGCATTACCCAATTCGGCATCCCGGGGGAAATCGGCATGAAATACGTGAAACTGGGTCGCAGCGGCGTGCAAGTCTCGCCTATCTGCCTTGGCATGATGACCTACGGCTCGCCGCAATGGCGTCCCTGGGTACTCGACGAAGCGGCGAGCAGGCCGATCGTGCGCAAAGCCGTTGAAGCAGGTATCAATTTCTTCGACACCGCTGACATGTACTCGAACGGCGTCTCCGAAATCGTCACCGGCAAGCTCTTGCGCGAATTCACCCGGCGCGAAGACACGGTCGTCGCGACCAAGGTCTTTTTTCCGGTATTCGACGACATCGGCCTGAGCCCGGGCAGCGCACCCAAGTCAGCCCTGCGCCCGAACCAGCAGGGGCTCTCGCGCAAGCATATCCTCGCGGCCATCGACGCCAGCCTGCAGCGATTGGGCCTTGATTACGTCGACCTCTACCAGATTCATCGCTGGGACTATCACACGCCGATCGAGGAGACGATGCAGGCGCTGCACGATGTGGTCGCGGCGGGCAAGGCGCGCTATATCGGCGCGAGTTCCATGTGGGCCTGGCAGTTCGCGCGCGCCCAGGAGTTTGCACGGAGCAACGGGCTGACCAGTTTTGTTTCGATGCAGAATCATTACAACCTCGTCTATCGCGAGGAGGAGCGCGAGATGATTCCCCTGTGTCGCGATAGCGGTGTGGCACTGATCCCATGGAGCCCGCTGGCGCGCGGCTTTCTGGCAGGTAACCGGGCGCGCGACGACAAGCAGGCGGGCGCAACCGCGCGCTCACGTAGCGACGAGTTTGCCCAGGACATGTATTACCGAGACGACGACTTCGCGGTCGTCAAAGTGCTCGGCGAACTGGCTGCCGAGCGCGGGGTCAGCAACGCGCGCATTGCCTACGCATGGCTGCTGGCCAGAGGGGTCACCGCACCGATCGTTGGGGCCTCCCGCCTTGAGCACATGGAAGAAGCACTTGCTGCCTGTACCCTTGAGTTGTCCGAGGCGGATTTAAAGCGGCTCGAGGCTCCCTATCGCCCACACCCTGTGCTCGGACACAGCTAGCGCGACGCGCGTCTGGCACGCAGCCGGCCCACGACGCCGGCGGGGAAGTAGTAGACCGACAGCACAAACAGCACCCCCAGCCACAGTAGCCAGCGGTCGGGTGAGAACAGCGCGGCCAGGAGCCCCCCTGCAAGGGGCACGTCCAGGGCGTGGCTCGACAGTACGCGCATGAGATCCTGCAGATAGGACTGCGCGAGGATAAACAGGCTCACGCCGATCACGGCGCCATATAGCGTCCCCATGCCACCGATGACGACCATCAAGAGGATGTCTACCATGATCTCGAATGACAGGGAGGTGTCGGGGCCGTTGTAGCGCAACCAGAGCGCCAGCAACACGCCGGCCAGTGTCGCGAAGGCCGCCGAAACTACGTTCGAGAGAGTTCGATAGACCACCGTGCGGTAGCCGAGGGCCTCGGCACGAAAGTCATTCTCGCGGATGGCCTGCAGCACGCGGCCAAAGGGTGAGTTGACGATGCGCAGCATCATCAGAAACAGCACGCAGGCGCTTGCAAATACCAGGTAATAGGACAAGAGCTTGCCGTCCAGCGATACCCCCAGAAAGGGATCCTCGGCAAACGAGGTGCCCGGGGACAGCAGGGCCGGGACCTTGAAGTTGAGCCCGTCTTCGCCACCGGTCCAGTCCGAGAGCTGGGACGCCAGCGTCTGAAACGCCTGGGCTACCGCGAGGGTGATCATCGCGTAAAAGAGTGCGCGAACCCGTAGCGAGAACAGACCAATCGCCAGCGACAGGAGAATCGATATGGCCAGAGCAGCGGCGACGCCCAGTGCAAGCGCCATCCAGTCGCCTGGTGACTGGGTCAGCGAGATCGCAACCCCGTAGGCACCGATGCCAAAGAACATCGTGTGGGCAAACGACACGATGCCGGTGTAGCCGAGCAGCAGATCAAAGCTTGCCACCAGCACGATGAAGATGCAGATCTTGGCCGCGACATTGAGAGCCTTGGCGCCATGGAACAGAAAGGGCGCGCAGGCCAGGCTGATGACGATTACCAGCAGCAGCGCAAGCAACAGGCGGCTGCCCGGACGGTCACCGGAGAAAATTCGCGCGATCATCGCTTGGCCACCGGATACAGGCCGCTCGGGCGCCAGAGCAGCAGCAGCACCATCAAAAGGATATTGGAGAACAGGGCGACCTTGGGCGCGAGAAAGCCGGTGTAGTTGGCCAGGAGCCCGACCAGCAGCGCGCCAAGAAACGAACCAGTCGTCGAGCCCAGGCCGCCGATGATGATCACGATGAAGATCAGCACATTGAGCTGGGCGCCCACGGTCGCCGTGAAATTCTGCTGGTACATGCCCCACAGCGCTCCACCGAGCCCGGCGAGCGCTGCACCCGCGGCGAAGACCGCCACGAACAGGCGGCGAATTCGGTAGCCGAGAGCCTCCACCATCTCGCGATCCTGCACCCCAGCACGAATCAGCAGGCCGATCTTGGTACGGTTCAGGATGAAAACCATGGTCGCAAATACCACCAGACCAACGATTACAGACAGGATGCGGAATTTTTCGATCGCCGAATCACCGATCAGGATCGAACCGCGCAAAGACTCAAGCGGCAGCACCGTGACCATATCCGGGCCCCAGACCACCTTGATAAGCTCCTCGCCGATGATCATGCCGCCCATGGTCACTAGGATCTGTTTTAAGTGCGCACCATAAACCGGACGGATCAAGAGTCGCTCGAAAACCAGCCCGAGTGCGGCCGTGCACACCATGGCGAACACCACCACCGCCAGCACCGTCGCAAGGTCGGTCCAGAGATTACCGGAGCCGCCACCGGCGGCCAGGTGGCCAAGCGCCGCAGCGCCGAGGTAAGCGCCGGCCGTGATGAAAACCCCGTGACCGAAATTGAGCACGTCCATCAGACCAAATACCAGGGTGAGACCCGAGGCCGTGATGAAGATGATCATGCCCATCGCCAGGCCCGCCACAGTCAGCGTCAACCAGGTCGAAGTGGATCCGACAAACGGTAACGCCGCTACGGCGAGGATCGGCACCAGCGCCAGAGGCACGAGGTCGTGCGGCGCGCGCGCCAGCGCCGCGCCTGCTTCTGGCTTTTCCATGGGTGCGTTCATTGGTGTGCCGAGAGCGACAGGCCCAACAGGCGCTGTTGCAGCTCGGTGTCTTCGGCCAGTTCGGCCATCGCGCCGCGATGCACGATCTTGCCGTTATCCATGACTGCCACCTGATCGCCAAGCTGGCGCGCGAAATTGAAATTCTGCTCGACCAGCAATATCGTCGTGGCAGTTCCCTTGAGTTCGCGGAACGCGCTGATGAGGTTCTGGATGATCGCCGGGGCGAGCCCCTTGGTAGGCTCATCGACGAGCAACAGCGCGCGCGGCTCGACGACGGCGCGCGCGACTGCCAGCATCTGCTTTTGACCACCCGAAAGCAGGCCCGCCGGATGCAGCCAGAACTTTCGCAGCGCCGGGAAGAGCGCAAATATCCACTCCAGACGCTCAGCGTCGAGGTCGGCCTGACTGTGCGCTGCGCGAGCGGCCAGAGTCATGTTCTCGGCGACCGTAAGATCCGAGAAAATGCCCATTGTTTCGGGCACGTAGGCGATACCGCGGCGCGCGATGTCGGGCGTGCTGGCCGCGCCAATATCCTGCCCATCGAACAAAACGCGCCCCGACGAGACCCTCCAGAGGCCCATGATCGAGCGCAGGGTGGTGGTTTTGCCCGCGCCATTGCGTCCGAGCAGCATGGTCAACTGGCCGCGCGGCACATCGAGGTCGACGCCATGCAGGATGTGATACGCACCGATATGCGTGTGCACCGCCTGAAGGCGCAAGAGAGCGTCCATCAATGCTCGCTCGCGGGCATTTCGACGCCCAGATAGGCCTGCTGCACGATTGGCGAGGCAATCACCGCGGCCGGTTCGCCGTCGGTCACCAGGGTGCCGTTATGCAGCACGATGATCCGGTCCGAGAGTTCGCGCACGATATCCATCTTGTGCTCGACGAGCAGGATGGTCTTGTCGCGCCGCGCCTTGAGGGCGCGGATCAGATCGAGGATTACCGGCACCTCGTCAATGCTCATGCCGGCGGTCGGTTCATCGAACATGAAAACGTCCGGTTCGAGCGCCATCAGCACGGCGACTTCGAGCTTGCGCTGGTCTCCATGCGGCAGGGCGCTGGCGATCACGCTGGCGCGCGCCGCAAGCGCCACGGTTTCGAGAACCTCTTCGGCGCGTCCGATCAGTTCCCGGTGGCTGCCCCAGGTACTCCACATATTGAGTCCGACGCGCGCTCGCGCCTGTACCGCCAGGCGCACGTTTTCGAGCACAGTCAGGTGGGGAAACAGGTTGGTCAGCTGGAAAGCGCGCCCGATGCCGCGCAGGCTGCGCCGCGGCGCGCTCTCCTGCGTTATGTCTTCGCCATGCAGCAGGACCTCGCCGGCCGTCGCGCGCAGCTGCCCCGAGATGAGATTGAAGAGCGTGGTCTTGCCGGCCCCGTTGGGGCCGACTATCGAGGTCAGACTACCCGCATGGAAGGCGCAGCTGACGGCGTTGACGGCGACGTGGCCGCCAAAGCGCACCGTCAGGTCGCGCGTTTCGAGCGAGGAACTCAATCGTTATCCGGCCGTGGCGCAAGGCGCGCGCCTAGCGTTTGTTCTGGATCGGCACATCCATCTCAGCCGGCGTGATTTCGTGGACGAGTTCAGGCACGCCCCAATCGAATGCGGGGTCGACCTTGATGCGGAAGTGATACATCGACTGCATCGCCTGATGGTCTTCCTTGCGGAAGGTCATCTTGCCCTTGGGGGTCTCGAAAGACATGCCCTCCATGGTAGCGATCAGCTTTTCGGTGTTGGCGCTGCCATTGGTCTTTTTCAGGGCATCCACGATCGCAATCGCCGCGGACATGCCGCCCGCCGTAAAGAAGTCAGGCGGGGTCTTAAAGCGCTTGTAGTGTTCGCTGACGAGCCAGGTATTGACATCGTTCTTGGGAATCGCGAAATAGTAGTAAAGCGCCCCTTCCATGCCCGGGAAGGCCTTGTAGGCCTTCATTGCCTCGAGGATGTTGCCACCGGTGGCAATCTCGATGCCGTAACGCTTCAGATCCAGGTCGGCGATCTTGAACGGATTGCCGCCACCGGCCCAGATGATGAAGATGATCTTGCGACCAGGTTGATCCTTCAGAGAGTCGATCAGGCGCTGTGCACCGGCCGTAAAGTCGGTGGTGGCAGTAGGCAGATATTCCTCGTGAACGATCTTGGCGTGCTTGAGCGCGCCGCGAAAGGCCTTCACGCCGTCGCGACCGAAGGCATAGTCCTGGGCGAGGGTGGCAATAACGGTGCCGGGTTTGTCCAGTGCCACCGCATTGGCGATTGCGTCCTGTGACGAATTGCGTCCGGTACGGAAAATGTAGCGGTTCCATTTCTCGCCGGTAATCGAGTCGGCTACGGCCGGTTCGACGACGAGTATTTTCTTGTATTCCTCGGCGACCGGCAGCATCGCCAGGGTCACTCCCGAAGACGAGGAGCCAACCGCGATATCGGCCTTGTCATCCGAGAAGGCGCTGGCCAGTAGCGACTTGCCGATATCGGGTTTGCACTGGTCGTCCTTCTCAATCACGACCAGCTTCTTGTTACCGATCATCATCGTGCCGTTGGTGGCGTAGTCCAGGCCGAGCAACAGACCGGTCTGGGTCTGCTTGCCGTAGGCCTCGAGGGCACCAGTCTTGCAATAGACGTGGGCGATGCGGATCTCGTCAGCACTTTGTGCCAGCGCCGAGCCGGCCATAAAGGCGCCGCAAACGAGGGTCGCTGCCACGCGAGCGATTCTGGTGAGATTCATGCTGTCCTCCGTTGCTGCAGGTGACCGGCAGGAACCTGCCGAGTGGGTGCCAGGCGATCGGGTCGTGCCAATGGCGGCGCGTCCCCGTCGTGGTCGATGCGAAGCTTGCAGGGCAGCCCTGCGCCGCGCAATTCTCGTAAATACCTAGCCAGCGCGATGGGCGCGCACCCTGTGCACCTGGCCCTTAGGCGACCTTGCGTGAGCTGGTCTTGCGCGCAGCCGGCGCCTTTTTTGCGGGCACCTTCTTGGCTGCCACCTTGCGCGCTGCCACCTTCTTGGCGGCGGCCTTTTTGACGGCTGGCGCTTTCACGGCCGCGACTGTCTTGCTGGCACGCTTTCCGGCCGGCGGGGCGGCGCCCTCGCCGGCAGCGGATTGTTCGGCTGCGGGCTGGCCAGACGATTTGGCTGTTTTTGCGGGTGTCTTGCGCGCTTCGAACTCGAAGCCGATCTTGCCGTCGGCGGCTTTGACAAGGAAGGCCTTGAAGTTGCGACCGGTGCGCGAGGACTTGAAACCGGTGAGTAGATCCGTGCGCCCGTCAGCGAGCAGCTTTTGCATCTGTTCGCGCGAGAGCTCCTGCTGGAGGATGATCTTGCTGGCGCGAAAGTCGCAGGTACGCGGATTGGCAACCGAGTTTTCGCAGACATAGCCCATCCCGAACTCGTAGACAGCGCCGGAGCATTTCGGACAGGCTCCCAGCATCTGCTGCCCCGTAAAGTCGGGCGGCACGCCATCGGTGCCATCGTCGCGCTGCTGGCCAAAGTCGAATTCGAGCTTGAAGTTATCGGTTTCCTTGTCGGGCACGATTTTCAGGATCGCCGCGAAGGGTCGCCCCATCTTGCTGCGAAATCCCTGTAGTGGGCCGATCTCGCGAGTGCTGATGAGCTGCTCGACCTCATTGATCTCGAACTGGCGTCCACCGGGAATCTTGGTAATCGAGAATTCGCAGCGCTCGCAGGCAAAGCGCCGGTAATTTTCTTTGATCACGCCGCCGCAGTGCGGACACGGGGTGACCAGCGTCGCATAGTCACCCGGGATCGTGTCGTTGTCATATTCCTTGGCGTGCTTGACGATGCGTTGCGTGATCTGGGCGATCTCGCGCATGAATTCATCGCGCGAGATCCCGCCGCGCTCCATCTGCGCGAGTTTGTACTCCCACTCCCCGGTAAGTTCGGGGGCCGTCAGTTCGGCGACGTCAAGCCCACGCAGTAGCGTCATCAGTTGCGACGCCTTGGCGGTAGGAATCAGTTCGCGGCCTTCGCGAACCAGGTATTTTTCGAAGAGCAGGCCTTCAATGATCGCCGCGCGGGTAGCCGGAGTACCCAGACCGCGCCCGGCCATCGCCTCGCGCAGTTCGTCGTCCTCGACGAACTTGCCCGCGCCTTCCATGGCCGAAAGCAGGGTTGCTTCGTTGTAGCGCGCCGGCGGCTTGGTCGACAGATCGATCGATTCGACTTTGTCGGCCAGGGGCTTCTCACCCGCGGTAACCGGCACCAGCGTTGCGTCGTCGTCGACTGCCTGCTTGCCGTAGACCTGCAGCCAGCCCGGGTTGATCAGAACCTTGCCCTCGGTCTTGAATTGATGGCCGCTGACTTCGGTGATGCGCGTAGTCACCAGATACTCGGCAGCAGGAAAGAAGACCGCCAGAAAACGCTTGACCACGAGGTCATAGAGCTTGGTCTCGGCCTCGGACAGATTCTTGGGTGACTGCAAGGTCGGAATGATGGCGAAGTGATCCGAGATCTTGCTGTTATCGAAGATGCGCTTATTGGGCTTGATCCAGCCGTTTTTGCTGATCTGGCTGGCGAGCGTGCGATAGCCGCCCTCCTTGCCCAGAATCGCCACTGTCTGCTTGACGGTCGCCAGGTAGTCCTCGGGCAGGTGGCGCGAATCAGTCCGCGGATAGGTCAGCACCTTGTGGCGCTCGTAGAGCGACTGGGCGATCGACAGTGTGTTCTTGGCCGAGAAGCCAAAGCGGCCGTTGGCATCGCGCTGCAGGCTCGTCAGGTCAAACAGCGCCGGGGCGATCGAACTCGAGGGTTTGGATTCTTCGCGCACCACACCCCGTTTGTCGCGACAGGCGACGACCACGGACTCGGCCGCGGCTTTGCTCCACAGGCGCGTCTCGCGCCGCTCGGGGTCGGTCTCGTCGCGCTTGAAAGCCGGATCGAACCAGCGCCCCTGATAAACACCGGCGGCGGCGGCGAAGTCGACGTGCACTTCCCAATAGTCGCGCGGCACGAAGTGCTTGATCTTCTCTTCGCGGTCGACCACGATCGACAGGGTCGGTGTTTGAACGCGCCCGACGGTGGTCAGGAAGAAGCCACCGTCCTTGCTGTTGAAGGCCGTCATGGCGCGCGTGCCGTTGATGCCAACGAGCCAGTCGGCCTCCGAACGGCAGCGCGCGGCATCCGCAAGCGGCAGCATCTGTTCGTCGCTGCGCAGCGAGGCAAAGCCTTCGAGGATGGAATTCTGCGTCATCGACTGCAGCCACAGGCGGCGCACCGGCTGTTTGGCCTTGGCGTACTGCACGATCAGGCGAAAGATCAGCTCGCCCTCGCGCCCCGCGTCACAGGCGTTGATCAGTTCGGTGACATCCTTGCGCTTGATGAGCTTGCCAAGCAGCTTTAGGCGCGCTTCCGACTTCGCGATCGGGTGCACGTCAAAGTGCGGCGGAATCACCGGCAGGTTGGCAAAGCTCCACTTGCCGCGTTTGACTTCGTATTGTTCGGGCGCGGCGATCTCGACCAGGTGGCCGACGGCCGAAGACAGGACATACTGGTCCGATTCGAAATAATCGTCGTGGCGCGTGAAACCACCCAGGGCGCGCGCGATGTCGGTCGCGACCGAGGGCTTTTCGGCAATGATCAGTGACTTCACGTTATATCGCTTGGGACCGAGGGTTGTCGCTGACGGGAAAATGCCGGGCTGGCGCGCCAACCCGGACGATCAGGGATGGCAATCATACGCGCAAGCTTTCGCGGCGTGCAAACCTGCCTGCGGCGCTTGCGCGCCCGGACTGCCGCTTTTCAGTGGAGATTGGGTTCTTCGTCGTCCTGGAGCAGTTCCTCCAGGATGAGCGCGTCCGGCTCTTCGCCGCGGCTCCAAAGCACCATGAGCACGATGATCTTGAATTTGTCGATCGATACCGGCGTTTCGTTGGTTGCCAGCGCGCGATCGATGACAATCTCGCGCAGGCCTGCAACCAGCACACCGGCGGCATCCAGAAAGCACAGAAAGCCGATGCTCTCCGGTCCCAGTCGCTCGTATTCGGTGTCGGTGTACACACGAAACGAGTCCAGCGCCTCGAACGCCAGTGGAGGCGTGGTGCGTGTAACGTCAGCTAATCCGGAAAGCCAGGAGAGTGCGTCGTTGATCTCTTCGCCTTCAAATCCGGCGGCGGAGAGTTTACGGGCCAGAGTGTCCGCATCGGGACAGGCGTCAGGCCGGAAGTAGTTTTCGTAAAGGTAGACTAATACGTCGAACATAGATTCTGAGTTGGTTACCATACTCTAGCGTGGCAACTGCCCCTTTACAAGTGGCACGGCTGTTACGTCTGCGCGGTCTGCCGGCTTAGCCCTGCAAAGCGTTGATTCGTTTGACATCGTCAACGATGTCGCGCGCCGTCTCGACGAGCTTCGCACCATCCTTGATGAGTCGATGACAACCCTTGGATAACGGCGCGTGGATCGAGCCAGGTATCGCGAAGATTTCCCGCCCGCATTCGGCCGCCCAGGTAGCGGTCGACACGGCGCTCGAGTGCAATGCGGCCTCGATCACCAGAACGCTGCGCGCGAGTCCTGCAAGTGTCAGCGGTGTGCCACGCGTCTGCGCCGCGCGCTTGGTACCCGGTGGCTGCAGGGAAACTGCCAGGCCGCGCACACCGACTTGCGTGGTGATTGTGAGGCCACTCTGCTCGGCGATGCAGTAAGGGGCGGTGTGCGTGGCGATGAATCGGGCGAGCTCGGCTTCGAAGCCCGTGCCCGCGAAACACATCAGGGCGATCCCTGCATCGAACAGGGTGCTGGCAAACTGCCGCGCGTTGAGCTGGCCTTCGCGAGACGCATTGGGACTGCACAGCAGTAGGCACCAGGCGAGTCGGGTCAATGCCAGATCACCCTGAGCATAGATTAGCGCAGGTGGGTCGGGCAGCTCGAGCAGCCCGGGCGGATAGTGCTCACTACCGAGTTCGATGCAATGGTTGCCCGGATGCTGGGCCCATAGCCGGGCGCGCTCGATGCTATCGAGTAGCGCCGCATCGGGGCTTGCCTTGAGCCGTTTCGCGTCCGCCTCGCCGAGCACGGCCGCGAGCGCAGTGCGCGAGGCAGACAGGACCGATTCGGGAGATCCGAAGACGCGCAGCGCGGCGCGCCATTGGGCCGGCGCAAGGCCGGCCGTACTGCTGATCTGGATCCAGGCGGCGAGCTCGGTGGCCGTTAACGCCATCGAGCCGCGCCCGGTGGCGTGTCAAGGCTGCGTGAAGGCGTCACCCGGCTCGATCCCCATCTCGGCATTGAGCACCATCGCGTAGGAGACGTGTTCATAGATGCGGAATACGAACAACAGGCCAAGGCGCTCCGAGGGCAAGGTGATGTCGTGCGGCGTACCGTTGGTACGGTCGTCGATGACCCGTGGGCTGCTCTGCACACTGAGGATGGTTCCAATGTCCAGACCGTCGACATTGCCGCGGTTGAGCACCACGACCATGCCACGTCCGGCCAGGCCGACCTGCTCATAGGTGTTGATGATCCGACCCGCCACCGGATGATCCGGTGCGTGGGGCACGTAATTGATCAGGTGCGGTTCTTCCTCCGGATAGAGGCGGTCGCCGACATTGATTTCCTGGGAGAACTTGGTGATCTGCAGTGTCACCGGGTCGCCGCCGCGCGTGACCGTCGCAGAACCCAGGTAATCGGCCTGGTAACCGAGGATTTCGTGGGTATCCGGATCCTTTAGGGCGATGCCCTTGCGCACGATCTGGTAGTGCTGCACCGAGGGATCGGTGATGCCGGTGGCGTAGGCGGTGTCGCCACGTCCTAGCACCACGCGATCACCCTTGGCAGCGATGATGCGCGGATAGTCGATCATGTCCGCGGTCTCGGCGATCAGCTGGCGGGTCAGGAAGGGCTCGATGATGTTCTGCGGGATGCTCGAAATCGCGACGCGCCCCGATTCTTCGCGCACGCGCGGTTCAAGGGTCACGGTGTCGCCTGGCTTGCCAGGCGTGCTCTCGGACAGGCGCATCGTGCCATTGACCTTGTCGAGGATGATGATCTGGCCCGGATAGATCCAGTGCGGATCCTTGATCTGGGACTTGTTCATCTGCCAGATCTCGGGCCAGCGCCACGGCTTGGTCAGGAACCTGCCGGCGATGCCCCACAGCGTGTCTCCCTTGACTACGGTGTACTGGTCGGGGGCGTTAGCGGTGAATACCCCTTCGGCGGCCGGCTTGGCGGCGGGCTTTGCCGGCGTGGCCTGTGCCTGTGCGGGTGTGGCTTGAACAACCAACAACAGACCGCACATTGCCACCAGGGCGGTCAATGTAGCTGTGCTAAACTTTTTCATCTTCTGCTTGATCATTCCAGTGGCCCCTGGAGTTTCGGTATCGCATTAAATTCTGCATGTAATTGGTTGATGCTGCAATAATTATCAGCCTCGCCCCGGCTTTTGCCATTGCTCGACTGTTGTTATGGCGTTACTTCCTATCCTGCGCTACCCGGACCGGCGACTCTCGAAAGTGGCCAAGCCGGTCGTGCGCGTTGATGACCGAATCAAGCGTCTGGTGGCCGACATGGCTCAAACCATGTATGACGCGCCGGGCATTGGTCTGGCCGCGACTCAGGTCGATGTTCACGAACAGGTCATCGTCATCGACATTTCTACGACTCACGACGAGCTGCACGTATTCATCAATCCGCGCATCGTCCATTCGAGCGACATTGAATGCGAGGCCGAGGAGGGCTGCCTATCGGTGCCCGGCATCTATGATCGAGTGGTGCGTCCCGAGCGGGTTACGGTAGCCGCGCTCGACGCCAATGGCGAGCAATTCGAACTGGAAGCCGACGGCTTGCTGGCAGTCTGTATCCAGCATGAGATGGATCATCTGCTCGGCACGGTCTTCGTAGAGCACCTCTCGCAGCTCAAGCAGGCGCGCATCAAGAACAAGCTGCGCAAGCTCGAACGCGAGAGCGCTTAAGGGAGTGTCGCGGCCGACAGCTGTGTTGGGCGCGGTCGCCGGGGTCAGCGCTTGAGGCTCGCCTTTGCCGGAACGCCCGAATTTGCGCGCGTGGCCTTAGCCGCGCTGATCGCGCAAGGTCACCAGGTCGAACTGGTGCTCACCCAGAGCGACCGACCGGCTGGCCGCGGCATGAAAACCAGCCTCGGTCCGGTCAAAGCCTGTGCGGTGCAGCATGGGATCCCGGTGCTGCAGCCGCGTGGTCTCAAGCTTGACGGCCGCTTTGCCGAAGATGCGGCCGAGGCTCATGCCAGATTGCGCGATCTTGCCGTGCCTGTCCTCGTCGTCGCAGCCTATGGGCTGATCCTGCCCCAGTCGCTTCTCGACATTCCTGCTACGGCCTGCCTGAACATTCACGCGAGCCTGTTGCCGCGCTGGCGTGGTGCGGCTCCGATCGAGCGTGCCATAGAGGCCGGCGACAACCAAACCGGGGTGACCATCATGCGCATGGAAGCGGGTCTGGATACCGGGCCGCTGCTGCTTTCGCGCGCAACGCCGATAGACTCGAGCGAGAACGCAGCGCATCTGCGCACGCGGCTTGCTGACCTCGGAGCCGCGGCGATCGGCACTGCCCTCGAGATGATCGCGGCGGGTCCGGTGCAGTGGTTGCCACAAGCTGAAAACCAGGCGAGCTACGCTGCCAAGCTCGACAAAGCCGAAGCGGCCGTCGACTTTCGCCTTACCCCGGAGGCGCTGGTGCGGCGTATCCATGCCTTTGATCCCCAGCCGGGAGTGCTCGCGCATTATCGTGGTACCCCGGTCAGGTTGTGCGATGCCCGGGTCTCCTCCCAGGCACAGCAGGAGCCCGCCGGAACCATCACCGCGCTCGATCGGGACGGCGTGCATATCGCCTGCAGCGGCGGCGCGATCTGCGTGACCGAGTTGCAGCGCAGCGGGGCGCGCCGCCTGCCTGCCGGCGAGTTCCTGCGTGGCTTTGCGCTCGAGCCTGGCGAACGGTTTGCGTGAGCCTGCCAGGCGCCCGGCCGGAGCGTCGCTGTGAATGACGCGGCTTCCCTACTCGCCCAGGACTCCCTCGCGTATGCAATGCTGCACGCGGCACGCGTGTGCGTTGCGGTGCGTGCCGGGCGCTCACTGACCGAGTCACTGGCCGAGGTCCGCGCATCCTTACCCGCCGGCGCGCGCGGCGCCATCCAGGACCTGGCTTTTCGGACCATGCGCGCCCGTGGCGCGGCCGATGCGGTCCTGGCCGAGTTTGCGACGCGCATGCCGCCACAAGCGCTGGTGCGCGAACTCTTGTGCATCGCCCTGGCCCTATTGGATGGCGTGCGCTGCGACGGCGCGGCCTGCACGAGTCCACCCTATCCACCTTTCACGGTGGTCGATCAGGCAGTCACTGCGATCGCGAGCCAGCGCGACACGGTCGCTGCGCGCGGCTTCGTGAACGCTGTGCTGCGCTCGGTGTTGCGCCAGTCCGAGCGCGTGTCAGCGGTCTTGAGCGCCAACGAGGCAGCGCGTCTGAATTACCCCGTCTGGTGGATCGCGCGCCTGCGGCGCGCCTACCCTGAGCAGTGGCAGGCGATTCTGGCCGCCGGTCAGTGCGCGGCACCCTTGACCCTGCGCGTGAACCGGCGTCGCAGCAGCCTTGCGGACTATCTCGCCCTGCTGGAAGAGGCCGGTCTGGCGGCGCGCACGCTCGGAGAATCTGCTGTGTGCCTTGAGCGGGCACGACCGGTTGACGAGATTCCAGGCTTTGCGGCCGGTCTCGTATCGGTCCAGGATGAAGCCGCCCAGCGCGCTGCGGCGCTGCTCGATGCGCACAGCGGACAACGCGTGCTTGACGCGTGCGCGGCCCCCGGCGGCAAGGCCGCACACCTGCTCGAGTTGGCCGATCTGGATCTGACTGCGCTGGACGTGAGTGCGCTGCGCTTGCGGCGTGTGGCCGACAACTTCGCGCGCCTCGGACTATTGGCGCGCCTCGTAGAAGGCGATGCTGGCGAGCCTGCCGGCTGGTGGGACGGCCGTCACTTCGATCGCATCCTGGCCGATCTGCCCTGTACTGCGTCGGGCATCGTACGTCGTCACCCGGACGTGCGCTGGCTGCGTCGCGAGACCGATATCAAGGCCCTGTCGTCCCGGCAACAACAGATTCTTGATGCTTTGTGGTCAGTGCTGGCACCGGGTGGTAAATTGTTAATCGTGACGTGTTCCGTGTTCCCCGAAGAAGGGACGCTCCTGGCACGCGATTTTGCGAGGCGCCATGGGGACGCGGCCAGCGCGGCAGATGTCGGGCAGTTGCTGCCCGAGGCCATGCCCGACGCCGATCATGACGGCCTTTTTTTTGCGCTGTTTGACAAGACCGCATGAGCCCGAACCCCGATCACCGTGCAGGCCTTCGCAAGTTCGCGCACGTTATCGGCGCGCTGCTGCTATGCCTGCCGCTCGCGGTGCTGGCCGCTGGCGAACATATCGAGATTACGCGCGCAGAACTCGACCCTTTTGAGGACGGCTTTGCCGTCAATGCGCAGTTCAACCTCGGTCTGAGCCCGGATCTCGAGCAGGCGCTAGAGCGCGGCATGTCGCTCTATTTCGTGGTTGAATTCGAGCTTACGCGACCACGCTGGTACTGGTTCGACGAGAAGAGCGCGAGCACTTCGATGACCTACCGCCTGTCCTATCACGCGCTCACGCGCCAGTACCGCCTGTCGACGGGCAATCTGCAGCTCGGGTTCCCGACTCTGGGCGAGGCGATCGGTGTGCTGACGAGCCTGCGCGACTGGCGCGTGGTCGATCGCAGCGCGGTGCATCCGGGTGAGCAATACACCGCTTCCGTGCGCATGCGTCTGGATACCTCGCAGCTACCCAAACCCTTCCAGCTCAATGCGATTACCAATCGCGAGTGGGACCTTCAGTCGGACTGGCGCCGCTTTGGCTTCGAGGTCGCAAAATGATGTGGCGGCGCAGTAGCCGTCCCTTCTGGCGCACGCGCACGCTGCGCTACGCGCTGATCCTGACCTGTGCGGTCGGTGGCGTACTGCTGTTCCTGCTGGCGTCGGCTTCGTCCAATACGCCCTTGTTCGAGCGCGCCTATCCGGTTCTGCTCGGCCTGAACGCGAGTATTGCTCTGGCTATGCTGGGCTTTGTTACGGTGCTGGTGACGCGTCTGGTCCGGCGCTACCGGGCGGGCGTATTCGGGGCGCGCATGATGCTGCGCTTTGCCCTGTCGTTTGCCTTGATGGGAGTCATTCCGGGCGCGGTGATCTATCTCGTTTCCGTGCAGTTCCTCTCGCGCAGTATCGAGTCCTGGTTCGACGTGCGCGTGGACAAGGCCTTGGAGTCGGGGCTCAATCTCGGGCACACGGTGCTTGATGCGATGCTGGTTGATCTGCACGGCAAGGCGCGCAATATCGCTTCTTCACTGGCTGATGTCGCGCCCGCCACGCGTCCCAACGAATTGAACCGGCTGCGCGATCAGAACGGTGTCCAGGATGCACTGCTTGTCTATAGCAGCGGGCGTGTGCTGGCCAGTGCCAGCGCCAATTCGCTTGAGCCCCTCGTTCCCAATCTCCTGCCGGCCAACGTGTTGCGCCAGATCAAGCAGGCCGGCGAATACACCGCGCTCGAGACGGCATCGCCCGAGGGTGAGCGCACGCGCTCCGGGCTTACGCTGCGGGTGGTGGTGCCCGTGCCCAGCAACGATCTTGCCGCATTCCAGAACGAGACACTTTACCTGCAGCTGCTGCAACCGGTTCCCGAGGCCGTCGCGCGCAATGCCGAGGAAGTGCAGAACGGTGTGCGCGACTATCAGGAGCTCTCCCTGTCGCGCTCGGCCCTGCGCCGCATGTACACCATCACGCTCACCTTGAGCCTGCTGCTCGCGGTGTTCGCGGCACTGGCCTCGGCATTTCTGCTTGCGACCTGGCTGACGGCGCCCCTGCTTTTGCTTGCCGAAGGCACCAAGGCGGTCGCCGGCGGCGATTTTCGGCCGATGCCGGGTATCGAAACCCACGATGAACTCGGCACCTTGACGCAGTCCTTCAATGAGATGACGCGCCAGCTCGGCGACGCTCAGATGTCGGTTGAGCGCAACCGCACTCAATTGGAGAACGCCAAGACCTATCTGGAGAGCATCCTCGCCAATCTGTCGACGGGCGTGCTGGTGTTCGACGATCAATTTCGGGTTGTGACCGCCAACAGCGGGGCCGATCGCATACTGGCGATCGACCTTGCCGAGGTGCTCGGTCATCGCCTGGGCGACGACGCGGATCTGGTCCCCCTGGGTGCGGCAATCGAGCGCGCATTTGCCGAACAGACCGCCGGCGGCACGGACTGGCAATTGCAGATCGAGCTCGCCCGGGGTGCGAGCGCGGCGGACCGTGGCGCAGACCGGGTACCCTTGACCCTCCTGGCGCGCGGATCACGCTGTCCGGTCGGCGACGTGCAGGGTTATCTGGTGGTGTTTGACGACATTACCGAACTGATCTCGGCGCAGCGTTCGATTGCCTGGGGCGAGGTGGCGCGCCGGCTCGCACACGAGATCAAGAATCCCCTGACACCGATCCAGCTCTCGGCCGAGCGCCTTGCCATGAAACTGCAGGGCAAGATTGAACCGGCCTACTATGAGATAGTAGAGCGCGGTGTGACGATGATCGTCAATCAGGTCAGTGCGATGAAGCGCATGGTTGATGATTTTCGCGACTACGGAAAGGCGGCTTCGTCAGATGTCGTCCCGATCGATCTGAACGGTCTTATCCGCGAGGTGCTGGCGCTTTATGGAGTAGGGGCCGGACAGGATGGCGCTGCTGGTATCGTGCTGAATCTGGCAAATGACCTGCCCCTGGTGATGGGTGACACCACGAGGCTGCGCCAGGTCATTCACAACCTGGTGCAAAATGCGCAGGACGCAACCCAGGACCGCGACGGCGCGCATGTGGAAATTGTCACTGAACGGGTGGAATCGCGCATTAGCGCGGCCGCGCGCAGCGGTGCTGAAGCAATGGTTCGGATGACGGTTAGTGACAACGGGAGCGGCTTTCCCGCTAGAATCCTCGCCAGCGCCTTCGAGCCCTACGTCACTACGAAGTCCCGCGGCACGGGTCTCGGCCTGGCGGTGGTCAAGAAAATTGCGGACGAGCACGATGCACGCATCGAGCTGCGGAATCGCGATGAAGGTGGGGCTTGCGTCTCGCTGCTCTTCACGCGCGTCGTGGCCCGTCAATTGGCGGTGGCGTGAGCGATTCGTTGGCGCGGCCGGTGGTCTGGGGCAGAATGTACGGATGATCTCGTACGAGGAGTCAAGGGCAGTCGATGGCTAACATACTGGTGGTGGACGACGAGATCGGGATTCGCGAGCTGCTCTCCGAAATCCTGGGTGACGAGGGGCACGTAGTGCATCTGGCGGAAAACGCGGCGCAGGCGCGCGGGTTTCGCCAATCCGATGTTCCGGATCTGGTCCTGCTCGATATCTGGATGCCCGACACGGATGGTGTGACGCTGCTCAAGGAATGGGCGGCACTGGGCGCCTTGACCATGCCGGTCATCATGATGTCCGGTCATGGCACGATTGATACGGCGGTCGAGGCCACGCGCATTGGCGCAATCGATTTTCTGGAAAAGCCGATCGCGC
>CAJCHO010000132.1 GCA_903970145.1 Mycobacteriaceae bacterium | reverse complement strand
CCCTTCCAGGCGTTCCAGACCCGCGGACTGGTGCCGCGGATGTCTGCGACTGTGAGCAGATAGAGGGCCGTCAGGTGGCGCTCATCGCCTACCAGTCGCGCGAAGCCGTCCATCACGCGTGGGTCTGAGAGGTCTTCCTTTTGCGCGATCCGTGACATTTCGAGGTGATGAGCGACGAGGAATTCAACCAGTCTGGCGTCACCAGGTGCGAGTCCATGCTCGCGACAAAAACGCCGTGCATCGTGGCAGCCGAGCTCGGAGTGATCGCCGCCTCGGCCTTTGGCGATATCGTGGAACAGCGCCGCGATATAGAGCAGCCAGGGTTTCTCGAAGCCCCCGACCAGTTTCGAGCACAAAGGGTATTCGTGGGCGAACTCCACCATCGTGAAGCGCCGCAGGTTGCGCACCACCATCAGGATGTGCTGATCGACCGTGTAAACGTGAAACAGATCATGCTGCATCTGACCGACTATGCGTCGATAGACGGGCAGGTAGCGCCCCAGCACCGAGAGCTGATTCATGCGCCGCAGCTCGTGCACGATGCCGCGTGGCTGCTGCAGGATAGACAGGAATAGCGCGCGATTGGCTGGATCGCGCCTAAAGCGCGCGTCGATCAGGGTGCGCCCGTGCCAGATCTCGCGCAGGGTGCGCGCCGTCATTCCCTTGAGCTCGGAGCGCTGCTGCATGATCAAAAAGGCTTCGAGCAGCGCCGCGGGATGGCGGCGGAACACATCCTCCGAGGTGATATCGAGCAGCTTGCCCACCACCTGGAATCGTTTGTTGAGCGCCTGCGCCGAACTGCGATCAAAGGGGAAGAGGGTGGTCTCGATGTTCTGCAGCACAATGTCGTTGAGCTGAGTAACGGACTTGGCAGCGCGATAGTAGAGCTTCATCAGGACTTCGCTGGCGCGATGCTGCGCGGTCGCGACGAATCCGAAGCGCTCGGCCAACGCCTCCTGGACGTCAAACACGAGGCGGTCTTCACGGCGCCGCGCGATCAGGTGCAAGCGCACCCGGATCATTTTCAGGAAAGCCTCGTCAGATTGCAGCTTGCGCGCCTCGACGCGGGTCAACAGGCCGCGCTGCGCGAGCTCGCCCCAGCTATGGCCAAGGCCGGAGGCGCGCGCAATCCACAGGATCACCTGCAAATCGCGCAGGCCACCTGGACTTTCCTTGCAATTGGGTTCAAGTGCGTAGGGCGTGTCCTGGAACTTTGCGTGGCGCTGGTTTACTTCGAGGACCTTGGCGCGAAAAAAGTGCCTCACGTCCAGATTGGCGGCGACCGCCCTAGTCAATTGCTCGTAAAGCCCGTTGGCACCGCACACCCGTCGGGCTTCGATCAGGCTCGTCTGCACGGTGATGTCGCGGGCTGCTTCGGCAACGCAGTTCTCGACGGTGCGCACGCTATGGCCGACTTCGAGCCCAAGATCCCAGAGTCTGCCAATCAGGCCTTCGACGGCGTCGCCCACGTTCGCATCGGGCTCTTCGGGCAAGAGGATCAGGACATCGATGTCCGAGGAGGGAAAAAGTTCGCCCCGGCCATAGCCGCCGACGGCGACCAGACTCGCGCGCGCTGGCAGGCGGGCCTCGTTCCAGCAGGCGCGCAGTACTTCATCGACCGACCGGGTCAGTTCACGCAGCAGCCGCAGGGCCTGTCCATGCTCTTCGAACGCCGCAATCGCGGCCGCACGCCGCAGCGCCAGTCGAGCGCGCGGACTTTGCGGGCCGGGCGACGTGATCGCGGCCGCAGGCGGCTGGTCAGCAGAACTTGGCCCGGCGGCAAGACTCATGGGACAAGGGGGCTGGTGCGCCGCGCCGCGCGGGCGCTAGCTCGCCAGCCGCGGTGACGCCGGCGCGCCCTCGGAGAGCGTGAGCACTTCGAAGCCGGATTCGGTGACCATCACCGTGTGCTCCCACTGAGCCGACAGGCTGTGATCCTTGGTGACGATGGTCCAGCCGTCGGCCAGTTCGCGGATCTCGCGACGCCCGGCGTTGATCATGGGCTCGATCGTGAAAATCATTCCCGGTACCAACTCTTCAAGCGTGCCCGGGCGCCCATAGTGCAGGACTTGCGGGTCTTCGTGGAACTTGCGGCCAATGCCGTGACCGCAGAATTCGCGGACCACTGAAAAGCCGCTGCGCTCGGCGTGCTGCTGGATCGCATACCCGACGTCACCCAGGCGCGCGCCGGGTCGAACTTCGCGGATCCCGAGCCACATGCATTCATAGGTGATCTCACACAGGCGACGCGCCTGGACCGAGGATTCGCCCACCGCGAACATGCGACTGGTGTCACCGTGAAAGCCGTTCTTGATCACGGTGACGTCGATATTGACGATATCGCCACCCTTTAACACCTTGTCACCCGGGATGCCGTGGCAGACCTGGTGATTGACCGAGGTGCAGATCGACTTGGGATAGGGCTTGTAGCCGGCTGGCGCATAGTTAAGCGGAGCCGGAATGGCCTGCTGCACCTCGACGATGTAGTCGTGGCACAGGCGATCAAGGGTGCCGGTGCTGACACCGGGTTTGACGTGCGGGGCGATGAAATCGAGCACTTCGGCAGCCAGCCGCCCGGCGATGCGCATGCCCTCTATGTCGTCCGGAGATTTTGCTACCACGATATCAGCCTGCAAGAATTCGAATGGGATCAAGGATAGCGGCAGCGACTGCGCCTAGCAAACCCGACGGCCGCCGAGCCGCGCCCGACTGCACTTTCTTGACAATGGGTGCGCTAGGGGCCAATTCAAGCGCCGTGTGTCCGGCGAGCAGTTTTTCCAGGAATAGTCGCGGCGCTTGAGCTAAACCCGAAAATATTGCTATAATTCAAGGCTGTCCGGAGTTTTGGAGGTGTGCGAAGTTTGGCACCCCGGTCGGCAGAGTCCTTAAAAACCCGAGCGTTCGCATCCAGGGTGTTGGCAGACCGCAAGGTCGTACCGATCCAGCGCACGCTTTAGACCTAACCCTCTTGGAGCTATACATGGCAGTCACAATGCGAGAAATGCTGGAAGCCGGTGTCCACTTTGGTCACCAGACGCGCTTCTGGAACCCGCGCATGGCCCCCTTCATCTTCGGCCAGCGCAACAAGATTCACATCGTCAATCTCGAAAAGACGATGGCCAACTACGGCGAGGCGATCAAGTATGCGCGACGCCTCGCAGCCAATCGCGGCACGGTTCTGTTCGTCGGCACCAAGCGCCAGGCGCGCGAGATCATTGCCGAAGAGGCGCAGCGCTGCGGCATGCCCTTCGTCGACCAGCGCTGGCTGGGCGGCATGCTGACCAACTTCAAGACCGTCAAGGCTTCGATCAAGCGGCTAAAGGACATGGAAGCGACGATCCTCGATGGCGGCCTGGAGCGCATGAGCAAGAAGGAAGCCCTGGGCTTTCAGCGCGAAGTCGTCAAGCTGCAAAAGAGTATTGGCGGCATCAAGGACATGGCCGGCGTTCCGGACGCGATTTTCGTGGTCGACGTCGGTTACCACAAGGGTGCCATCACCGAAGCGGCGAAACTGGATATCCCGGTTATCGGCGTGGTTGATACCAATCACACCCCGGAAGGCGTGGCCTATGTAATCCCCGGCAACGACGACTCGAGCCGTGCGATTCGCCTCTATGCGCGCGGCATCGCCGACGCGATTCTCGAAGGCAAGAGCAACGCCGCCCAGGAAATCGTCGAGGCAGTTACCGGCTCTGACGACTTCGTCGAGGTCAGCGCCAACGCGTAAGTAGAGCCGCAGCGCGCAAAAAGGGGTCGCGCGAGCACCCCTTTTTTTTGGTCGCATCGGCAATCGACAGGAACGTAATCGCTTCAAGGAGCACGAAAATGGCGGAAATCACCGCGGCAATGGTCAAGGAACTGCGCGAGAAGACCGACGCGCCCATGATGGAATGCAAGAAGGCCCTGACTGAGGCCGAGGGCGACCTGGCGCGTGCCGAGGAACTCCTGCGCGTCAAGCTTGGCAACAAGGCCAACAAGGCCGCCGCACGGGTGGCCGCCGAAGGCGTGGTCGCGATTCGCGTCGAGGCAGGCGTGGGCGCAATCATCGAAGTCAATTGCGAGACCGACTTCGTCGCGTTGAACAAGGAATTTCTCGCCTTCGCGCAGAATCTCGCCGGGCTCGTGGTCAGCGCCAATCCCGCTGACGTCGCAGCCCTGTCGGCGCTCTCGATCGAGGGTACGCAGGTCGAGGCCGTGCGCACGGCGCTCGTTGGCAAGATCGGCGAAAACATCACCATCCGTCGCTTTGCGCGTCTGCAGACCGCCAGCAAGCTGGCCAGCTACGTGCACAACAACAAGATCGGCGCGCTCGTAGACTTCGCGGCGGCTAACGATCAGGTCGGACGGGACATTGCCATGCACGTTGCTGCGGACAAGCCGCTGTGCGTGTCGCGTGACGAAGTTCCTGCCGAGAAGATCGAGGCCGAGCGTAGGATCTTTCTTGCCCAAGCGGCCGAGTCCGGCAAGCCCGCCGAAATCGTCGCCAAGATGGTCGATGGCCAGATCAACAAGTACCTCGCGCAGGTCGCCCTCCTGGGTCAGCCCTTCGTGAAGAATCGCGACGAAACCGTCGAGACGATGCTCAAGGCTAACGACGCCAAGGTCAACCGTTTCGTGCTCTACGTGGTTGGTGAAGGGATCGAAAAGCGCAGCGACGATTTCGGCGCCGAAGTCGAAAAGCTGCGCAAGGATGCCGAGAGGAGCCCCGGATCGGACCCGGCCGCGATGGCATAAAACTGGGCGATAATGGCGCTACCCGTGATCCGGGCCCGATCACGGGATTTTTTTATGATCCTGGACCCGCTCGTCAAGGAAGGTTGATGCATCCATGAGTCTTGCCTTCAAGCGCGTTCTGCTCAAGCTGTCCGGTGAAGCCTTGATGGGCGAGGACGCGTTCGGGATCAACCGTACGACCATCGAGGAGATGGTTGCCGGCATCGCCGAAGTCTCCGGCGCCGGCGTCGAGGTGGCTATCGTCATTGGCGGGGGCAACATTTTCCGCGGCGTGGCACCCGGTGCGGCCGGCATGGATCGCGCGACCGCCGACTACATGGGTATGCTCGCGACCATCATGAATGCGCTGGCGCTGCAGGACGCCATGAAGCGCGCCGGACTCGTCGCCCGGGTGCAGTCGGCGCTGCGCATCGACCAGGTGGTCGAGCCGTATATACGTCCCAAGGCAATGCGCCACCTCGAAGAGGGGCGGGTGGTGATATTTGCCGCCGGGACCGGCAATCCCTTTTTCACGACCGACACCGCCGCTGCCCTGCGCGGCGCGGAAATCGGCGCCGAAATCGTTCTCAAGGCCACCAAAGTCGATGGCGTCTATAGCGCCGACCCCAAGACCCATCCCGATGCGACGCGCTACAAGACGATCACCTTCGATGAGGCGATCGCCAAGCGCCTGCAGGTCATGGATGCTACGGCCTTTGCGCTGTGTCGCGACCAGCGCCTGCCGATCAATGTGTTCTCGATTACCAAACCCGGAGCCTTGATGCGGGTTATACAGGGCGCCGACGAGGGCACCCTGGTGCACGTCTAGGATAGCTGCCGATCAAAAGGAGTCTGTATGACCATCGCCGAGATCAAGAAGGGTGCCGAGCAAAAGATGCAGAAGTCGCTCGAAACTCTCAAAGCCGATCTTTCGAAGGTGCGCACTGGACGGGCCCATACCGGGATACTGGACCACGTACAGGTCGACTATTACGGCACGCTCGTGCCAATTGCCCAGGTGGCCAACGTAACCCTGCAGGACGCACGCACCATCTCGGTACAGCCCTGGGAAAAGAAAATGGTCCAGGCCATCGAGAAGGCGATTCGCGAGTCTGATCTGGGCTTGAATCCGGCGGCCATGGGCGAAACCATCCGGGTGCCGATGCCCGCCCTGACCGAAGAGCGCCGCCGCGACCTCACCAAGGTGATCAAGGGCGAGGGCGAAAACGCCAAGGTCGCGATCCGCAATCTGCGACGCGACGCCAACACCCACCTCAAGGACGCCCTGAAGGCCAAGACCGTTTCCGAGGACGAGGAACGCCGCGCCCAGGACGATATTCAGAAGCTTACCGACCGCTTTGTCGCCGAAATCGACAAGGCCCTAGCGCAAAAGGAAGCCGAGATCATGACGGTGTGAGCGCGACGCGCTTAGCGCCGCCTGGTCGCGACCTCGGACCATGAACCGCCCAGTCAGCTCAACCCTTGCCGTGCCCGATGCGAGCCTTGTGCCGCAGCACGTTGCCATCATCATGGATGGCAACGGTCGCTGGGCACTCAAGCGGCATTTGCCGCGCGCTGCCGGGCACTTCAAGGGGGTCGAACGCGTGCGCGATATCGTGCAGGCGTGCATTGAGCGCGGGGTCGGCCACCTCACGCTATTCGCATTCAGTTCGGAGAACTGGCGCCGCCCACCCGATGAGGTGACGCTCCTGATGCGCCTGTTCGTATCGGCTCTTGAGCGCGAGATCGAACGCCTGGTCGAAGCCGGCGTACGGCTGCGCGTGATCGGCGATCTGAGTCCCTTTGAGGCGCGCCTGCGCGAGCTCATCGAGAAGGGCGAAGCGGACACGGCGCCCGGGCAACGGCTGGTGCTGACCGTGGCGGCCAATTACGGCGGGCGCTGGGACATCCTCAATGCGGTGCGCACCATGCTCGCCCGCGACCCGAGTCTGGGGCACGAACCCACCCGCATCAGTGAGACCGAACTGCAGCCGCACCTCGCGATGCATGATCTGCCGGAACCGGACCTGTTCATTCGCACCGGGGGTGAGCAGCGCATCAGCAATTTC
>CAJCHO010000131.1 GCA_903970145.1 Mycobacteriaceae bacterium | reverse complement strand
GCCGGAACGCCTTTAAGCGGCGTTCGCTCCGCGAATTCTGCACTTCGTCGATCCGTGCTTTGTCGCGCAGCGGGCCTCTCCTATATTGCATTCACGACGCGCCACTCCGTGCGCATCGGCAAACCTGGAGTCCATCATGTTCAAGTCCTACAAGAGTGCATCGAATCATCTGTCCGGCGCGCTATTCATGACCGCCATCTTCGTCTGGTCCGTTCTGCCCCTGGCTGCGGCCTTCGATCTGACGCCCAACGCAGCGACCACCCACGCCCATCAGTCTGTCCAAGCGAGCCGCTCCGTCAATTCGCAGACCGCAGGCTGATGTGGCCTGGCACCTTGCAGCTTCAGTTTGTCAGGTTCGGCCGCTTGGCATACGCCTTGGCGAATGCCTCCTCGAGAGCGGCGCTGGTACCTGAGAGACCCTGTACGACGCGCTGGGCCCAGTCAAAGTATTCCTGACGGCGCTCCAGTGGCCATTGCGGAGGACGTTCGGCGACGTCACGCACGTTGGCAATTTTGTCGGCAAGCTTAACCAGCTTCGCGCGCTCCGACAGATGTGGCGCATGCTCGACCTGCATTCTCTTGCGCTCGCTTTTCTCGAGCGACTTGTCATCGGTGACCTCGAGCACGACCTCGGCCACCGCATCCCCAAAATTCTCGCGCAGATCTGATTCGCTCGTGGCGGTATCCTCAATGGTGTCGTGGAGGATGGCAGCGAGCAGCACCACCGGATCGCTCACCGCTCCCTCTTCCACGAGAATGCGTGCTACTTCGATGGGATGATTGATGTAGGGGCTTGCATCAGCACCCTTGCGCTTCTGGTCACGATGCTTGTCGGCAGCGAACGCGAGCGCTGCCATCAGCGACCTTAGATCCTGGTTCTGAAATGACATGGGGGACTCCGACACTCCGCTGCCCGGCGGCGAAGGTGCCGCCACTTGCCTCGCAAATCTCGCCTCGGCGCGCGGTCGCGGATCCACCCGATCAGTCGAGCGCGGGGGTGCGTACCGGGCCTAGCAGGAGTGAGCCCAATTATACCGCGTTCGAGGCCGCCGCTTTGGGTGCGCGCCGCGGGAGAACACGGTGAGACAGTACAATCAGGCACCCTTCATTTCGCCTTGCCGCGCATGTCAATCAAGCTCCTGGTAGGTCTGGGCAATCCCGGGTCCGAGTACGAGGCGACCCGCCACAACGCCGGCTTCTGGCTGCTTGAGCAGCAGGCCGCACAGATGCGCGCCACACTGCGCAATGAGCGCGATTTTCGCGGCAGGCTGGCGCGCGCGGGCGATGTCTGGCTGCTCACGCCAACAACCTTCATGAACCACTCGGGCCAATCGGTGGCCGCGGTCGCGCGCTTCTACAAAATCGCGCCCGAAGAGATACTCGTCGCACACGACGAACTCGATCTTGCTCCGGGCGTCGCCAAGCTCAAGCGCGGGGGCGGCCATGCAGGGCACAATGGCCTGCGCGACATTGCCGCGCAGCTTGGCACACCGGACTTCTGGCGCCTGCGCATCGGCATTGGACATCCGCGTGATCGCAATTCCGATCAGGAAGTCGTCGACTACGTGCTGCACACGCCCCGACGCGACGAGCAGACGCTGATCGATGAGGCCATCGAGCGTGCCCGGGTCGTGCTTGCTGATACCTTCAGTGGATCGATGGAAGCGGCGATGATGAAGCTTCACACCAAATAGCGCCGTGACCCGACTATCCCGCATCGATGCCATCACGATCCGCGCGGGAGCGCGCGCCCGCGCTCATCTTGCGCGAGAGGGGCTTCAAGCCGGCGACATCGCGGCCATTCCTGCCGCCGCGGGCGGCCCCAAGGGTTTAGCGCTGATCCCGCTCGACAAGCTGCTCTTTGGCCAGTGGCTCGGGCAAAGCCGCGTGGTGCTCGCAGGGGCATCGATCGGTGCATGGCGCATGGCAGCCGCCGCCCAGACCGATAGCGTTGCGGCACTCGATCGCCTTGCCGAGGCTTATCTGGCGCAGCGCTACCCTGCCCGTCCGAGCGCGCGTCAGGTTTCCGATCAGTGCCAGCAAATTGTCAGGCAGGTGCTCGGTGCGTCGCCAGAATGGCAGCCCACGCGTCAGCTGACGGTTGTCACCACGCGTACCCGCGGGCTGCTTGCCCAGCGTTATTCCAAGGCCCGCTTTGGCGCGGCGGCGCTCGCCAATCTTGGCTCGCGCGTGCGTCTGGGGCACTTTTTCGAGCGCGTCATCTTCAGCTCCGACGACGCCAGTCACCTGGACCCGCGCGATCGCTTTGGTGCCGTGCAGGTCCCGCTTCACGCGGCCAATCTTTCAGAGGCGCTGCTCGCCTCGGGCACGATTCCCCTCCTTGCCGAGCCGGTTCGCGACATCGACGCCGCGCCGCGCGGTCTGTACTGGGATGGCGGCATGGTCGACTACCACCTCGCCTGGCCATGGAACCGGCTTGAGCAACTCGTGCTCTACCCGCATTTCGTCGACCACATCGTGCCGGGCTGGCTCGACAAATCATTGCCCTGGCGACGGGCCTCGGGAGCGGCTCTGGACAATGTCATCCTGATCGCGCCATCACCGGCCTTTCTTCGCACCCTGCCCCTGGGCAAACTGCCCGACCGGCGCGACTTTTACCGCTTTGGCGCGGACCATGACGCGCGTGTGGCGAGCTGGCGCCGCGCCCTGTCCGAATGCGAGCGACTGGCCGAAGCCTTCCTGGAGTTTTGCCAGCGGCCCGACCTGGCGCGGGTGCGCCCGCTCTAGGTCGGCGAGGCAGGCCGGACGCACTACCGGAGCGGATACAATATCGGCTTTTGCCGGATCCGGCGGCCCAGCGCCGCGTTCGCGCCCAGGTCCCATTCCGGAATCGGCGCCGTCACCCATCCCCGCCGATCCCGCGACCGTCTCCAGAAGGATTCACAATGGCTCTGCAATGCGGCATCGTCGGCTTGCCCAATGTCGGCAAATCGACGCTGTTCAACGCGCTTACCAAGGCCGGCATCGCCGCCGAAAACTATCCGTTTTGCACGATCGAACCCAACGTCGGTGTCGTCGAGGTGCCGGACCCGCGGCTGGCGGCCCTGGCCGCGATCGTTTCTCCGGAACGCATCATGCCCGCCGTGGTCGAGTTTGTGGATATCGCCGGATTGGTCGCTGGCGCATCCAAGGGCGAAGGGCTTGGCAACCAGTTTCTTGCCCATATACGCGAGACCCATGCCATCGTCAATGTGGTGCGCTGCTTCGAAGATCCCAACATCATTCACGTGGCCGGCAAGGTCGATCCGATCGCCGACATCGAGGTGATCCAGACTGAACTGGCACTGGCGGACCTGGCCACGGTTGAGAAGACTTACCAGCGCTACGCCAAGTCGGTGAAGTCGGGCAACGACAAGGAGGCGGCCAAGTTGGTCGCGACACTTGAGCGCGTGCGCGCCCACCTCGATCAGGCAGCGCCAGTGCGCTCGCTCGCGCTCGATGACGAGGAACGCGAACTGATCAAGCCACTGTGTCTGATCACCGCCAAGCCGGCCATGTATGTCGCCAATGTCGCCGACCATGGTTTCAAGGACAATCCGCTACTCGACAAGCTCGCCGAATTCGCCAACGCGCACCACGCGCCGGTGGTCGCCATCTGCGCTGCCCTCGAGTCCGAAATCGTTGACCTGTCCGACGAGGACAAGGAAGTCTTTCTGTCCGACATGGGTATGACCGAGCCCGGTCTCAATCGCCTGATCCGCGCTGCGTTCTCGCTGCTGGGTCTGCAGACCTACTTCACGGCGGGCGTCAAGGAAGTGCGCGCCTGGACCGTTCCGGTCGGTGCCACCGCACCCCAGGCGGCCGGAGTCATCCACACCGATTTCGAGCGTGGCTTCATTCGCGCCGAGGTGATTGCCTACGACGATTACATCGCCGGCAAGGGTGAGGCTGGCGCCAAGGAGAAGGGCAAGATGCGCCTCGAAGGCAAGGAGTACGTGCTCAAGGATGGAGACGTCATGCACTTCCGGTTCAATGTCTAGACTGTGAACTGACTATCCAGTCCGCGAATTCGTAAGTACGGGCGAAGCAGACGCTAGTGGGACTCTTTGGAGACGAGCTCAAGTTCACCGAGCTGCAGCTTCGAAAGCGTACCGTATAGGGAAGGCGAAAGCAGCCTCGAGATCACCGATGCTGCGAGGGCACTGGCCATCAGACTCAATACCATCGCGTGACCGTCAATCATCTCTATGACGATGATGAAAGAAGTGATGGGGGCTTGCGTCACTGCGGCGAGAAAACCCACCATGCCCACGGCTATCAGGGGCGTCGCATTGCCTGAGGTAAGAAGAGAGGCGACATCGTTCCCCAAACCGGCACCGATCGCAAGGCAGGGCGAAAAAATGCCCCCCGGGATGCCACTCCAGTAGGAAATCCAGGTGGAGATGAATTTGATGCCGGTATATACCACTGGCACGGATTCTCGTGCGGCCAGGAGATCCTGGGTTGGCTGGTATCCGCTACCGTGTGCGGCTCCGTCGCTGATCAGTCCCAGAATCGCCACCGCCAGACCGCAAAGCCCAGCGAAGAGCAGGGGATGTCTTTGCCGGAATCTCGACGGAAAGCCGCCAAAGCCCATTGACGAGAGGATGAGCAGGCGGGAGAACAAGCCTCCAAGCAGACCCGCGAGGATCGCGCAGACGATCGACGCGGAAATGATGTGCAGGCTTAACTCCCTGACCTGCATCTGGCCAAAGTAGGTGTAGTTGCCGAAAATCGAGATCGATACGACGCCGGCAATGATGATGGCGGTAGTGATCAGGCCGCTCCATCGTTGCTCGAAACGGCGCGACAGCTCCTCAATGGCAAACACCACTCCCGCCAGAGGCGCGTTGAACGCCGCCGCGATGCCGGCCGCACCGCCGGCCAGGATCAGGTCGCGCGAGTGGATCAGCGAGCGGCTTGAAAACCGACCCCGGAAGGCGTTCATCACGCCCGCCGCGATCTGCACCGATGGACCCTCGCGACCAATTGAAAACCCGCAGGCCAGTGCGGCTGCAGCCAGCAGGGCCTTCAGTATCGACAATCTGAGTGAGACAAACGTGGAACGCTGCTCCTCGCTGAGGCTCGAATCGAGTGCTGTCATCACCTGGGGAATGCCGCTTCCTGCGGCCCCGGCTGCGAAGCGCCGCGTGATTGCTACGATCGCGACGCCCCCTAGCGGCATCAGGCCCAGAGGTATCCAGCGTGACCATCCGCGCAGGCTGGCAAAAAGGCTGAAGGCCTGATCAGTGAGTAAGGTGAAGCCAGCCACGCACAAGCCGGCCACCGCCGCCGCGGTCCAGATGACAAGACGATCGTGCCAGGCCGCAGCACTGGTCAGGTGATGCTTACTCAGACTCTCGGCAAGCGTGGGGAACTTGATCACTGGCAAACGCTATTGCGGCGCCGGAATGAAATACAGGTCGATCGACTTGCCGACTGTCTCTACCGGGCTGTAGGCATCGAGCCATGCATACCCCGCGCCTCCATGCACGCGTGCCAGTGCGGTGATGGCGACCCAGCCGGTGGCCATCTGCCCGGGCGCAAGACGGGTGAGCTTCGGAAAGGTTTCACGATTCAGATCGGCGGTTCCGAGGTAGGCGAAGCTGAACTGAGCGACTCTAAGCTCTGCGAGGCGCTGCTCGAGCCGGCGCAGGTCCTGACCCCAGGCGAGATCCGAATCGACCAGAACGCGCTCGGGCTTGGCGACGGCCTCGTTGAAGTAGGGAAGGTAGTCCGGGTAGGCCGTCACGAGCGTGGCGAGCTGCCAGCCAATCAGAAAGCACGGGCGGGACGGCAGCGAACAGCAAAACGGCCAACAGCGCTTCGCCATCGGAACGCGCGATGCGCCGCGCCCATAGCCAGGTCGCGAACAACAGCAGCCCCAGAAACGGCAGCACCCCGAGCCTGGCGAGCGTCAGATACTCATCATAGTGACCACCCCCGTAGAGGATCGCGACTCCCTCCGGTGTTCCATCGGGGGGCGGCTTGCCGAGCGAACGCGCCCCCGCAAGATAGGGGCCCAATGCAATCAGAACGCGAGCGAGCGGCGGATGCTGGATGTCATATTCATACTTGCCGCGATCGAGCAACTCCATACCGGCCGCCAGATGTTCCGGCTCGTCCCAGGTGTGTCCATAGACGCGCCAGGTACTGGCTGCCAGCAGCATGGCAGCGCCGATCACGAGCATGAGGGCGAGCCTCAAGACCACGGTGCGGTGTGAGCTCGCCAAAGGAACCATAGGGATCGCTGGCTGCCCGGTGGCAAGCGTAGGCGAGGACGCTGTGGGTCCGACGTTGATCGGTCTCTCAGAGCTCGGATAGATGTCGGTCGGCGTATCTCTCATCTCGAACTTCCAATTGTTCGATCACTTTCTCCAGTCCCCCATCAAGCGCCACCAAAGCGCTCGCGGACATTGCCATGAGCGCCTCGGGCAGGATGCCCTTGGCCGGACCAGGCGCCCGGGCGATCAGCTCGCGTGCTTCGCGCGAAACAAGCAAGCCCACGCGGCGCTGATCTTCCCGGGACCGCTGCTTGGAGACCAGGCCGCGCAGCACCAGCTTCTCGACGAGCTGGCTCGAAGTCGACTGGTGTACCGACAAACGTGTGGCGAGTTCGGAAACGCCGACACCGGGAGTGCGATCGATCTCTCGCAGAATCCAAAGCTGGGAGCCCGACAGGCCACAGGACGCTTCCACGTCGCGAAAATGCTGCCGCACCGAACCATAAATCACCCGGAATTTCTTCAATACCTGGAGGGGCAAGTCCTGCTTGGTCTGTCTTCCCATTGACCGCCTTCAAGAATGTGCTCAGTCAGTCGCGCCGATTTGCGCGGCTCACATCATACATGGATGGTAATTATATTTGCATCCATGTAGTTGGGACACCACAAGGACCAGCGACCACCCGGCATCGCCTCGCGTGCATCCCTGTTGCCCTCTGGCGCGCCGGAATATACTTAGTCGATGGAGAAAACCAAAGGCTTGGCATCGGTTGACGCCATCGACGATGACGTGCTGCTGCGCATTGCCGAGGCAGGTCAGGTCCGGCGCTATCCCCCTGGCAGTGTCATCATCAACGAGGGCGAACCGGGCGACTCGATCTTCATCATCCTGGCGGGCCGCGTGAAGGTCTATTCGATCAGCCAGGCCGGTCGGGAGGTGGTCTACAGTATTCTCGGTCCGGGCGAATATCTCGGGGAGCTGTCACTGGACGGCGGCACACGCGCCGCATCCGTGATGACCGTCGAGCCGACTTCCTGTTCGGTCGTCTACGCAGAAGACCTGCGCGAATTCATGCGTGACTATCCGGAGTTCGCCTCGCACCTGGTGATCAAGCTGATCCGCCTGATCCGTCGCTCTACCATCCGGATCAAGAGCCTGGCTTTAATGGACGTTTACGGCCGCATCGCTGAGCTCTTGACCACCGAGTCGGACATCGAAGGCGGGGTCCGCAAGATGCGTGAGCGCTACACGCACCAGGATATCGCCGACCGCGTCGGTTCATCGCGCGAGATGGTCAGCAAAATACTCAAGGATCTCGCGCGCGGCGGCTATATCTGTGTCGACGCCAAGCGTATCGTGATCCAGCGCAAGCTACCGGAGGCCTGGTAGCCGGGTGCGACATTCACCATTCCCGTGTCCGCTGACCGGACTAGCGGGGCGCGCAGCATTCAGGAGACCGTCAGTGCGGTGAGCATCGGGATCACCTGGGGCGCCAGCGCCTGCCACAAGGTGCAACCAATCATGGTTGCGACTACCAGGCCGTGAAGCATGCTGTCCATTTCAAGCTCGTCTTCGGTATGTTGCGTGTCCATGGTGCTCTCCCTGTGAGTGGTCGAACCAAGTTGCCGTGTTACGCAGGTGCTGCGTTCGGGGTGGGTTTCAGGTCGCCGCAGATGCGCTTGCCGCGAGTTGGCTGATCGAAGCGACAACGCTCGACTTGGCCGGGGCCGCAAGCTCGCGAGCCGCCAAACCAACCCAGGCGACCAGACCAATTGCCATCGCGACCACCAGACCGCGCAAGATGGATTCAAGGACCGTTTCGGATTTCGAAGGCTTGTCGTTCATGGCGCTCTCCTCGTTGTGGCGGGATCCCTGTCCTCTGTGCATCTCGATCCCATGGCTTCACTGTAGGCTCGACGCGGCGCCATTATTAGTAAGAATTCCCGCAAGCAACTGTGAAAAATTCACATTTGGCATCAGCACCCGGCAGACGCGCCGGATGCCCCGTGCCGTCAGCCTTTTGCGGCCTTTTGCGACCTTTGGGGCCCTCCTGATCTGCGGGCGTGACAAACCCAGCGCCGGCAATGGGCAAGAATCGGCTTGGTTAAGGGCGCCTCGCGCGCGCACCAAATTCGTGCACAAACGAGGACGCAACTCCCGGACAATCGAGTCCTCTGCCTGCCGACACCCAAACTAAGCACCTAGCGCAATCCTTGCGTAGTCCTACAGGCAGAATCGTATGTTCACCTAGTCGATTTTCGGTTGATCGCCGATTACATCGGAACGCCACGCAACCGAAACTGTCAACGTGTTGTGATGAAGGCACGGTACTTTCACAGTTGAAAGCCCAGGTGCCACGAGACAGCGGATCAGGCAGCGTGAATCCCATCCTAGCGAGGACGCCGCCGACAGATCGGCCCGACCGTCACCTCGGATGATTGGCAACAAAGCGCAATTCGGGCCCGCCCGGCCGAACGGCGTCTAGCTGCACCGATCGATCGAGTTCGTTCACGCACGCGCCGCCGGCTGGCTCCTATCCAGCCGGCATCAGCAGTATCCGACCGCTTGTCGTCGATGCGCTTTTGCGCACCGGCAGGGATCGCTTTTGCCCGGCGGCTTGCCAGAGCCGACCGATCAAGCCATCCCGCTTTTACCTGGATGACCATGATTACTTCTGCCTTGTTGTCGAATCTGCGGCGCCTGCGTCTGAGCATAGCCGCCGTCTCCTGCGTGTCTCTCTTGGCCGCCTGCGGCGGCGGCGGCACAGGCGACAGTCAGTCGGGCGCAGACCATGCGGAGCTGACCGCGACCGCTCAGGTAAACAATGTCTTTCAGGCCACGATCGTGGGCAACGGCACCCTGACCTTCAGTCCCTCGCGGACAGCTTGCCAAGGCCCGGGGGTCTGTACCCGATATTTCGCCGTCGACTCCACAGTCACGATCACGGCCACTGCCGCAAGTGGTTCGACCTTCTCCAGTTGGACCGGAAATTGCACCGGCAAGAACCCGATCTGCACGGTCGGCATGCAGTGGCCGGAACTCACCCAGGTCTACTTCACCGAATCCACGACCACGACCTCCGGTCCCGTGGTAGGCGGTATGACCGATGTGGGCGGACCCTATCCCTGGCCAACCTGGACCAAGAGCGTGCCGACCGTGGCACCCTCGACGAGCGGCAAGACCTACTATGTAGACGGTACCAACGGCTCGGACTCGAACGCCGGCACGACGGTGGCGACAGCATTCAAGACGATCGCAAAGTCGGTCAGCGTGGTCTCCCAGTCGGGCGGCGACACTGTCCTTATCAAGGGCGGCCTGTACCGCGAGGGCATCAATCTGCATGACGGCATCAACGGCTCGGCGACGAAACTGACCACCTTTGGCGCCTACGGAAATGGAGAAGTGATTCTCGACATCAGCCAGGCCGTTACGGGCTGGACACAGGTCTCCGGTAGCGTCTACAAAGCGAGCTATAACCCGAACGCCGCCTCCACCGACGGTACGGCCGGTGCACCCGTGGGTGTCGTCATCAACGACGTCCCGCTCAAGCAGGTGACCCAGGGCCAGCGCGGCTCCAGCGCGCCTCAGGTGGGAATCGCCGGCGTGACTTCCGGCTCCGGCATGTGGGGCTGGAATTCCAGTACCAACCAGATCTACGCCGACTTTGGCAGCGTGGCCCCGGCAACTGCTGATGTCGTGGTACCCAACAGCGACGGAGGCCAGTATCACGTCTATTTCTGGAACAGCTCGTTTCTGGTTTTTAACGGCTTGACAGTGCGCGGCTCGGGCTCCAACGGCATCTGGGGTTATGGCCACGACATCACCGTGATCAACTGCAACATCAAATTCAACGCCAAGGCGGCCGTCAGTTTCCAGTACAACGCGGGCTACAACTACAACAATTCGGTCATCACCACCCACGCCTACCAGAACGTGCTATTGAACTGGCCGCGCGGCAATAATGGCTTTGCCGAGAACGGCGGCGGCTGGGCCGGAAATCTGGTCTGGTCATACAACTACAACGGCTTGGCGCGCGGCAATATCGTGCACGACAACGGCGGCGAAGGCATTCTCTCGTACGGCAGCCTCTCAGGGGTCCAAAGTGGCAGCACCGTCTTCGAACAGAACGTGGCGTTTGATAACTGGAGCGTGAACCTGTACTTCGACAATCAGCCCAACGATGTCGCGCGCCAGAATTTCCTCTACAACCATCCGACCAACACGGCCAATTTCCTCTACTACAACGCCAGCGAATCGCCCTGGAACACGCTTGCCAAGTACAGCGTGTGCGCGATGCTGGCCGACGAGCAGGGTTCGAGCAACGGCGGCAATGGCTACGCCAACCTCGCCAACACCCAGGTCTACAACAATATCTTCGCCAACTGTCGCATCGGGATTCGCGACTATGCCGAAGGCAGCACCGCGATCGCCAATCACGGTTTGAAGAACACCCTGATCACCAACAACACCATCGTGATGTACCAGGGTGATGTTGCCAACAGTTACGTCACCGGTATCTATCTGCAGAACAACGGCAGCAACAATAGCAACTCGCTGATCGAGAATAATGTCGTCTATGGCTTCATGAGCGATACGCCGGTGATCTGGTCGGCCCAGCAGAGCGGGCCGCTGACCGGAATCACCTTGAACCACAACGCTTACTTCGGCCCGACGACGACCATGTTCAGCTACGGCTACGACACGGTGTATTCGGTGGCCCTTGCGACCTGGCAGAGCGTGTTCGCGGGAGCCGATACCAAGAGCGTGTTCGCCAATCCCCTGCTCATCGGAGTGTCCTCGAGCAGCAACCAGTTCTTCGGTGCATCACCGACACCCTACAGTCCGACAGAAGCGGCCCTCGGTTCAGGTTCGCCAGCGGCAGCGCTCGGCACGTCGCTCTCGACGAGCTACAGCACCAACTTCGCTGGCACCGCGCGCGGCAGTACCTGGACGGCGGGCGCCTACTGAGCGTCGCGGCGGCGGCTTCGTTCGAGCCGCCCGCCGCAGGCCCGCAGCCCTACTGGGGTGTCCACAACTGCACGAGATGGGTAAAGCCCCAGGTCGCCGGATCTTCCGGTCCGGCGATCGCGTCCGGGCTGCGTGCCGCCTCAAGATCTACGATCTCGGTGGTGATCGGCTCCCGGGACCGCGCCGAGAAAAAAACCTTCACCTTGGGCTTGATCAGCGATGAGCGGCCGGGCTCGACGACGACTCCGAGGCGGTCCGAGCGCAGTCGCACCAGGGCGCCAACCGGATAGATGCCGACACTCTTGACGAAAGCGCGCAGGATGCGCTCGTCGAAGTGCCCCTTCCATGAGTTCATGCGGCGGATTGCCTGCGCCGGATCCCAGCCCGACTTGTACGGGCGATTCGAGGTGATGGCGTCGTACACGTCGCACACGGCCCCCATGCGCGACCAGTGGGTAATGCCCTCGCCGGCCTGCGCACCTGGGTATCCCGAGCCGTCCATCTTTTCGTGATGATGGAGCGCGATCTCGAGCGTCGCTTCGTCGGCGCCACCACCCTCGGCGAGCAGCCGATGTCCAACCGCCGGGTGCAGCTTCATGACAGCGTATTCCTCGTCGGTCAGCTTGCCGGGCTTGTTCAAGATGTTGATCGGCATCAAGGCCTTGCCCAGATCATGCATCAGGCCGCCGACGCCGGCCCTGCGGACCTCGGCTTCGTCAAGTCCCAATTCGCGCGCCAGCGCGACCATGAGTGCGCACACCGCGACCGAATGCAGGTAGGTGTAATCATCATGGGTCTTTAAGCGGGCTACCGAAATCAGCGCCGCCGCGTTCTCGCGAACCGATGACGCGATCTCCTCGACCAGGGGACCGACCGATTCGACATTGATCGCGCGACCCATACGCACGTCACCAAACATCGAGGCGACTTCGCCGCGTGCCGATTCGCACAGGCGCTGCGCGCGCGCCATCGCCGAGACAAGGTCCTCCTCGACGACCCGCGCGGGTTTATTGGCCAACACCCTCGTTGCCGGATCCACCGGCGAGTTTGCGGCCGGCAGGCTTGCGGCCGGCGCCTTGACTTCGACGTCAAGGCCGCGGCCAGTATCGATCCATATCTCGGTGATGCCAAGCTCGACGATCTGCGCGATGCTGGCCGGATCTTCGATCAGGAAGGAGCGCCGCCAAAAGGGGTGGTCCAACCAGCTCGCGCCAAGTTTGTCGAGATACATGCCCACACGCAGCTGCGCGGGAGAAATCTTCTTTTGCATCGGGGCGCCGTGCCGCTTCGAGGAGTCCGGGGAAATGGGGTAGGGCTCGGGCCAGCAGCGCTAAGCCTGCGCGGCGATGGTGAACACCGAATCCACCATCAGCTGGGGAGCGTGATAATAGAATCCCTGCCCGTAGTCTACCCCGAGGCGCGCCAGCCTTTCATGAGTGGCACTACTCTCCACGAACTCGGCGATCGTGCGCACATTCAGGCTGCGACCGATGTCAACGAACGAGCGCACCAGCGCCTCCTTGACCGGATCGTCGACCATTCCGCGGATGAAAGATCCGTCAATCTTGAGATAGTCGAGGGGGATCGAGATCAGCGAGGCATAGGATGCAAATCCGCTGCCAAAATCATCGAGCGCAACGGTGCAGCCGCGCGCGCGCACCGCATTGACGAAGCTGACGGTCTTGACCATGTCGCGCAAGGCCATCGTCTCGGTCAGCTCGAACGACAGGCAGTCGCACAGATCTGAATTGGTGTCGAGCATCGACAAGAGGTTCTCGCGGAAATCGTCGTCGGAGAAGGCCGCCGCACTGAGATTGATCGACAACACCGGCGGCCGCTGCGCGCGGCCGGCGAGATTGCGCAGATAGGTCATGGCAGTCTGGACGGCCCACTCGTCGATGGTGGTCGACAAGCCGTAGCGCTCTGCGGCACGCAGGAAGGTGGCCGGTTGGGTTATCGTGCCGTCTTCGGCGCGATAACGGATCAAGAGTTCGAACTTGGGTCTGCCGGCGGGTGCCGCTATCGGCTGGATCTCCTGACCGAAGAGCACGAAGCCACCGTGGACGAGCGCATGCTGGATGCGCGGGATCCAGCCTGACTCCCGCTGGTACTGACTGGCCTGCTCGGCCGCCTCGTGGAACCAGTGCAGACGGGCCGAACCCTGCTCCTTGGCCAGATAGCACGCCGTATCGGCCATGCTGGTCAAGCGCTCGGTAGGCATCTCGCCCGCCCGAAAACTGATCGCGCCAATTGCCGCGCCAATGCTAAAGCTCTTGCCCTCCCAGGCAAAACGCAGACCGCTGATAAGCTCGATGATGCGCATGCCAACCTGCTCGGCCGCCGCATCGTCCTCGTCAACCAGGACCACGCCAAACTCATCACCACCGAGGCGCGCGGCGAGATCCCCGGCACCGATCTGTGACTGAATCAGCTTGGCGGCCTGCGCGAGCAGCCGGTCTCCGGCTTCATGGCCAAGCGTATCGTTGACGAGCTTAAAGCGCGACAAGTCGATATAAAACAGCACGTGGCGTTGATCATGGCTGTCCGGGCCGCGCTTGAGTTCATCCATGAAATCGGCATAGGCGCGGCGATTGGCGAGCCCCGTCAACGGGTCGTGGTTGGCCAGCGACAGCAGGCGCTCCTGGGAGTCCTTCAAGGCCGTGACATCCACGACCGCTCCCTCGAAGCCGCTTTGCCCTCCCTCGAAGCCGGCGCGCCGCATCGATAGGATCGCCCACATGCGCGAGCCGTCGGCGCGACGCAGGGCAATCGTTTCTTCGCGAACCGCCCGATCACTGCGCAGGCGTCTCTCGATGTCGGCAAAGCGTTGCGGTTCGTAGAGCATATTGGCAGGCTCTGCGACGGCGCGATCGAAGGCCTCGGGCGATTCATAGCCAAGAAAGCGCGCCAGTGCCTGATTGCAGATCAGGTAGCTCGAATCGGGGATCCACACGAACAGCCCCTCGAGCGCATTATCGAAAACGCGCTCAAAGCGCCGCAGCGACTCTCCGGCACTGCGACGGGCGCGTTCGCGCTCGCGTTCGGCACGCAGGACGCGCATCGAAAGGGCATCGCCCATCGTTAGCCCGCCCAGAACCACCCCCGCCTCGGGCAACACATCGACATACTCCGGAAGATGGCCAAGGCCAAACAGGCCACCGGCCAGCCGCCCGACCCCGGTCAGGATCACGAGGACCCACAAGACCGCAAAATGCAGGCCCCCGGGGTAACCGCGTCGCCACGCCAGAATCGATAGCACCAGCACCATGCAGACGACGATGCACAATTGCACCTGCAGCACCGCGTTATAGGTCGCGCTCTGTGTGAGGACACCCGTGATGCCAACTAACAGCGTCAACCAGCTCACGCGCCGCATTACAACGTCGGCAGCATGCCAATGGGCGGCCAGACGCAGCGAAGAGCGCTGCGAATAGGCCACACAACACGTCAGACTGGCCAGGGCGGCAAAGTAGACCGTGCGATGCGCCACCGGGGCACCCGGCAACAGATAGGCGGCCAGCGTGCCGGTACGATAGAGAGCAATGACAAGCATGGAGCCGATCATGGCTGCGAGCCAGCTGAAGTAGCGTTCGTGCAGCGCTCGGCCAAAGAACAGCGCCATCACCAGAAAGCCGACCAGGAGACCAAACTCCACCCCGCTGCCCAGGTGCCAGGCGTTTTGTTCGCGCAGGAAGGTCTCGGCGTTCCAGACGTGCAAAGGCACCCGCATTGCCGAGACCGTGTGAACGCGAACCAGGAACTGGTCGCCCTCGCGTGGACGCGGTTCCAGCGGGACCACCAGCGCGGTCCCAGAAATGGGACGGGCGGTGACCGGGATTCCGGTGCCCGTCGTCCACTGGGCGACAAGGTTGCCGCGCGCATCGAGCAGGAAGGCATCGACCCGGGTGAGTACCGGAAAGCCAAATTCGAGCCACAGCGGCCCGCGCGGCAGGTCCTGGGCAGCTAGTGGCGCGCGAAACCACACCGGTTCGTCCTGAAATCCGAGCGCCGGGTAGTGGCTATCCGGCCCCTGCCACTCGCCGGCCGGCCGCTGGCGCACTTCGGCAATCGACAGGCTCGCGCCCGGATCAGCGATCCACTGGGTACGCGGACCGAGATCGAGCATCCCCTTGCCGGCGAGCGAAGTATTGGTGACATGCGAGAGCAGCGGCCAGGCCACGAGCACCAGCAAAATGGCGAACAAGGCACTGCCATTGCGCACCCAAGCTGCGCGCATGCCCCTGCCCAGATTCCAGATACCTGATTGATTGGCCACGGCAGTTCCGTTTGCGCACCCCGCCTGTCGGGGCAGTCCACGATGCGGCAACTACCAGTCTAACTGGCAATTCGGGGCGCGACTCCAACGACTTGCGAGTACATCCGCGCATGTTTCCCGATCCGACGGGGGGCGTCGCGCCACCCGGTCGAGGGCCATCAGGAGGGCGCGCCCGGTGCACCATCGGGCGGGTCGGCCGGACCCAGATGCGCCAGCTTGGCAAGCAGTTGCTCGCGCGTCTCGACGTAGAGGGGATCGTTGGGAATGCAGGCAACCGGACAGACGACGCGACACTGTGGCTCATCGAAATGACCGACACACTCGGTACACCGCAGAGGATCGATCCGGTAAATCAGCGGCCCCATCGAAATTGCCTGATTGGGACACTCGGGCTCGCAGACGTCGCAGTTTATGCACTCGTCAGTAATCATCAAGGCCATGGCGGCCCGCTCTTGGTGGACGCGCCAGGCGCCGCGAACTGGACTATTCCCCGCCGACCTTGGCCTTGAGCCATTTTTCCACCGAGGGGAAGGTGAACTTGCTGACATCGCCGCCCAGTTGGGCAATTTCGCGCACGATCGTTCCCGAGATGAACATGTACTGATCTGACGGGGTGAGAAAGACGGTCTCGACGTCCGGCAGCAGATAGCGATTCATCCCGGCCATCTGGAACTCGTATTCGAAATCCGATACTGCGCGCAGGCCGCGCACAATCACCGTGGCCTCATTGGAGCGTACGAAATCCTTCAACAAGCCGGAGAATCCCGACACCGAGACGTTGTCGTAGTGGCCCAGCACCTCGCGCGCAATGGCGACCCGCTCGTCGAGCGTGAAAAATGGCCGCTTGGCGCGCGAATCGGCCACCCCCACGATCAAACGCTCGTAGAGTTTGGACGCGCGTCTTACCAGGTCCTCGTGACCACGAGTCATCGGGTCAAAGGTCCCCGGATAAACAGCTGTCACCATGATCATCTTCCCTCTTCGCCGGCAGGTATCGTTTTCCGCAGCAGATGATAGAACACCTGCCCCGCTTTGTCTTCGCGCAGCACCTCGAGGCCAAACGCCTCGCATTCGGTCGCACTAAGCGGCTTTTCGCTCTCGACATAGGCGAGGCCGCCAGGTACCAGCAGTTCGACCGCGGGCGCCAATAGCCGCTCGATCCAGCCCTGATTGAACGGCGGGTCGAGAAAAATCAGATCAAAACGTTCGCTGCGGCGCGCCAGTTCGCGCAACTCGCTCAGTGCATCGGCACGGCGAATCGCCACATCGGATGCGCCCAGACGTTCTTTGGCCTCGCGCAATTCAGTCACGACTGCCGCCGCGTCGTCGACCATCACTACCGCGGAAGCGCCGCGCGAGGCCGCCTCAAAGCCGAGCGCGCCGCTGCCGGCAAACAGATCCAGGACGCGGCGAGTGCTCCAGTGGGTGTCGAACTGATGATTGAGCCAGTTAAAAAGGGTCTCGCGCACCCGATCCGGGGTCGGCCTCAGCCCCTGGCTGTCCCTGACATGTAGATGGAGCCTTCGCCACTTGCCGGCGATTATGCGCACCCGTTGCGGTGCGTGGGAGGGGCGCTTGGCCGGACTGGTTCTTGCTGAACGGGAAACAGGCGACATTGCGTGCCGGTCGCGCGCCTGGTGTCGCCGCAAAGGGCGGGCGCAGCGCAGTGTTAAACTGCGGCCCAGTGTAGCACCCCTCCCAACCGATCCCCGCAACGATGTTTACCTCGCGCAAAACCGACGCGCCAGCCGAAGCCCCTGCCGCGCGTGCGTCGTGGTTATCGCGTCTGAAGTCGGGGCTGGCACGCACCGGTTCGTCTATTAGTGCGGTATTCACTGGCGCGCGCGTCGACGAAGCGCTCTTCGAGGAGCTCGAGTCTGTCCTGCTGCAGGCCGATGCGGGCGTAGATGCCAGCCAGTTCCTGATGGATAAGCTGCGCGAGACCGCACGGCGCGAGCGCATCGAGGACGGCGGGGAGCTCAAGCGCGCGCTCGCACAGGCCCTCATCGAATTGCTTGCGCCGCTCGAAAAGGAACTCGATCTCGAACGCGCGGCGCCTATTGTCATGATGATTGCCGGCGTCAACGGTGCCGGCAAGACCACCAGCATCGGCAAGCTCGCTCATCACTTCCAGGGACGTGGCAAGACGGTTCTGCTGGCTGCCGGGGACACCTTTCGCGCGGCCGCGCGCGAGCAGCTCCTTGCCTGGGGTGAACGCAATGGCATCGCCGTGATCTCGCAGGACGGTGGCGACCCGGCCGCGGTTGTCTTCGACGCAGTTGCCGCCGCACGTGCGCGCGGGGCTCAGGTATTGATCGCTGACACGGCCGGACGTCTGCCAACCCAGCTGCATTTGATGGAAGAGTTGAAAAAGATCAAGCGCGTCATCGGCAAGGCGATGGATGGTGCGCCCCACGAGACCTTGCTGGTGCTTGACGGCAGCAATGGTCAGAATGCGCTGGCGCAGGTCAAGGCATTTGACGGTGCACTAAAGCTCACCGGGCTCATCATCACCAAGCTCGACGGTACTGCCAAGGGCGGGGTGCTGACGGCGATTGCCCGTGCCGCGCCGATCCCGGTCTATTTCATTGGCGTCGGCGAGAATCTGGACGACCTGCAGCCGTTTCGCGCGCGCGAATTTGTCGAAGCGCTCCTCTCGTAAGCCCTTGCAGGACTACGCGGATGCGGATCTTGCGTGCTGTGCCAAGAGCGCCGGTAGTTCGCGCACCGGGCGCGCCACGTCGACCACACGCGCCTCTGCCTGGGCAAGCGCCCCGATCAGCCGTGCAACGACCGGCAGCTGCGGCAGACTGATGCCAAAATGCACCGGCAGGCCATCGCGATACACCGCCAACGTCGGGAAGTTGTCGACGTCGATCTCCCCGGCCAATTCGCTGTCGTCCTCGACATCGAGCCAGACGAAAGTCGCACCCGGATGGGCCATCGCCAGTTCATTGAATAGAGGCGCAAATTCGCGGCAGGTGCTGCACCATTGGGCGCACAGACCCACCACCAGGAGGCTGGCCGACAGGCGCTCGCCCAGAAGTGCGGCATCAGAGTCACTGGAAGTCAGAAAGTGGTTCATCGGCTGGGCTTGCGCTAGGTCGGAATTTTGCACGGAGGGATCGGCGCTTGCCGGAACCAGCGGCGAGGTTATCATTCGGCCTGCATCCATCGTTAGCAATCGGGACCGTTTGGCGGACCCGGCAAGGCGACCTTCGTGATCGAATTCAGGGAAGTCTACAAGTATTACGGCAATCAGGAGGCGCTCACTCGCGCGAGCTTCTCGATCGAGCCCGGGGAATTCGTCTTCGTGTCGGGAAATTCAGGCGCCGGCAAGAGCACGCTACTTAAGCTCATCGCGGCCGTCGAGCGACCCAGCCGTGGCAATGTGATAGTCAGCGGCGCCGACATCAGCCGCCTGCCGCGCAAATCCATTCCCTATCTGCGTCGCAATCTTGGCTTGATTTTCCAGGACCAGAAGCTGCTTACCGACCGCACGGTTCTCGAGAACGTCATGCTGCCGCTTCTGATCGTTGGCACCAGTCCGCGCGTGGCCGCGCGCAGGGCGCGCGCCGCGCTCGAGAAAGTCGGTCTGCTCGAGCGTGATCGCGCCAATCCAACGGCGCTTGCCGGTGGTGACCAGCAACGGCTGGCGATTGCGCGGGCCATCGTCAATCGGCCGGCGGTGCTTCTGGCCGATGAGCCGACCGCCAACCTCGATCGTGCCGCGGCCCTGCGGGTAGTGGAAATCTTTCGCCAGTTCAATCAGGTCGGCGTGACGGTACTCATCGCGACCCACGACGAGAGCCTGTTCACGACCGTGAAGCCGCGCCTGCTTAGGCTCGAGCAGGGCCGGGTACTCGGAACCGATCCCCTCGCCGGGAGCGCGCCATGATGCGCTGGCTAACCTCCCATCGGGTAGCACTCGATGCGATGCTGGTACGCGTGCTGCGCGAACCGCTGTCGATTGCACTCAACGTGATCGCGGTCGCCATTGTCCTCGCCCTGCCCTTGCTTGGCCTCGTGCTGGTGGCCAGTTTTGAGCCGGTTTCAGGACGCCTCGCGAGCGATCCCGAAATCTCGGTGTTTCTGTCGCTCGATGCCAAGCGTGCCGACGCGCTCGCACTGGGTGTTCAACTGCGCGGGCTTGCCGGGGTGGCCGAGGCGCGTTTCGTGCCGCGCGAGAACGCGGTCGAGGAATTGCGTCAACGGCCGGGTATGCAGGCCGCTCTCGCCGCGCTGCACGACAATCCCCTTCCCGACGCGTGGATCCTGCGCCTGTCGCGCGAAGCGGCCGACGCACAGGGCGCGGTGTCCCTGCAGGAAAGCATGGCCCGACGCATCAGCAAACTGCCGTCGGTGGAACACGTGCAGATCGATTCGGCCTGGGCGGCGCGCATGGAGTCCCTGCTGCACCTGTTGCGGCTGGCCGTCGCGCTGGTTGGCCTCGCGCTGGCGCTGGCAGTCATTGCCGCCGTCTTCAACACCATTCGCCTGCAGGTCGCAAGCCAGCATGCGGAAATCGAAGTCGCACGCCTGATCGGGGCTACCGATGCGTTCATCTGCAGGCCGTTCTATTACACCGGTGCCCTGCAGGGCTTTGCCGGCGGAGTGCTCGCGCTTCTGGTGGTCTGGGTGGTGCTGATTCCGCTCAATACCGAAGTCGCGGCGCTGGCCCATCTCTACTCGGCTGAGTTCGGTCTCGACATGCCGGCGGCCGGCCAGATCCTCCTCTTTCTGGCCGTATCGGCGATGCTCGGCTGGATCGGCGCAGCGCTTTCCGTACGCAGCCAGCTGGCGCGCAAGGCCTGACCGGCGGGAACTTTTCCTGGAAATAACTGTCTATTTAATCAAGCACTTACGCCACGTGCTCGATGCGTTTTGGCTATCACCTACATAATGAAAGCCAATTTAGCACTCAGAACAAGAGAGTGCTAACATTCATTTCGTAGGCAGGGCCAATACAGGTCCTCCAGGAAAGGAAATACATATGTCCACCGCAATCGCACCCTCGATGGGTCTGCTTGCGCGCCCCGCTCAAGGGTCGCAGCTCATGATGGCTATCGCCAATCCGGGCTCCCTGGGCACCATTGACGCGTATATCCAGGCCATCAACAAGTTGCCCCTGTTGAGCGCAGAGGACGAGAACGCACTCGCCCAGCGCTACCAGGACAAGAACGACCTCGACGCCGCCGGCCAGCTGGTGCTCTCGCACCTGCGCCTGGTGGTATCCATCGCGCGTGGCTATCTCGGCTATGGACTGCCGCACGCCGACCTGATCCAGGAAGGCAATGTCGGCCTGATGAAGGCGGTCAAGCGCTTTGATCCGGCGCGCGGTGTGCGTCTCGTGTCCTTCGCGATCCACTGGATCAAGGCGGAGATCCACGAATACATACTGCGCAACTGGCGTCTGGTAAAAGTCGCCACCACCAAGGCACAGCGCAAGCTGTTTTTCAACCTGCGCTCGCACAAGACCGGACACCATACCTTCACACCCGATGAAGTCACGGCGCTGGCAGAAGAGCTCAACGTCAAACGCTCTGAAGTCATCGAGATGGAAACGCGTCTCTCGGGTGGAGACATTGCGCTCGAAGGCCAGGTCGACGACGGCGAGGAGGCATTCGCGCCGATCGCCTACCTCAAGGACGAGCACAACGAGCCCACCCAGGTGCTTGCGGCCCGGGAGCAGGATCGCCTGCACGGCGATGGCATCACGGCCGCGCTGGAAAAGCTCGATCCGCGCAGTCGCCGCATCATTGAGGCGCGCTGGCTACATGAAGACAGCTCGGGCGAAGTCGGCAGCGCCACGCTGCATGATCTGGCCGGCGAGTTTGGCGTCTCTGCCGAGCGCATCCGCCAGATTGAAGTGGCCGCGATGAAGAAGATGAAGAATGCCCTGGCGGCTTATCGCTAAACCGGGTTTACCTTAGGTAAGAGGGCCGGATCAGGACTCTGATCCGGCCTTTCTTATTTCCCGATCAAATCAATCTTTGCGCGATCCGCGGAATCGGTGTGAAGCCTGTTGCGCTGTTGTCTCTGCGGCAGCGCCGCTGGCCACCGCGCCCTCTGCGGCAAGAAATCAGGGGTCAGCTTCTATAGCCTTCCTTTCTTCTTCAAAAATGTGAATGGCATCCGGTTCCTGATCATAGAATCGTTCCCAAAATCCCGCCTGCGCCCATCGTTCCGGAGCAAGCTGGAAGAAGTCTTTGCTGCTCCATGATGCAATCCACGTCGATGCAACGGTCGGTGAAACAACCTCAAAGCTTTCCTTTGGGAATAGCGCAACGCCGCTCTTCCGGTTGGCGTAGCCGAGTGTGAACCGCTCGATCAGCTCGCTATGCACCAGGCCACGGGCTTGCAGATAGGCCAGAGCCTCCGGGCTCTGCTTCAAAGTCTCGTGGTAATAGCCCGCCACCTGGTTCAGCAGCGCCCGGTCGTCGGCGTCAAAGCTCACCGGCGGAGCGAGGCTGCGCGCCGTCGAGCGCTTCGCCGCCGCCAGTTCAGCAGCTAACGGAAGACCCTCCCGCAGCAGCTCGACCGCGTGCCGGAAGCTCACGCCCTGGCGCTTCATCACCCAGTCGATCGGCCCGCCGGCCACCCCGCAGCCGAAGCACCGGAACAGGTTCTTGTCCGGCGTCACCACGAAGGAGGGCGTCGCCTCCTCATGGAACGGGCACAGGACCGCCCAGTCCTTGCCGCGCTTCTCCAGCCGCACGCCCGAGGTCTCGACCAGCCGGACCAGCGATATCTCCGCCTTCAGCCGCTCGATCTCGGCCTCCGCGATGCGCGCCATGCCGGCCCTCCCCGTAAAATCTGTCAAGCCTAAAATGAGCAAAAAACTCGATTGGGGAGTACTCTGATTTGGAGTATAGTAAACCCGGTTCGAAGGAGGCAGGGGATATGCTGACGGCATCGTTACTCCATCAGGGCAGTCCCATGGCCGTCACCGACAAGGCTTTCTATCAAGCTCTCGGGCAGCGCATCGCCGAGACCCGCAAAGCGCGCGGCTTCACCCAGCAGCAGATCGCCGATCAACTCGGCATCGCCCAGCAGACGCTCGCCCATTATGAGGGAGGCCGCCTGCGCATCGCGGCGGCCCTGCTGCCGCCGCTCGCCAAAGTTCTGTCCATGCCGGTCGAGGATCTGATCGGCGATGATCCGGCGGGTGAGCCTCGTCCGGCTCGGCGCGGTCCGATGCCCAAGCTCCAGCAGCAGTTGGAGCGCATCCAGCATCTGCCGAAGACCACTCAGCGGGTCGTCATGCAAATGCTCGATGCCGTCATCAACCAGGCCGGCGCCGAAGAGGGGCGTTCACCATGACCATGACCAAGATCGAGATCAGATTGCCCGACGAGCTGGCGCAGCGCGCAAAGAGCGCCGGGCTGCTGTCCGACACCGCGATTCAAGACCTGTTGGAAGACGCGATCCGCCGGCAGGCCGGACGCCGGCTGCTGGAAGTCGCCGAACGCATCCATGCCGCCGGCATTCCGCCGATGTCGATGGAGGAGATCGACGCCGAGGTGAAGGCGTACCGGGCCGAACGCCGCGCCCGGCGCCAGACCATGCCGGGTGGCGGTGCGGGTCGTTCGTGATACCAACGTCGTCGTCTCGGCGCTCATCTGGAGCGGCACGCCTTATCGGCTGATCCAGGCGGCCGTCGATGGCACCGTCACGCTCTGCACCTCGCCGGCATTGCTGGCCGAACTCTCCGACGTGCTGACGCGCCCGCACTTGGCCGCCCGCCTCGAACGGCAAAGCTCCTCGGTCGAGGAGGCCCTGTCGCTCTATGGCGGCTTGGCCGTCGGCGTGTCGCCCAAGGACGTGCCGGCGGTCATCACCGCCGATCCCGACGACGATCATGTCATCGCGGCTGCCGTCGAAGCCCGCGCCGGTCTCATCGTCTCCGGCGATAGGGATCTGCTCGATCTCGGCCGCCACCGCGAGATCACCATTCTCGCCCCGGCCGAGGCCGTCAGGATCTGCTGTCCGTGAAGGAGGAACGGATTGCGACCGGAATCCCGGCGTTAGCCAGTTTGCGTCAGTTCATCATGGCGCGCCGAACTACTGCTTACCGGAAAATTATCGAGAGGCGGCTGGGTCGAGAGTTGTCGAGATTCTCAGACATCTCGTCGTTTAGTTGTCGCCCGTGACCTTCTGCTTGACGGCTGCGCCGTCTGCCTTGGCCTTGTCAGCGGCAGACTTGGCTCCGTCCCTGACAGAGTCAGCGGTGTCGCTCGCAGCATGCCCAACCGCATGGGCGCTGTCGGCTGCCGCGTGTCCCACCGTGCGGGCTCCATCTGCCGCAGCGTGCCCGACCGTCCGTGCCGTGTCGGCAACCGCGTGCCCCACGGTGCGTGCGGTGTCGGCAACTGCGTGCCCGGCATCCTTGCCGGCCTGCGCTGCCTGGTGGGCGGCGTCTTTGGACTGGGCCTTCAGGCTGTCGTCCTGAGTCTTACTGGTATCGTCCTGAGCCAGGGCCAGACTCGTCGAGAGCGCCGCGACCAGCGCGACACCACATAGGATTGCCAAGCATCGGCTGTTTGCGTTCGGACTCATGTCAATTTCCTCACGGTTCATCTCGAGATGCGTTCCGAGGTGCCGCACACGGAACCCTTGCGAGCAAAATGCGCTGCGTGCTTATTTTATGCACTGTTGTGCATCGTGCCCGCGAACCAATGACGCCACGTTAGCGCAATCTATCGTAAGATTCCAGACAGGGCTGCGTCAGTGCGCTGGCGGACACCGTGGCCTGAGGCCAAGACATGACGCGAATCGAAGCCATACGAAAGCGCACAAGCGATCACCCGGTGCGCCCAGGCAGTTCCTCTCGAAGGGCCTTCCTCGTGCTGACCTCCATCCGATCTCGCAGAAAATTCCTGACCGAGATGGGCGCGCTTGGCGCGGGAGTCGGTCTTCTCGGCCTATCGACTCGCGCAGCCAGCGCCCAGAATCCTGATCCCCATGCGGATCAGGCGTACACCATCCACCAAGAGATCGATCTGAAGGCATCGCGCCACCAGGTGTATCAGGCCTTAAGCGATGAGAACCAGTTCGATGCGATCACACGCCTGAGCGACGGCGCCCGCCTGCTCGCTCGTCCCAACGCACAAAAAACCCAACTGACTGCCGTGGCCGGAAGTGCTTTTGTTCTCTTCGGTGGCGTCATCCTCGGTCGCCAGATCGAACTCATTGAGGACGAGCGCATTGTTCAGGCGTGGCGCGTAGCGCATTGGCCAGATGGACAATACTCGATTGCCCGCTTTTGTTTGGCGGGCCTCGGTGGTGGGACACGGCTGGTATTTGATCATCAAGGCTTCCCTGAGGGCGAGGCCAGGGATCTCGCACAGGGATGGCAGGACCACTACTGGGTGCCCCTGGCGAAGTATCTCGCCGGGCAGTAGACGCATTCTGGACAGCGAGCGACCATGAGCACCGAGCGCGGCAAGCTATCTCCACAGGTTTATGCCCGCATCGCGGGTTGGCTTTACCTCGCCGTCATTGGCCTTGGTGTGTTCGGCGAGATTTTCGTCAGGGGTGCTCTGGTCATCCCGGGCGATGTTCAAGCAACGGCGAGCCACATCCTTGCTTCGGAGAGCCTGTGGCGCCTGGGCATTGCGGGTGACCTCGTGATGCATCTGTGTGACGTACCCTCGATGCTGATCCTCTATGTGCTCCTTAAACCGGTGAACAAGGATCTGTCGCTACTCGCTTTGCTTGCCAACCTGGTGCAGACCGCGGTCCTCGTCGCCAACAAGATGAATCTCGTGAACGCGCTCGCGCTTATCACGAGCGCAACGCACATCGGTGGCTTGCCGGCGGGAGAGGTGCAAACGCTTGCCTACCTCGCCATCGAGTCACATGAGTTCGGCTTTGGTCTCGGCTTGATATTCTTCGGATTTACCTGCCTGGTGCATGGCTATCTGCTTTACCGTTCCGGTTATTTCCCGAAGTTCCTCGGAATCCTGATGTACCTCGCAGGTGCCGCCTATCTCGTCAACAGCTTCGCGATGATCGTCGCGCCGTCAGTCGAGGCCCGCTTGTTTCCCGCCATACTACTGCCGTCTTTGATCGGCGAAACCGCATTCTGCCTGTGGCTCATCGTCAAGGGACTCGACATCTCAAAGTGGCCGCACACGGCTGACTGATCCGCTTACCCCGTGGCGCGGTACGAGGGCGTATTGCAGCGTCACCGGGTCAGCGACAGCGTGTGAGCTAGTAACTCGACAATTCGTCCGGCGGCGTGCCCGTCACCAAAGGGATTGGAGGCTTCGCGCATCGCCTGGGCCGCGCCAGGATTGAGCTTGAGCTCGTTGACCTGGTTGATGATGCGGTCGGTGTCGGTACCCACCAGGAGGCCGGCGCCTTCTGAAATCAGCTCCGGTCGCTCAGTGGCGTCACGCAATACCAGGATCGGCACGTGGACCGAGGCGGCCTCCTCCTGGACACCGCCGGAGTCGGTCAGCACCAGCCAGGAGCGGTTCAGAACCCAGATGAAGGTCTGGTAGCTCAATGGATCGCACAGGAACAGACGGCGCTCGACCTTTGCCGTGATGCCCTCAAAGGCCTGATGCACCGCCTCGGCGACCTTGGGATTGGCGTGGACCGACCAGACCACGATCAGATCGTCATTGGTCTCGAGCAACTGGCGCACACCGCGCGTGATGGCCTCAAGAGGTTTGCCAAGATTCTCGGGTCGATGCGCCGTCACCAGCAAGACGCGCCGGTTTTCGAGCATCGCCGGCAATTTCGCGAGACCGGCCTCGGCCAATCCGCGCGGCGCAGTACGGGGCTTTTCGAGCTTGCCAGCCAGGTGGACGGCATCGACCACCGTGTTGCCGACGACGTGAATCGACTGGGCATTGACGCCCTCGCTAAGCAGATTCAGGCGTGCCTGCACGGTTGGCGCAAAATGCAGCGCCGCCAGTCGCGCAATCAATTCACGGTTCTTTTCCTCGGGAAAAGGATCAAAGGAGTTATGCGAGCGCAGCCCGGCTTCGACATGCCCTACCGGGACGCGCTGGTAGAAAGCTGCGAGCGCGGCCATCAGCGCGCTCGAAGTGCCGCCGTGCACCAGCACGGCCATGGCCTCGCTCTGCTCGAGCACGTTGCCGATCTTGTCGAGCATTTGCGAAGACAGGTTGGCAAGCGAATCGCGGCTGCGCTCGAGATAGAGACTCAGATCCGGCTTGATGGCGAAGTACTCATACATCGCGTCGGCCATCTCGGGGTCCTGTCCGGTGCGCATCACCAGGGGCTTGAGGCGGCTCTCCTTCAATGCATGGTAGACCGGTGCCATCTTGATGATCTCTGCTCGAGTTCCCATGCACAACAGAACCGGCTTGTCACTTAGATTCATTGCCATATCTTCTCCGCCCTCACCGCGAGATCGCGCCTGCCCCACTATCCGCCAGGAGTCAGCCCGAGACCTCAGCTCGGCATTGCCCCTGGATCACTTTTACTGCGCGAATGAGCTGCGCGACAGCATCCACGCAAAGTTGCTCAGACCCTTCGGGCAGTGCACAACGAGTTCAAGGGACTCGGGCCTTTGCTCGATGACCCACCGCACATTATCGCGGCGGTTCAGAAACTACGCCATCCGGGGCATAGCGACCCAGTGAACGCGCCCCTGTTCTCGCAGATTGACAGTCTGCGTAAATCAGTCTGTCGAAGCCTTCACCGATTTCCGTGTGGGTAGCAAGGGCGCGCCACTGGCCCGATTACCGAGTAGTCCCCACCGCCGCCGCGGCTATCGGATTGGGGGTTTATGGTTTAACCTTCACAAAACCGAGACAGGGACGCATGCCAATAGCAGCGTGTCCGAGTTATGCCGCGGGCGCGTGCGCTGCCGGAATTCGACCCACCAACGACCAACCATGGCCTCCCCGCTGCCCCCATCCAGTGATCTTTTGGCACAGGTCACTGACCTCAATGCGCGCGCCGAGCAACGTCTGCGAATCAATCCGCGCGAAACCGTCGAATTGGCCGGGCGGGCCCTGGAACTCGCCCGCTCAACCAACCTGCGCCAGACGCAGCCGCGCAGCCTGTTTCTCAAGGGAACCGCGAGTGTCGCCCTGGCGCGCTTCGAAGACGCGGAACAGACGCTTGGTGAAGCCGTGGGTCTGGCCGAGGAACTGGGCCAGCCCGAACTGCAGTTTCGCTGCGTCAATGGGCTTGGCACGATTGCCCATACGCGCGGCCAGTACGGCAAGGCATTTGGCCAGTACCACCGCTATCTCGCCTACGCCCGGTCGGCCAATGACCGCAATGCCGAGGTGCGCGCCCTGGGCAATATCGGGATGCTGTATTTCGAAATGGGCGAATTACCGCGCGCTCTGGAGATCGGACGCAAGGTACTCAGCATTGCCGAGCTGACCGGCAACACGCTGGCTTGCGCCGTGAGCGCGATGAATGTCGCTGAACCGGAATTGCTGCTTGGCAAATACGAGCTGGCCCTGGACGTGGCGGCGCATTGGCGTCCTCTGGCTGCCGAGCACGGATTCGAAGTGCAGGCGACGATGCTGCAGGGTCTCGAGGGAGCGGCCAAGCTGGCGCTCGGCCGCCACGCCGAAGCGCTGATCGATCTCGAAGCCGCGGTGAGCGCCGCGCGCACGCAAGGCGACGTGCTGGAGTCCTGCGGCATCCTGATCAGCCTGGGCGAGGCCTATATCGCGCTGGGGCGCCTGTCGGAAGCCGAAGCCCCGTTAAAGGAGGCGTTCGAGCGCACTCGGGCCGCCGCCTCGGTCGCGCTCGAGCTGCGCGCCGCTCGGGTACTGCTGCTGTTTTACGAAGCGCGCAAGATGCCAGCGCAAGCGCTCGAATTTGCCCACTCTGTCATTCGCCTGCAGGAACACATTCACCAGGAACGCCTGAGTCGGCGCACCGAAGTGCTGGCGGTCGAATTCGAGATCGACCAGTTGCGCAGCCAGGCCGATCTGGAGCGCCAGAAAACCGAGGCGCTCGAGCAGTCGAATGCGCTCCTGAAACGGCTGCAGGAAAATCTGCAGCACGAGGCCACGCACGACGCGCTCACGGGCCTCTATAACCGGCGCCACTTTCTGGAGCTGCTCGAGACCACGCTTGCCGACTGCCGCACCGAGGAACGACGCTTCGGGATCGCCTACCTCGATCTCGATGAATTCAAGCCGGTCAACGATACCTATGGCCACACCGCAGGCGATGCCCTGCTGGTCGAGTTGGCGCGCCGCCTCGCCGAGGCGACCCGCTCCAAGGATGTGCTGGCGCGCCTGGGCGGTGACGAATTTGCGGTGATCATCGTCGACATCAAGGAACCACACGATGCCGAACGCAAGGCGCAGCGGCTGGCCAATGCCCTGCGCAAGCCGGTGCAATGGGAGGGTGTCAAGCTGCAGTGCTCGGTGTCGATTGGCGTGGCCACCTTTCCCGAACACGGCACCACCGCAACCGAACTGCTGCACCAGGCAGACTCGGCGATGTACAAGAACAAACGCCAGCGCGTACTGCAGCGCTAGGCAATCGACGCCCCTGATCGGATTGGCAGCTTAAGCAACGCGTGGTAGCGTGCGCCTGCGCGCCCGCAACTGGCGGGCCTGAACCTTTTGGGAGTCGTGGATGAAGTCGATTGCCTGCCTGTCTGTCTCACTCGCAATTTCGCTTGGCTTACTCTCGGTGGCCCAGGCCGAAGGGAAGTACGTCGAGCCCAAGATCGCTCACGCCAGCTATGGCGCGGTAAAGATAGTCGTGCCGATCTCCTCGAGCGACCCCAAGGTCTGGGGTTTCAAGATGGGCAATATCCGCAGTGCCCTGGCCGCCGCGGACGCATGGGGCGGCAAGCTCACCATCGAGGTGGTGACCTATGGCGGTGCCGTCCTGCTGCTCGCGCAAAAGGAAGGGGATATCGCGGACGCGGTGCGTGAATTGCGGACCCGGGGGGTGCAATTCGCCGTCTGCAACAACTCGCTACGCGCAGGTGATATCGATTTCCACACGCTCGCCGGCGTAGCTGACGCGGACGTGGTACCAAGCGGCTTTCTCGAGGTCGCCTGGCTGCAAACCCAGGGCTATGTACTGGATCCGGCGAACTAGCCGAGCAGGATTTTCAGGTCGTGGGCAATGGCTTCGGGCGGCTCGCCATTGCGCACGAACAATCGCACCTTGCCGGTCGGATCAATCACGTAGCTGCCCGCCGTGTGATCGATCGTGTATGAGGTCGGCGTCGGGCCATCGACCTTCTGATAGAAAATCTTGAACTCGCGTGTGACATCTTCGGTCTGTGCCGGACTGCCGTATAGGCCGAGAAAGCGCGCATCAAAATTCGGTACATAGGCGCTTAGCACCTTGGGGGTGTCGCGCTCCGGATCGAGGGTCACGAACAGCACCTGGACACGATTGGCCTCGTCACCGAGCAGATTCATGGTCTGCGCGAGATCGGTCATCGTCGTTGGACACACATCGGGGCACTGGGTGTAGCCAAAGAAAATCACCACCGCCTTGCCGCGAAAATCGGTGAGTGTGCGCGTCGCCCCCGATGTGTCACGCAAGGTGAACTCGCGTGCATAGTCGGCGCCGGTAATGTCGACGCTCTCGAAGGAAGGCGGGGATTGCCCGCAAGCCGCGACGCACAAGGCTAGCAGTGCAAGTAACAGACGCAAGGGAATCAGGGAGCGCAGCATGGATGTGAAGGCCGCCTAGAGGCGCACGAGCGCCGCGAGCGACTGCCTAAAAGGTCACCGACAGTAGATAGTGGTCGGCCAGAAGCGCCGCAAATAACAGCGCCAGGTAGAGAATCGAGTAGCGAAAACTAGCACGCGCAGCATCGTCGGTGTAGTGGCGCCAGACGCGCCAGGTGACGCGCACAAATTGCGCCCCCAGAGGCACGGCCGCTGCCAGGTAAACCCAGCCGCTCATGTGAATGGCGAACGGCATCAGCGAGGTCGCCACCAGCGCGAGGCTGTAGAGGAACACCTGCAAACGGGTATGTTCGGGACCATGGGTGGAAGTCAGCATCGGCAGTCCCGAACGCGCAAAATCATCGCGGCGGTAGAGCGCCAGCGACCAGAAGTGCGGCGGTGTCCACACAAAAATGATCAGCACGAGCAGCCACGCCTGTGCCGGAACGTCATTGGCGATCGCCGCCCAGCCCAGCGCCGGAGGCATGGCCCCCGCCGCGCCGCCGATCACGATGTTCTGGGGCGTCGCCGGTTTGAGGATGATCGTGTAGAGGATGGCGTAGCCAACGAAGGTCGCAAAGGTCAGCCACATCGTCAGTGGATTGACCCAGTTAAAGAGGATCCACATCCCCGCGAGGCCGATCGCGCTTGCAAAGCCCAGGGTCTGGACGACCGTAATCTCGCCGCGCGCGGTACCGCGGCGCGCCGTGCGCGCCATGCGCGCGTCGATCTCGCGCTCAACCAGACAGTTGATCGCAAAGGCCGCCCCGGCGAGCAGCCAGATACCCAGCGTTGCAATCGCGACGCGCTTGAGGTCGGGCACGAGCGGAGTAGCGAGAAACATGCCAATGACGGCGCAAAAAACCGCCAGCTGCGTCACCCGCGGCTTGGTCAGTTCGTAGAATTGCGCCAGCTTGTGAAGCAGCGGCACTGGCTGCGTGCTTTGCATGGGGGTCACGGACGGCTCACGCCCGGTTGGGCAGGAGCGTGGGAGCTAAGGCGGTAATTTACCATGACCAGGCACACCGTCAGGGCGGCGGCGCCGGCATTGTGAAGGACCGCGGCAAGTAGCGGCCAGCCCAGCACCACGGTGGCGATCCCGCTCGCGGCTTGCGCGAGGATCAGCAGCGCCAGCGCAGTGGCCAGCCGCCGCAGTTGCGGTCGGGCATGGAGGACGATGGCGAGCGCAGCAAGAACCGTGAAGACCAGCGCCGCCCCCAGGCGATGCGCGTAGTGGATCGCGGTTAATGCCGCATAGTTCAGGATGCTGCCATCGGCCTTGCGTCCCAGTTCTCGCCAAAGCGTAAATCCGGCGGAAAAATCCATGTCTGGCCACCACTGGCCGCGGCAGAAGGGGAAGTCCGGGCAAGCCAATACAGCATAGTTAGTGCTCACCCACCCACCGAGAGCGATCTGCCCGAACAAGAGCACCAAGGCGAACGCGGCGAGGATGCTCAGCCCGCGGGAACTGACTGCTCGCGGCTCTGGCGGGTCGCGCTTGAGAGCAGAAAACGTCAGCAACCCCAAGAGCGCTATCCCCAGTAGCAGATGGCAGGTGACGATTACCGGTCGCAGCTTTTCGGTAACGGTGAGAGCACCAAAGAGCCCTTGCACGACAACCAGGAAGACACTGGCCAGTGACACATCAGGACTTCGCAGCTTGCGTTCGCGCCAGGCAAGGACGGCCATCGTGACTACGAGCAGGCCCACGCCCATTGCGAGAAAGCGATGGATCATCTCGATCCAGGCTTTGATGAGCGTCACCGGTCCGTCGGGCGCGGCGCGCGTCGCCGCCTCGATGTCGGCAAGGGCCGAGAGCGGATTGGCCTTGGCAAAGCAGCCGGGCCAGTCTGGACAGCCGAGGCCGGAATCAGTCAGACGCGTAAATCCGCCAAAGACGACCAGATCGAAAGTGATGAACACCAACGTCCAGGCCAGGCGCGACACGCGCGCACTGCCGCGACTGCTCCAGACGAGCAACAGCGGTACGGCGCCAACCAGCACCCCGATGGTCAAGAGCAGAACGAGATCACCAACACGCATCGCGGATACCTAGCCGATGCTCGAGGCGGCCAGGAGATGGGTCAGGTCGTGCTTGGTACCCTTTGGATCCGGATGCGGCGGAAAGCGCAGCATCAGGTTCTGGTGTGGATCGACAATGAAAATGTGATCCTCGATCGCACTGTCGGTCTGGGCCGGCAGCCAGGCCCGCAGCTGCGCAGCTTTGGCGCGCAGCATGATCGTGCCGTCGTATTTTGCAAGCAGCTCCGGGCCTACGGCGGCGTCATCCTCGATCAGCCAGAGACGCTCTATGCGTTCGCGCCCAACGCCCGTCATCAGACGCAGCTGGCGAATATGGTAGAGCTTCTCCTCACAGCGCGCGTCACATGCGGCGCCGTCGACGGTCACCAGCACCCACTTGCCCGCGAGGCTCGCCGCATCAAAGACGCTGCCATCGAGCTCGCGCAGCTCGAGCGCGGGCATCGACCGTTGCGGATCGATCAGCGCGCCGTAGTTGTTGCGTGTCTGCGGGGCAAATACGTAATAGGTCAGGTAGGACGCGACGATGGGCGTCAGGCACAACAGCGCGATCAGGCCGAGTTTTGCGCGCCCGGAGCGAGTCGCTGGGGAGTCAGGAGTAGCGCTTGCGGACATGACGGATCCCATAAAAAGCCAACAGGGCGCACGCCATCGCATACCACTGGACCGCGTAGCCATGATTGCGGGCTATGCGCGCCTCAAACGGCGCACCCCGATCGGGCCAGCTGCGAATCAGTCCATCGTCGGGGCCACCATCGACACGCACGATCATAGGAGCAAGCGTGAAACCGCTGACCTGCTGGTACTGCGCGAAATCAAAATTCTGCCAGATCGCACCGAGCTGTCCGGGCGCCTTCTTGCCCAGTTCGAGAAAGCGCTGCTCATCGGGAATCGCCACGCCTTCTACCTCGATCTGTCCTGACGGCGTCTCGTAATTCCCGATCAGCGCACGCTGGCGCACGTCGTGGGCGAGCCAGCCCCGATTGCACAGCACTACCGTGCCATCGGCCAGCTGCAGGGGCATCAGCACATACAGGCCGGGTCGACCCTCGAAGGGCCGGTTGTCCAGATAGATGGCGTCTTCGCGCAGCCAGCGCCCGTGCATGCGCAGCTGATGCCAGACGAGACTGGCGGCATCCACCGGTCGCGCGTCAAGCACCTGGGCGGGTGCTGAGAGGGCTGCGGCAACGCGCTGCTGCAAGGCCATCTTCTCGTCGGCACGACGCATCTGCCAGTTGCCGAGCATGACCGTAGCTGTCACCCCGGCGAGCGCCAGGGTGATCAGTAAGCCGGCGCGGAGCCGGGCGCGCCTATGCCATAATTCTTGCATGCGTTATATAGTCGCCGTCGCCTTTGTGCTGATACTTATCGCGCTCGCACTGGCGCTGTTCTTTCTGATGAAAGACAAGGGCACAACTAATCGCACGGTGAATGCCCTATTCGTGCGCGTGCTGCTGTCGATCGCGCTCTTCCTCTTTATTCTCCTGTCCTGGAGAATGGGGTGGATCACCCCCAACGGCGGACTCTGACCGGCGCGCAGCGCTCGCCACAGCCTGTGTAAACCGGTCGCGCTGGACGCGACCGGTGCCGTTTCTGCTACAGCCAGTACACGACGATATACAGTCCCAACCAGACCACGTCAACGAAGTGCCAGTACCAGGACACTCCTTCAAACGCGAAGTGATGATCGGGCGTGAAGTCACCACGCAGAATGCGCACCAGCACAACCGTTAGCATCAGTGCGCCAAGGGTCACGTGAAAGCCGTGAAATCCGGTCAACAGGAAAAAGGTCGAGCCGTAGATCCCGGAGGTGAGCCTGAGGTTCTGCACGGTGTAGGCGTGGTAATACTCGGTCGCCTGGAAATACAGGAAGGTCGCTCCGAGGAGAATCGTCAGAAACAGCCAGAACGCTGTCTGGCTGCGATTGCCAGCTCGCAGCATGTGGTGCGAAATCGTGATCGTCAGGCCGGAAGTCAGCAGCAGCGCCGTATTGATCGTCGGCACCCACAGCGGCAACATCTTCTGGAAAGCCTCGACGGTGTGCGTCGGACCCATGTTGGGCCAACTCGCCGAGAAGTCGGGCCACAGGAACTTGTGGTCGAGATCGGCCATCCATGGCATCGATATCGCGCGCGCGTAAAACAGGGCACCGAAGAAAGCGCCAAAGAACATCACTTCCGAGAAGATGAACCAGCTCATGCTCCAGCGGAAGGACAGATCGATCTTCTTGTTGTACTGGCCGCCCTCGGATTCGCTGCGCGCATCGCCGAACCACATGTAGAGGATCGTCAGCACAGCGAGCAGGCCGATCGCGTTGAGCGTACTCGCTCCGGGAACGTCGTTGACCCAGCCGGCGGCACCGAACATGGTGGCCAGCATCGCCAGCCCCATCAATACCGGCCAGCCGGAAGGGCTCGGGACAAAGTAATACGGCACGTTCTTGCTATGAGCACTCATCAGTATCTCCAGAACATCGATTCCATCGGCAGCGCGCCGCGAGGCGCCGCATCTGCCTGTCCTATTGCACGACCAGCCTGACGATAAAAATCAGGGTCAATACGAAAATCGCGGCGCCCGCCACTGCGGCGATGATGATGTGCACCGGATTGAGTTGCAACATGTCGGCCTCCAGGTCGCGCCGCTTGCGCACCCCGAAAAACGACCAGAAAACCGCGCCGACGGTCTGCAGGAAGGTGGCGCGACGCGTGCGCGGTGCATCCTGTGGCTCGGTGGGCATCCATCATGCCTTAGGCGACGGCCGCCATCACGTCCAGCGCCGGCATCACTGCGGCCGCGCTACCCACCTCGAAGAAGGTGTAGGACAGGGTAATCGTTTTGACGTCCTGGGGCAGCTTCGGATCGATCACGAAAACCACCGGGAAGCGTCGCGTCTCGTGCGGCCCCAAGGTCTGCTGCGAAAAGCAGAAGCATTCGAGCTTGTGAAAATGCGACATGGCCTGCTTGGGCGCGTAGCTCGGAATCGCCTGGGCCTGCATCCTGCGATCCTCGTTGTTGGTCACGGTGTAGATCATCGTGGCGAGCTCGCCCGGATGCAGATCGAGACTGTTGTGCTCGGGCTTGAACGCCCAGTCACCGCGCGCATTTGCGTCGAACTCCACGGTAATGGTGCGTGAAGTATCGACCTGGGCGTTGCGCGCGATGCGCTCGGCATCCGGATCGCTCTGGGTCAACACGTTCAGGCCCGTGACCTCGCACAACTTCTTGTACAGGGGCACCATCGCATAGCCAAAGCCGAACATCATGCCGATGACGACAATGAGCTTGAAAAACATGGCGCGATTCAGGCCGCGCGAGACCGGATCGTGCTGGTTCTTGTCGTCTTCAGCCATGTCAGCCGCCGATCCATCGGCGCACGACAAAGGCCAGCAGAATTGCAAGCGCGAGCCCCGCCAGACCCCAAGCCAGGCGCAGGTTGGCGCGACGGAGCTCGGATTGTTGGGCAGGAGTCATCACGGCAGTCTGGTTCTGGTCACGGGGCGCGACTGGCCCTACTTGACCGTCGGCGGATTCTCGAAAGTATGGAAAGGAGCCGGACTCGGAATAGTCCACTCCAGGCCCTCGGCGCCTTCCCAGGGACTGTCAGGCGCCTTCGGACCGCCACGAACAGTCGGGATGACTACGAAAAACAGGAAGTAGACCTGGGAGAGACCAAACCAGAATGCCCCGATAGTCGCGATCTGATGGAAGTCCGTGAACTGCGCCGGATAATCGGCGTAGCGACGCGGCATCCCGGCGAGCCCAAGAAAGTGCATCGGGAAGAAGGTCACATTAAACGAGATCAGCGACATCCAGAAATGCCACTTGCCGCGAACTTCCGGATACATGTGGCCGGTCCACTTGGGTACCCAGTAATAAAAGCCCGAGAACAGGCCGAACAGCGAACCCGCGACCAGCACATAGTGAAAGTGTGCCACCACGTAATAGGTGTCCTGCAGCTGGATGTCGATCGGCGTCATCGCGAGAATGAGGCCGGTGAAGCCGCCCATCGTGAACACGAACAGAAAGCCCACCGCGAACAGCATCGGGGTCTCGAACGTCAGCGAGCCGCGGAACATCGTGGCGATCCAGTTGAACACCTTCACGCCGGTGGGCACTGCGATCAGCATGGTCGCATACATGAAGAACAGCTGACCGGTCACCGGCATGCCGGTGGTGAACATGTGATGCGCCCAGACGATGAAAGAGAGGATGGCGATCGAAGAGGTTGCGTAGACCATCGAGGCATAGCCGAACAGCGGCTTGCGCGAGAAGGTCGGAATGACCTGCGAGACGATGCCAAAGGCCGGCAGGATCATGATGTAGACCTCGGGGTGCCCGAAGAACCAGAACACGTGCTGGAACAGCACCGGGTCACCGCCGCCGGCGGCATTGAAGAACGAAGTCCCGAAGTGGCGGTCCGTGAGCAGCATCGTCACGGCCCCGGCCAGCACCGGCATCACGGCGATCAGCAGGTAGGCCGTGATCAGCCAGGTCCACACGAACAGCGGCATTTTCATGAGCGTCATGCCCGGAGCCCGCATGTTCAGAATCGTCACGATGATATTGATCGACCCCATGATGGACGAGGCGCCCATGATGTGAATCGCGAAAATCGTCAGATCCATGCCCATGCCCATCTGCACCGAGAGCGGGGCATACAGGGTCCAGCCGGCTGAGGTCGCACCACCGGGCACGAAGAACGACGCCGTCAGGAGTACGGCCGCCGGTGGCAGGAGCCAGAACGACAGGTTGTTCATGCGCGCAAAGGCCATGTCGGGCGCGCCCACCATCAGCGGGATCTGCCAGTTTGCGAAGCCGACAAAGGCCGGCATGATCGCGCCGAACACCATGATCAGACCGTGCATGGTGGTGAACTGGTTGAACAGTTCCGGATCGACAAACTGCAGACCAGGCTCGAAGAGCTCAGTGCGCAGCGCCAGCGCCAGCACCCCACCTTCAAACAGCATCGCCAGTGCGAAGATCAGGTAGAGCGTGCCGATGTCCTTGTGATTGGTCGCGAGCAGCCAGCGCCGCCAACCGCTCGGATGGTGGTCGTGGTCATGTGCGTGATCGTCGGTATGCCCGACCGCAATGCTACTCATGGTGATTCTCCCGATTCCTATTCCAGCCAGTTGATTCCGTTAACCGATACGAGCACCGGCCCGCCAGGCACAGCAACTACTGCGCCGCCACTGCGGGCGCGGGGGCCTTGCTCGCCACCCACTTGGTGTAATCCTCGGCGGACACGACTTTGACGACGATCGGCATGAAGGCGTGCTCCTTGCCGCACAATTCCTGGCACTCGCCGCGATAGGTCCCGATCACTTCGGCCTTGAACCAGGTGTCGCGCACAAATCCGGGGATCGCATCCTGCTTGACGCCGAACTGCGGCACGGCCCAGGCATGGATCACGTCATTGGCGGTCACGATCATGCGTACCTTCTTGTTGACGGGCACGACCACCGGGTTGTCGACTTCAAGCAGGTACTCGGCATCGCTGACGTTGGGCTTCTCGCCGTTTTCGGGGCTGCCAATCTGGTTGCGCGGGGTCGACATGTTCGACCAGAAGGAAATGCCCTCGCCTTCGCCACGCAGGTAGTCGTAGCCCCACTTCCACTGCGAGCCGGTGGCCTTGATGGTAAGGTCCGAATTGGTGGTGTCCTTCATCGCGATCACGGTACGCGTGGCCGGTAGGGCCATCGCAATAACGATGATGAAGGGAATGATGGTCCAGATGATTTCGAGTGTCGTGCTTTCGTGCCAGGTCGCTGCCTTATGGCCGCGCGACTTGCGATGCATGATGACCGAGTAGAACATTACGCTAAAGACCAGCACGAAGATGATCAGGCACAGCCACATCATGAACGAGTGCAGATCGTAGATCTCGCGCGAGATCTGGGTCACACCCACGGGCAGGTTCAGCTGATTGACCTTCGGTCCGCCCTCGCTGTCGGGCACCGCCCAGGCGGCCAGCGATACCAGGGATAGCGCGACAGGAGCGATGCGTCGCACGCTTGCCTGCAAGAGGGATTTGGCCAAGTTCATGTTTACCTCAAGTACCGAATCAAACCTGTTGCGCGCCGCTGCTACCAAACCGCACCAGCGCGCGCTCAATTTTTTTCGCCAGGCGCTGGCGATCCGATGCCCAGACAGATCGCGACCAGGAACGGATTGAAAAAGACCAGCTGCCGGTGAGGGTGAGAGCGCTCGCGCGTAAGCATCCGCTAACGCGTTGCTCGCTCGACTTCATCGACACGGCTGACGGTTTCCAACCTCTCGAGCATGGCTGCGCGATACGTGGGTAGGCGGCTACTGCACCGCCGCGAGATTATAGGGGAACCCCCGATAGTGATCAAGCCAGCATGCACCCGATTGCCCCGCTGCGCATAGCGCCAGCACGTCCCACGGCCCGGTATTTCTGCTCTGGATCAGGCGCATGCTGCGTCACTGGCTAGGCCCGCTCGCGCGGCGCGAAGCGCACGATTGCTTGACCGTCCGCCGTGCTGCGTGCTTCGGCCCGCCAGGCATGACCGTAGAGAACCTCAAAACTCAGCCGATAGCGACCGTCGGTGAGCCGCGTCGCATCAAGCGCCGCAGCCAGGCGCTCGCCGGCGACCCGCCCGATCAGGCCGCGACGTCGGTCGACGAGCGGATTGCCGCCCAGCGCACGCACGTCACGCCACAGGCTGTGTGCCCCTTCGTAGGTCAGGGTGATCTGCTCCATGTCCATCACCGGTGTGCTGAAACCCGAGGCAACCAGCATGTCGCCGTAGTCGTGCATATCGGTGAAGGCCGGAGTGTGGGGCGCCAGATCGATGGCAGCGAAGGCACTGCGCACCTCGCGCAAGGTATCCGGTCCAAAACTGCTGAACATCACCAGGCCTCCAACGGCCAGACAGCGCGACCATTCGGGCAGTACCGCCTCGGCGGCATCGTGCCAATGCAGGGCAAGGTTCGACCAGACGAGATCAAGCGCCCCGCTCTTGATCGGCAGGCGGGCGAAGTCCGCGCACATCCGGGTAACCGGTAGCCGCGGCCCGGGAATCAGCTGAGCTATGCCCGACTCGGCGCGCGGGCCGCGCAAGCGCGCCTTGCAAAGGGCATCGAGCTCGCGGTCTACAGCGAGAATCCGCGCCTTGTCAAAGCGTCGTGCCAGCAACGGCCAGTCAGCGCCACGCCCACAACCGGCATCGAGCACGAGCTCGGGTGAGATGCGGATGTACTCCAGGCGCTCGGCCATCCGGGCTGCGACCTCCCGATCAATGAAATCCGTCTGCGCGGCGCTAGCTAGAGCGCGGCGACGCAGGCTGGGATCGATTCGGGGACGCGAGGCTTCCACTGGAATTGGGGGAATGGGTTGGCGCGCACGCGCGAGTGCACCGCGCCGGGCAAGCTGTGCGAGTATAAGGGATCGCGCACGCCCAATCGCATCCGTGCATGTTCAACGTCGTCCTGGTCGAACCGGAAATCCCGCCCAACACGGGCAATGTCATCCGCCTATGCGCGAACGCGGGGGCGCGGCTGCATCTAATCGAGCCGCTCGGGTTTCCGCTGGATGACGCACGCATGCGTCGCGCCGGTCTGGACTATCACGAGTACACCAGCATGCAGGTGCACGCCAGTTGGGACACTTTTCTGGCCAACCAGGCGCCAGCCCCTGAGCGACTATTCGCTTTCACCACGCGCGCCACGCGCAGCTATGCCGAGACGACCTTCAAGGGCGGCGACTTTCTGGTTTTCGGCGCAGAGACGCGCGGCTTCTCCGATTCGCTGCGGGCGCGATTGCCGTCTGGACAGTGTCTGCGCCTGCCGATGCGACCAGACAACCGCAGCCTGAATCTGTCCAACACGGTCGCCATCGTGGTCTATGAGGCGTGGCGCCAGAACGGCTTCGCCGGGGCCGGCTAGGTGTGATGTTTCAATAGGTTGTAGTTGTGGTTCATTCGGACTGGAATTGAGAAACTGAAAATCGCCAAACCCCCAGTTGACTCAAGGAGCCCAGCCGAATGAACATCCATGAGAATGCACGACTGCCCTTGGCCCGTCGAATTGAAATGGTCCAGCAAGTCACCGGTTTGCATGTTCCGATCGCCTCCATAGGTCGGAAACGCGGCATCACCGAGGCTACTGTGCGCACATGGTTGGACCCCTTCCTGGCGGAAGGCGAGGACGGGCTAAAAGAACGCGATTTGCGAGCACCGATCATCTATGGCCGCCCCGCTGAGGTCGAGCGCTATCCACCGCGGTCTCGTCCGTCAGAGCATGTGGCGCGGCTAAGCGCGTCCGCGAGACTCAATGCGCGAGACCCCATGTTATCGAATGCTCCACATTCCGATTCGACCCAGCGCCGCAGCCAGCTGTAACCTAGCCTTCTTCCACTCCGAAATACATTGGATCCTTTGCTTCTCAGCGTTGGCAACCGCAGCTTGCGCGTTCAGGAGTTCGAGCATGTTTCCAACGCCAGATAGGTAACGACTCCGGGCAGCATCGAGCGATCGCCTCGCGATGTCGGCGAAGGTCTCGCTGTTGCTCAGATTCTCGGCTACCGCATTCATCAGGTGATAGCTTGACCAAACACCCAGTGCGACCGTCTGCCTGGCGCCGTGGACCGCGTCGAGCTGCAATTCACTTTGAGCCTCTGCCTGGGCGACCTGGTAGTGTCTGCCAAATCCTTCAAATAGGGGAATCGACAGCTGGACGCCAAAATAGTAGTCGTGGCCTGTAGCCGGATAGGTGGGTAGCCCGAGTCCGATCGAGGCCGGCTGGTTGTCACGCGTGTACTTGTTGACCAGGCTGATTGAAGGCGATCCATCGGCTTGAGTCTCCGTCACCCTCGCCCGTGACGCCCGATACTGTGCCTCGGCGTATTGCACGTCAGGATTGTCACGGCGCGCTGCCTCGATGAGATCCCTAAGCGATTCGTGGAATTGATCATCAGGCGCAAGGGTCGTACCCACCTCACTCAAGACAAGCGCCGTGTCAGGGTCCACGGCAATATCGCTGCAAAGCGTACCGAGGGCCACGTCGAGATCACCTTGCGCTTTGGTGCGCGCGAAGACCGCCTCGGCGTATGCTGTCTGGGCTTGGTATTGGTCACTAATCGGGGCTATCCCACGTTGTACTCTTCCTTCCGCGACATCGACGCTTTGCCTTGCTGAGTTCTCGACATTTTGTGAGGCCAAGAACGATCCCTGCGCAGCCTGCGCCGTGTAGTAGTCCTTGGCAACCGTCGCGAAGAGCGATTGAAGCACCGAGGCTTGATTGGCCTGGGCGGCGACAAGTAGCTCGCGAGCCTCGTCTGCCGCGCCTTCGCGTTTGCCAAAATCGTAGAGAATCCAGCTCGTCGAGATCGAACCTGAGCGGACAATGTCGCGTTCGGATGTGCTCAAGTCTGGTCGCTCGGGAACCGCTGTGGAGAAGCGATCTCAGTGGACGCACGCCTTGATCGTTATTCAGATATGGGGCGCGAATCTACAATGCTTGGTTCGACGTAAGTCGAATTCGAAGGGCGCCTACGAACAGACCAGCTGCGTAGAAACAACTTGCAACCGCAACAACGGTAAACAGAAGAACAAACAGATTGCCGCTCGTCTCGTTGATCCATGGCACCGAACCGCTTGTTCCAGCCACTTGCGGGAGCAACAAAGCCATAGCGTCGAGCGACCAAATAGCTGCCATAACGATTAGAAAAGAGAGCCACGGTTTTCCGCGCATCCGCCGACGAGCCTCCTGGCTGAAGTAGAACGAGGACGCAACTCCCACGATGGGAAGCGGCAAGACCAGAGCCCAAAAGCCAGCGTAGAAAAAGGCCCAAAATCCGGTGTGGTCTGAGACATCCCGAATGCCGCGGATCATCGGCGCTACGGACGACATGACTTCGACAAACTGTTGGTGATCAGTGCCTTCGACCCAAAATCTCGGGACGAGTCGAGTCATCAAAATCGCGTAGAACGCGATACAGGACCAGATCACCCAGAGGCATCTCTCCGGATTGAGTAGATACTTCATGCGCCTCCCTGGATTTTCTTGAACGCTGACACTCATATTTATCCGGCGTGTATTCCAGGCGAGATCATTCCGCATTTCAACGTGGAACCGGCACCGATTTGCGCAAGCGCCCGAAAAGCCTCGCGTAGCGACGCATCCCTCTGCTTGTGTGAGGCGACGCGATGCGGCTCGAGCGGTCGTGAAAGATTCCGCCCAGGGATGCCGCCGGGGCAAACATCCCTCCCTGAAGCCCGCGTCCCACGGTTCGGTTGCAAGGAAAAATACCGAGTGCGAGGTGGTTTATTTGGACTTGTTTCGCGCGATGTACGTCGGCCAGGGCTTCCGGGCATGATCGTCGATGGCCGCAAACAGGGGCCGTTGCGCTCAATGAAATTCAGTGAAACGATTGAGGTACCGGGCTTAGGGCACCGCTTGACGAGTTCGTACCGGCCACAAACCAACGGTAGAGGCGAGCACTTCATCCAGTCCGCTCGATGAGAGTGGACGTAAGGCGTTGTCTATCGCAACACGTCAGGACGCATTGATATGCTCGAAACCTGGATGCGCCGCTACAACTGGCACCGCCCTCACCAAGGCATTGGAAGCCTCGCGGCTATGTCCAGACTCAAGCCCGCTCGAAGCAAGCCATTGCAAGTTCGCAGCCAGGCCCTAGTTCTCGCTACGCGGTGCGCGTGCGAACAAGGCGGCAACGCCCTCGCTGGCGGGCAATCCTTCAAAGAGCACGCTGCACACCACCGCCGTGATCGGCATCTCGACACCGTGGCGCCGTGCCAGATCGAGAACCGCGCGCGCGCACAAGACGCCTTCGGCGACATGTCCCAGACGCGCCAGGATCGCCGGCAGCGCTTCGCCCGAACCAAGTGCCAGGCCGACCGCGCGGTTGCGCGACAGAGCGCCGGTGCAGGTCAAGACCAGATCACCGACCCCGCTTAAGCCCATCAGGGTCTCGGAGCGCGCCCCGAGCGCGATTCCCAGGCGCATCATCTCGGAGAGGCCGCGCGTCATCAAAGCCGCTCGGGCATTCAGGCCCAGTTCCAGTCCGTCACAGATCCCGGTGGCCAGCGCCAGGACGTTCTTGACTGCTCCGCCGACCTCAACGCCGACCAGATCATCGCTGCGATACACCCGCAATAGGTTGCCATGAAAGGCATCCACACATTGGCTCAGCAAGGGGCCATCTGCGGAGGCCGCAGTCAGCGCCGTCGGTTGGCCGCGGGCGACTTCGAGCGCGAAGCTCGGTCCGGAGAGAACAGCCCCGCGTACCTGCGGCAAGACTTCGGCAACGATCTGATGCGGCAACAGCCCCGTGTGCTCCTCGAAGCCCTTGCACAGCCACACCAGCCGCGTAACCTCGTGGGCATGTAGTGCGCTGCAGGTCGGACGCAGGCCGGCCACTGGCGTTGCGACCACGATCAGATCGGCGTCGCGCACGGCGTGCGACAGTTCGGCGCTACAGCGGATCGCTGCCGGCAGACCGATGCCTGGCAGGTAGCGGCGGTTCTCGCCGTGACTGGCGATTTCGCCTGCCAGTTCGGCCGAACGCGCATACAGGACGATCTGATGACGCGCCGCCAGGCTGACGGCCAGTGCCGTGCCCCAGGCACCCGCGCCAAGAATGGCTATTCGCATCGATAAATCGGGGCAGGCGACACTAGCGCCCCTAGAGTCCCCAGACTTCGCCGACCTTAAGCCATCCGGCCGCGCCATCGCGATGGCGAACGCTCACCCAGCCATTTTGCGGGGCGTCGGCCAGCTCGACGAGCACCGCACCGTCCAGCCGCAACACCACCGGTGCATTGTCATCGGCGGCCCCACGCAGGCCCACCGGCGCCAGCGTGACCAGCATGCGTTTATCCGACAGCGTGCGCTTTTCGATCCATGACAACTCGCCCGTCGAATCCCGAACACGCGCCCAGTCGCCCTGCATGAGCACGATTTCGAGCGGCATTCCCCGCGGCGCAATGAAGAGCTTGCGCCCGCGATTGGTGGGTGCATCGTAGAGAATGGCCGCATCGGCGCCGACCGATTTGAAATCGGCGGCGTGCGCCTGTCCGGCCAGCAGGCCGCAGATCACGGCAAGCCCGCTGGCGCAAGCGCGCAAAATCATAGCGCGCTGACGCATCATTACTGGACGGCGATGCCGCTTTGCGGCGCGTCCGGAACCGACAGCTGTCCGGCCGCCATTGCCGCGCGACGCTGCTGGTAGAAGGCCTCGAAATTGATTTCGGCCAGGTGAATCGGCGGGAAACCGGTGCGCGTGATCAGATCCGCCACGGTAGCGCGCAGGTAGGGATAGATGATGCTCGGGCAGACGATACCGAGCAGCGGATCGATCTGCTCGGCAGGCACGCCGCGCACCTCGAATATCCCGGCCTGCTTGGCCTCGATCAGAAAAGCGACCTGCTGCTTGACGCGGGTGGTCAGGGTCACGGTGACAGTCACTTCACGAATCTCGTCCTTGATGACCGAGCCGCCGACATCGAGCTGTACCTCGACGCTCGGCGCGTCGGTCTCAAGAAAGATCAGCGGCGCGTTGGGAATCTCGAGCGAGACATCTTTCAGATAGATGCGCTGAATGTTGAATACGGGTTGTGGGACGCTGGACATAAAAACCTTCGGTTCAAGAAATTCGGTTAAGTTCTGTGCCCGGAATCCGGACGACTATGCGCTCAGTCACCCTGCAGGAGCGCATCAAGTTTGCCGCCCCGATCAAGGGCGGCGAGGTCATCGAAACCGCCGACGTGGCGACTGCCAATGTAAATCTGCGGCACCGTGCGACGCTGCGTCTGGCACATCATCTCGACGCGCTTTTCGGGCTCGAGGTCGACACGGATCTTCTCGATCTGCTCGACACCCTTGGCACGCAAGAGCCGCTCGGCCATCTGGCAGAACGGACACAATGCAGTTGTATACATCCGCACCGCTACGCTCATGCTTTCTCCTTGACCACTCCCTTCGCAAGTGGCAGCCCGGCTTCCTTCCACGCGCCCAGGCCCCCAGCCAGATTGAAGACCTCGGCGAAACCTTCAGCGATCAGTTGCGTGACCGCCCGGGCACCGCGCTGACCGCTCGCGCACACCACGATCAGGGGCCGGTTCTTGAAGCGGGCAAGTTCGGCGATGCGCTCCTTGATGGCTTCGAGCGGCACATTGCGCGCGTTGATGATCGAGCCCGAGGTAAATTCCTCTGCGCTACGCACGTCCAGCACCATGGCATTGTTGCGGTTGATCATCTGCGTGGCCTCGAGCGTCGAGACCGAGCGCGCACCGCCGCGCTTGGCAAGCGTGCCATAGAGCAGAATCGAACCGCTGGCCAGGGCCGTGGCGATAAACGCCAGATTGATGGGTTGGGAAAGGAATTTCACGAACTCGATACACCTTATTCAGACGTCCCGGCGCTGCCGCGCGGCGCGAGCGCGCCATAGCCCACGGTAGCGGGACGATTGCGCATTATAGAATATACGCGTGACAGCTCGCAGACGGCGCCCCGGCGCCTCTTCCTTAACGCACCGCGCCAGGGGCGCCATGCCATGCACAAACTAGTTCTGGTTCGCCACGGCGAATCCACCTGGAACCAGGAAAACCGCTTTACCGGCTGGACCGACGTCGACCTGACAGCCACCGGAGTAGCCCAGGCGCGCGCCGCCGGGCAGGCGCTGGCGCACGCTGGCCTGCGCTTTGACATCGCCTACACCTCGGTCCTCAAGCGCGCCGTGCGCACGCTCTGGTTGATGCAGGATGAGATGGACCAGATGTGGATCCCGGTGTGCAATCGCTGGCGCCTGAACGAGCGCCACTACGGCGCCCTGCAGGGACTCAACAAGGCCGAAACTGCTGCCAAGTACGGTGACGCCCAGGTGCAGCTGTGGCGCCGTAGCTATGACATCGCTCCGCTGCCGCTTGCGGCTGACGATCCGCGCGCCAGCTTTGGCGACGAACGGTATGCGACGCTCGCGAAAAGCGAGATACCGCTCACCGAATGCCTCAAGGACACCGTGGCCCGGGTCCTGCCGCTCTGGCATGAGGAGATCGCGCCGACCATCGCACGCGGCCAGCGCGTGGTGATCTCGGCGCACGGCAATTCCCTGCGCGGCCTGATCAAATACCTCGACGGCATCAGCGACAGCGACATCGTCGGCCTGAACATCCCCAACGGCAAACCTCTGGTCTACGAACTCGATGCGCAATTGCGACCCACGCGCAGTTACTACCTCGGCGAGGGTGGCGAGATCGAGACGACGCCCTCGGCGAGTGCAACAGTGAGGGCCGTCTAAGCGTGCCATCGCTGCGATGCGCGAAGATCTACCTGCGGGCAGCCTGCGCATGTTGCGCCTTGCTGCTGTGCGCGGCACGCGAGGCGGCGCTCGCCGACGACACCACCGCCGCAAAGACTCCTGCCAAGCCCGTCCAGACGACCCAAACGGCCAAGAGCACCAGGAAGCCCCCGGTGCGTCGGGCGGTCAAGCGCGCGCCACCCAAGCATGTGGCGACCAAGCCGGCAAAACCCGCCGAACCGCCGCCCGAGTCGGACGACCCGGAAGCCGTCAAGGCGCGCCAGCAGGAACAGGCTCAGCAGCGTGATGAACTGGTCGCGCGCCTGGCCGAGCTAAAGCGCGAAATCAGCACCAGTGAGGCAAGTCGCTCGGAGGCAGCAGATGCGCTGGCGGCGTCCGAGCGCGCAATTTCCGACTCGAACCGCAAGCTCCATGACCTGGGCGAGCAGCGCCACACGGTTGAGGCACGTCTGGAGGCACTCAATCAGGATCACGCGCGCACGGCGCAGACCATCGCCACCCAGCAGGAGCAACTGGCGCGGCTGCTGCACGATCAGTACGAGGCCAATAGCGCCGATCCGCTCAAACTGCTGCTCTCCGGAGACGATCCCCAGCGGCTCGAACGCGAGATCACTTACCGCGGCTACGTAGCGCACGCCGAGGCGCTGCAGGTCGAACAGTTGCAACAGAATCTTGCGCAGCTAAAGCAGCTTAGCGAGCAAACCGCAGCACGCGATGCGGAGCTCGCGGGCATTTCGCGCGACGAGGAAGCCACGCGCAGCGACCTCGTGCACCAGCAGGCCACGCATCAGGCGACGCTTGCCCAGATATCGGAGAAACTGCAGACGCAGCGCGCCCAGGCTGGAGCTCTCGAGCGCGACGAGAAGCGCCTTACCCAGATCGTCGAGGAACTCGGCAAACTGATTGAGCGCCAGGCTCGCGAAGCCCGGGAACGCGAGCGCCAGCGCCAGTTAGCCCGTGAAAAAGAGGAGGAAGCGCGGCGCGCGGCGCAGCTGGCCGCGGGCAAGTCGGCGACACCCGTCAACCCGCCGTCGCACAACCCGCCGGCCATCGCGAGCGCTGCGCCGTCGGCCGGCAGTTTTGCCGCCCTGCGCGGCAAAATGCAGACCCCGCTTGCCGGCGAACAGATCAGCCGCTTTGGAACCGCGCGCGGCGCCGGGGGTCCAAGCTGGAAGGGTATTTTCATTCGTGGCGACCAGGGTGCCGCGGTCCATGCCGTCGCACCGGGTCGGGTGGTCTTTGCGGAGTGGCTGCGCGGCTTTGGCAACCTCCTGATCATCGACCATGGGGACGAGTACCTGTCGATCTATGGCAACAATGAGTCAGTACTGAAGCAACCCGGGGATCATGTCCAGGCGGGCGAGGTAGTAGCTACCGTGGGCGACAGCGGAGGCAACGATCAAACGGGTTTATACTTTGAACTCCGCTACCAGGGCAAACCCTTCGACCCCCAGGGATGGCTTGCCCCGCGTTAGGCGCCTGGAGATGTTCTTTGACGGGGCGCCCTGCATCTAGGATGAAATGCGCATGAACATGAAGAATGTTGGACTGATTGCTTCCGGCCTGATCGCCGGCGTCGCCCTGAGCCTGGGCATCAGCGCCACCGCGCAGCGCATTGCTGACAGTCGGGGCGGCTTGCCCATCGACGAAGTGCGCCAGTTCGCCGACGTCTTCGGCACGATCAAGTCGAGCTACGTCGAGCCGGTCGATGATCGCAAGCTGATCACCGGCGCCATCAATGGCATGCTGTCGGACCTTGATCCGCACTCGGCCTACCTCGATGAGAAGGCATTCAAGGAGTTGCACGAACAGACCACGGGTCGCTTTGGCGGCCTTGGCATCGAGATTGGCAGCGAGAACGGATATCTGAAAGTCGTCGCGCCGATCGAGGACACCCCGGCCTTTCGTGCCGGCATCAAGACCGGCGACCTGATCGTCAAGATTGATGACGCCGACGTCAAAGGCCTGTCGATCACCGAAGCAGTCAAGCGCCTGCGCGGCGCACCCAAGACCAAGGTCACGGTGACCATCGCGCGTGTCGGCGAAAACAAGCCCCTGGTATTCCCGCTGGTGCGTGAAGAAATCAAGTACCAGACGGTTCGCTCCAAGATGCTTGAATCGGACATTGCCTACGTACGCGTGATGGCCTTCCAGGACCCGACCGTAGAAGACATGGCCAAGCAGATTACCAATCTCGCCAAGGCCGGACCGATCAAGGCGATCGTGCTTGACCTGCGCGGCGATCCGGGCGGCGTATTGCACGGGGCCGTAGGCGTCTCGGAGGCCTTCCTGCCCCCCAACAGCCTGATCGTGTCGACACGCGGCCAGCTCGAGAACGCGCAGAAGAAATATTTCGGTAACCCCGAGGAATACCAGCTCGGCGGCGGCGAGGATCTGCTGCGCTCCCTACCCCCCGAGGTCAAGACCGTTCCGATGGTGGTGCTGGTCAATGGTGGATCGGCGTCGGCTTCCGAAATCGTCGCCGGAGCGCTGCAGGACTACAAGCGCGCAACGCTGATTGGCACACAGACCTTTGGCAAGGGATCGGTACAGACCATTCTGCCCCTGCCACCGGATCGCAAGACCGGACTGAAGCTGACCATCTCGCGCTACTACACGCCCAACGGACGCTCGATCCAGAACACCGGCGTCACGCCTGACCTGGTTGTCGAGGACACCCGTGAAGGCAATCTCTTCGAGTTCCCGCGCGAGGCTGACCTTGAGCGCCACCTGACCAATACCACGGTCGCCAACGAGGACGATTCGGCCAAGCCCGCAAAACCTGCCGAGGAAGCCGCTGAAGCGGTCAAAAAGCCCTTCAAGCAGATCGACTTTGGCAGCAAGGACGACTATCAGCTTGAACAGGCCGTGCATTACCTCAAGGGCGAGCCGGTCGAAACCAAGAAAATGACTGCTGACGCGGGCGTGGGTGCGCAGGACAAGAGCGCAGCCAGCGGCGCCGTCGCGCCGAACACTGTCAAGTAGTCGAGCGGCGCCCTGCCTGTGGCGCGCGTGGCAGCACGGCGGGCCATGAATCCTGCTCCGCTCTCGGATGAGCAGCTGCTGCGCTACTCGCGGCACATCCTGCTTGACGAGTTCGGAATCGAGGCGCAGGACAAGCTGCGCAGCGCGCACGCGCTGATAGTCGGGGCCGGAGGTCTTGGCACTCCTGCGGCTCTGTATCTGGCCGCAGCAGGAATCGGCCGCATCACGCTGGCCGACCCTGACGTCGTTGATCTGACCAATCTGCAGCGCCAAATCCTCTATCGAGCGCGCGACATCGGCAATCCCAAGGCCGCCAGCGCCATGAAGGCGCTTACCGAACTAAATCCGGAAGTCACGGTGGTCGCGCTCGAGCGCCGCCTTGGCGGCACAGAACTCGATGCCCTGGTGAGCCAGGCCCAGGTCGTGCTCGAGTGCAGCGACAACTTCGCAACCCGTCACGCAGTCAATCGCGCCTGCGTTGCGCACGCGGTGCCGCTCGTTTCCGGCGCGGCAATCCGCTTTGATGGCCAGATCAGCGTGTTCGATCTGCGCGACAGCGATGCGCCCTGCTACCACTGCCTGTTCCCGGAAACGGGCGAGGCTGAAGAGGTGAACTGCGCAACGCTTGGCATCTTCGCGCCACTGACGGGCGTGATTGGCGCCCTGCAGGCCGGGGAAGCGATCAAGTGCGTGACGCAGATCGGCCGCACCCTCTCAGGCCGCCTGCTGCTCATTGATGGGCTTACTACCCAATGGCAGACCGTGGCGCTGACGCGCGACGCGCACTGCCCGGTATGCGCGCATCGCGCCTAGCACCAGGCGCGAAGATCAGCGAGTTCGACGCGCCTCATTTTTGCTGGTGAAAAGTGATGCGATAGCCATCCGGGTCCAGGGCCGAGAACGCGAGGTAGCCGTATCGCGTCAGACTAGGCGGCGGCAGCGCCAATCCGCGCGCAAGGACTTCGGCATGGAGTCCCGCAAGATCGTCGCAGTTGATGTAGAAATGCGTGTGGCCACAAGCGGTCCAGCGCGGCTCGCTTCGCGTCGGGGGTCGCTCGTTTGAGTCGTATGCGGTATTGAGCATCAGGTGCGCCCCACCGCGCCGCAGGCGCACAAAGTGCGAGAAGCGCCCCTCTGCCGTGTCCACCTCGGGACTCGCGAATACCACAGCAAAACCAAGGCAATCGCGATAGAAGGCCAGCGAGGCGTTCATGTCGAACACCTCTATATAGGGTGTAAGCCCGGTGAACTGTGACATGGCTTTGCTCCTTGACTGCCTATCCTACCGATTTGCGCGGCGGCCTTCACTGACTTCGCCCGCGCGCATCGCCAGAGTCACTTCGCTGTCCGCAAATGGCGAGCAGGGCGCACTACACCGGCCCATGATTGGGACTCATCACTACCTGAGCCTGCCATGCGTGCTGCGGATATCTCCCGTCTGATTGTTCTGGCCGCCCTGTGGGGCGCATCCTTTCTCTGTTTGCGCATCGTGGCGCCGCTGCTTGGACCGATCGTTACTGCCGAAGCACGCGCGCTGATCGGCGCCGTGGCGCTCCTGGTCTGGTTGCGCATAGAGTCGCTATCGCTCGACTGGCGCACCCAGGGCTGGGCCCTCTTCATAGTCGGCCTTACCAACTCTGCGCTACCTTTCATGCTGCTGTCATTTGCCGCCATGACCCTCCCGGCAGCTTACTGCGCCATCCTGAACGCCACCTCACCGCTCTTTGCCGCCGCACTGGCGGCATTATGGCTCGGCGAAGCCCTGACGCCGCGCAAGCTGTGTGGCATCGGCGCGGGTGTCGTGGGAGTGGCGCTCCTGGTTGATTTGCACTCAGCCGCAAGCGGAGCGACGCTGCTCGTGGCGATCGCCGCAGCACTTGGCGGCGCGTTTTGCTATGCCTTTGCCAGTACCTACATCAAGAAACGGGCCGCACCGATTCCATCGGCAGTCATGGCAGCCGGCTCCCAGATCTGCGCGGCGCTCCTGCTGCTGCCCTTGCTCCCCTTCGCGCCGTGGCACAGCGCGCCCAGCCTGCGCGAACTGGGTCTTATCCTGGTGCTGGGTCTGTTTTGCACGGCGATCGCCTATCTGCTCTTTTTTCGCCTGGTACGCGATGTCGGACCCACGCGCGCCCTGACGGTGACTTTTCTGGTACCGCTTTTTGCGGTCCTCTGGGGTTGGCTATTTATCGGCGAGGCGCTCGAGTTGCGCATGGCCGAGGGGGGCGGCCTCGTCGTTCTGGCCACCTGGCTGGTGTTAGGGGGGCGCGCCTAGCCGGCTAGGCCAAAAGCAGAAGGACTTGGCGCTCTCCGAATTCGAGCGGCAGCTTACGAAACCCCGTCTTGGCAAAACGCATCCAGCGCCCGATGACATAAGCCATCACGAGATTGGCGCGCGCTGCCACGTCTTCATTGCTGGGATAGACGCCTTGCGCCAGCGCGAGCTTTAAGCTCTGCTTGACGGAACTCTCGAGACGATCCATCAGCTGGTTCATGCGCTCTTGCAGGCGCTCGTCCTCGATCACCAACGCGTCCCCGATCAATACGCGCGTCATGCCGCGATTGGTCTGGGCAAAATCGAGCAGCATGGTGATCATGCGGCGCGCCTGCTTGATGCCATCGTCCTCGCTCGCGGTAATCTGATTGATCAGGCCAAAGACGGTCTCCTCGATGAATTCGATGAGTCCCTCGAACATCTGGGCCTTGCTGGCGAAATGGCGATAGAGGGCGGCCTCGGAAACGTCCAGAGTCCGCGCCAGCGCGGCAGTCGTGATGCGCTCACCCTTGGGATGCTCGAGCATTTGCGCCAGAGTCTGCAGGATCTGCAAACGCCGCTCCCCGGGGCGCCGTGAGCCGCTTTTGCCGGACGCTGGCGCCGGTGCTTTGTCGCCTGCATGGGGATTGGAATTCATAAATCAGGGGACCTGTCGTTGGCGGTTTACCAGTTGCGCAATTGATTTTACTTGAAGGTCGACGTATGGCGGTCGCGATTTTCGCTTTGTCTCCAATCCTTCACCATAGCCGGTCACGAGCACGGTCGAAACGCGCAAAGCGCGGGCGCTTTTGAGGTTGGCCGGGCTGTCTTCGACGAGAATCGCCCGTGCCGGGCGAATCTTTTCGCGCGCCAGGACCATGCGCAGCATGGCGCGCGACGGCTTGGCACGCAGGCGCCCATGGACCTGCATGTTTTCGATCGCATAGCTGCGCGCAAAGTGACGCGCGACGCCCACCTCGCGCAGCACGATCTGCGCGTAGCGAGCCGGAGCGTTGGTCAAGAGCAGTTTGCGCCCCGGCAGGCGCCGAAGGTTGCGCGCCAGGCCGCGCTCAGCCCGGATCAGGGCCGTGCCCGGGTCGTCTTCGATAAACGCATGGGTGCTGGCGAGAAAATGGTCGCGCTCGATGCCATGGTGATGCATCAGACCGGTGAGCGTGGCCCCGTAGCGCAGCCAGTAATGGCGGCGCAACAGATTGGCCGCACCAGCATCCAGGCCAAGATGGTGCTCGATATAGGAAGTCATACTGCGATCGAGCTCACCAAAAATGCGCCACGAGGCGTCGTGCAGGGTATTATCGAGGTCAAACAGCCAGACCCGCCTGCCTTTGTCGGGGACGGGGTCGTCCAGTTGCGCCGGCTTCAATGGCTGCGAATCATCGTCCCCACCCCCTGCGAGGTGAGAATTTCAAGCAGCAGGCAGTGCGGTACGCGCCCGTCGATGATGTGCACCGCCTTGACCCCACCGCGCGCCGCCTCGAGGGCCGACGAGATCTTGGGCAGCATTCCTCCGGAGATCGTGCCGTCGGCAAACATCTCGTCGATACGCTTGGCGCTCAGGCCGCTGACGAGCTTGCCCGACTTGTCGAGCACGCCCGGAGTATTGGTCAAAAGGATCAGCTTTTCGGCCTTTAACACCTCGGCGAGCTTGCCGGCCACAAGATCCGCATTGATGTTGTAGCTTTCGTTCTCCGCGCCAAATCCGATCGGCGATATCACCGGAATGAAGGCGTCTTCCTGGAGTGCCCGGACCAGGGAAGGATCGATCGATTCGATCTCGCCCACCTGGCCGACGTCGTAGAACTTGGTCGGGTCATTGATATCCTGCATGCGTAGCCGCCGCGCCCGGATCAGTCCGCCGTCGCGTCCGGTCAACCCGACCGCCTGGCCGCCGGCGGCGTTGATCAGCCCGACGATATCCTGCTGGACTTCACCGCCGAGCACCCAGGCGACGACGGCCATGGTCTCGGCGTCGGTAACACGCATGCCCTGGATGAACTCGCCCTTTTTGCCGAGCTTTTTCAAGGCCTCGTCTATCTGCGGACCACCCCCGTGTACCACCACCGGATTCATGCCGATCAGTTTCAGGAGCACCACATCGTGCGCAAATGCGGCCTGCAGCCTGGCATCGGTCATGGCATTGCCACCATACTTGATGACAATCGTCTTGCCGTGAAACTTGCGAATGTAAGGCAGCGCCTCGGACAGCACGGCTGCCTTGACGGCCGGGTCGAGCGCGGTTTCTTGAGGGGACGATGTCATGAGGATTCCGATGCGGGCTAATACATTCTAGCGCAGCGCCCATCGCGTCGCGCCGCTTGCCAGCCGTCGTCCACAAGGCTAGATTGCCGATCACCATCATGCCAAGTGACCCAAACTTTGACCTAGCCGGCGCGCTCGCGCCACTGCGGCCCGATCTGGTGCGTTTTGCCCGGCTGCAGCTGCGCAATGATCAGTGGGCCGAGGACGCCGTATCCGAAACCATCATCGCGATTCTCGAGAAGCCGGGCGCCTTCGCGCAAAGGTCTTCCCTGAAAACCTACGTGATCGGAATTCTCAAGCACAAGATCATCGACCAGCTGCGCGCCTCCAGTCGCGAAGTACAGCTCGAGAGCGGCGACGACATCGATGATCTGGCGGCCTTTGACGAGCTGTTTGCAGCGGACGGCCACTGGCGCGAGGCGCCGCCCGACTGGGGCGATCCGCACGCCGCGCTCGAGCGGCGCGAATTCTTCGAGATCCTGCAGGTGTGCGTCGACAAGCTGCCGCCCAATATTGGCCGGATTTTCATGATGCGGGAGTGGCTTGAGCTCGAAACCGAGGAAATCTGTAAGGAAATGGCGATTTCCACGTCCAATTGCTGGGTGATGCTCTATCGCGCGCGCATGCGCCTGCGCGAATGCCTGCAATTGAACTGGTTTTCGGGGGTGCCTCAAGCCTTGTCAAAATGATGTTCAACCGAACCTGCAAGCAGGCCCACAAGCTCATGGCAGAGGCCTGCGACCACAAGCTCCCCTGGCGCGAACGACTTGCGTTGCGCCTGCACCTGATGATTTGCGACGCCTGCAGCAACTTTGGCAAGCAGCTCGCCCTCCTGGCGCAGGCGATGCGGCGCCTGGGCGAACACTAGTTGCGCATGGCAAGTTGGCGAGCCGGTTCAGGCCTAATCGTCTTCGGGAGGATCGGCAGTATCGACGGTGTCGGGCTTGCTGCGCGCGCCGGCGCGCTGTGCGCCGTGCGTCTTGGTGTGTGCGCCCGCCTTGCGCTGGTGTGCGGCAACCGCCACCGGATTACGCGGCTTGGTGGCCGGCACGCGAAACACCAGCTTCTGGCGCGTGCCGAGCGTCTTGCGCGCCACCGCGGATCCTAGGGCCCGTCGGGAGCGCTGTTGCGCACCTCGACTTCGATGTAATGCTGGCGCGACTGACTGTCGGCGCCAATTACGTCGAGAACGACCTGAAAATGCTCGCCAAGACGCAACTGGCGCTTCAAGTCCTGAAGCATGATGTGCATGCCACCGGGGCTCAGCACCACCGACTTCTGCGGCGGCAGTTCGAGCGCGCTTAACGCGTGCATGGTCATGACGGGGCCGTTCATGACCATCTCGTGAACCTGCGCGACTGCCGCAACGCTCGAATGCACTGCGACCACACGCGCCCCGCTGGTGCTCCTGATCGTCATGAAGACCCCGCTTGCCCCCTGGCCCTCCACGGTCGGGCGCGCCCAGGCGCCGCTGACGGCGAGATCCTCGGCGCGCGCCGACAGCGTCACACCCAGGGTGAAGAGGAGGAAAAGGATTTTTTTCATGCGCGGTTCGCCCCTCAGGCCAGCTCGAAGCGGTACACGCCGTCCGCGCCGCGCTGACGGGTAAGTTCGTGGCGGTACCACAGCGTGTGCAGATGGGCCAGCGCTTCTCCCAGGGCAAAGAACATCTGGTGCGAATCGAGTTCGCGCTTGAACATGACCGGCATGACATCGTTGGCACTGGTCGGGGCCCGGCACAATGCGCGCACCTCGTCGAGTCGGGCGGCGTGATGATCATGCAGCTGGCGTACCCGTTCGTGCAGCCGGCGAAACGGCCGGCCGTGCGACGGCAAGACGAGCGTGTTCTCGTCGAGGGGCGTAAAGCGGTCGATCGAATCAAGAAACAGGGTCAGGGGATTGCCCTCGGGTTCGAGCGCGTGCACGCTGACGTTGGTGGAAATGCGCGGCAACAACATGTCACCCGAGATCAGCACACCGAGTTCGGCGCAATACAGGGCCGCGTGCTCTGGAGAATGGCCAAAACCGGTGATCACGCGCCAGCGCTCACCGCCGATGGCAATCGACTCGCCGTCCTGGATGCGCCGAAACGCGAAAGGCATCTCGGGAACCAATTTCGGGAAGTAGTTGGTGCGCTGGCCAAGATTGGCGATGTGCTCGCGATCGGTCAGGCCGTGGGCACGGTAGTGCTCGACGATTCCCGGTCCGTCGGTGCCGGGCAGCGCCCCCTGCAAAAGCCGCCCCATGGTGTACTCGCCCAGAGTCATCCACAGCGGCGCGCCAAAGCGCGCGCACAACCAGCCGGCATTGCCCAGATGGTCAGGATGGGTGTGGGTGCACAGCACCCGTACGATCGGCAAACCGTCGAGCTCATTGGCAATCACGCTCTCCCAGGCCTCGCGCGTCTGCGTCGAGCCAATGCCGCAGTCGATGACGGTCCAGCCGTCGCGGGAGTCGAATTCATCGCGCAAGAGCCACAGATTGATGTGGTCGAGCGCAAAGGGCAGGGACTTGCGTATCCAGTAGACACCGGGCGCGATCGGCAGCTTATGGCCGGGCACTGCGACGGTCTCTCCAAGGGGATATTCGAGGCGACTTTCCAGAGGGTTCAAGCGACTTCCCCGGGCACGGTCGAGGCGCGCACAGCGCACGCGATTCGGGCTTAGAATTGACGTTAACGGAAATTACTTCATTCTAGCGCGCATGCTGAGCGCGCGCTTTCGAGACCGACTCTGTATGCCCACCTATAGCATCGCTCAGCTGGCCCGAGAATTCGACGTCACCGCGCGCGCCATCCGCTTTTACGAAGACCAGGGTCTGCTGGCACCGGCGCGCACCGGGCCAAGCGGCCGGGTGCGCGTGTACTCACAGCGCGATCGCACGCGCCTCAAACTCACCCTGCGCGGCAAGCGCCTTGGACTCGCCCTGGCGGAAATCCGCGAGCTGGTCGACATGTACGAGTCCCCCAAGGATAGTGCTGCCCAGCTGGTGCGTTTTCTTGCGGTCCTGGCGCGCCACCGGGGCACGCTCGAGCAACAGCGCGAGGATATCGAGATCGCCCTTGCCGAAGTGGACACTCACGAGGCGCAGTGCCGCAAGCTGCTTGAAGGCATGCCGGGTCAGGGCGGCGCCAGCGCGGCTCGCCGCACCCGAGCGCGACGCGAGCAGCTAGATTGACGTTTACGTAAACGTCAATTCCCCCTACAATTTGCGCCTCGACAAAAACGACCCTGGAGCGAGCATCCGATGAGCCACCTTCCCGGCCTCAGTTTCTACCTCGGCGAGGATCTCGAAATGCTGCACGCGAGCGTGCGCGCATTCGCCGAGACCGAGATCGCGCCCCGTGCGGCGCAGATTGACGCGAGCGACCAGTTCCCGATGGACCTGTGGCGCAAGATGGGCGAGCTCGGCGTTCTTGGCATCACGGTCGATGAACAGTACGGGGGTGCCAACATGGGTTACCTCGCCCACATGCTCGCCATGGAGCAGATCTCGCGCGCATCAGCCTCGGTCGGCCTGTCCTATGGGGCACACTCGAATCTGTGCGTCAACCAGATTCACCGCAACGGCACCACCGACCAGAAAGCGCGCTACCTGCCCAAGCTCGTCTCGGGAGAGCACATCGGCGCGCTGGCCATGAGCGAGCCCAATGCCGGCTCGGACGTGGTGAGCATGCGTCTGACCGCCCGGCGCCGCGGCGATCGCTATGTGCTCAACGGCACCAAGATGTGGATCACCAACGGCCCGGACTGCGACACCCTGGTGGTGTACGGCAAGACCGAACCCGAGCTGGGTGCGCGCGGCATGACCGCCTTTATCGTCGAGAAGTCGATGAAGGGCTTTTCGGTCGCGCAAAAGCTCGACAAGCTCGGCATGCGCGGCTCGCACACCGGTGAGCTGGTCTTCGAGGACGTCGAGGTTCCCGAAATCAATGTGCTGGGCGGTGAAGGCAACGGCGCCAAGGTGCTCATGAGCGGCCTCGATTACGAGCGCGCCGTGCTCTCCGGCGGTCCGCTGGGCATCATGGAGGCCTGCATGGACGTGGTGCTGCCCTACATCCACGAGCGCAAGCAGTTCGGTCAGAGCATCGGCGAATTCCAGCTTGTTCAGGGTAAAGTCGCCGACATGTACACGACCTTCCAGGCCTGTCGTGCCTACTGCTACGCGGTGGGGCGCAACCTCGACGGGCTCGGTCAGGAGCATGTACGGCGCGTGCGCAAGGACTGCGCCGGAGTGATCCTGTATTGCGCCGAGAAAGCGACCTGGATGGCCGGCGAAGCCCTGCAGCTGCTCGGCGGCAACGGCTACATCAATGACTACCCCACCGGTCGCCTGTGGCGTGACGCCAAGCTCTATGAGATCGGCGCGGGCACCAGCGAGATCCGGCGCATGCTGATCGGACGCGAACTGTTCAGCGAAACCATGTAGAACCCGGCAGTCTTTTTTTGCGGAGTATTTATGAGTCAGCACGAGCAGTCCGATCCGGTAGTAATCGTCTCCGTGGCGCGTACCCCGATGGCGGCCTTCCAGGGAGAATTTGCATCGCTTGCCGCAACCGAACTCGGCACCGCCGCGATCCGGGCAGCCCTCGAGCGCGCCACCCTGTCTCCCGAATTGGTCGACGAAGTGGTTTTTGGCTGCGTCCTGCCCGCCGGTCTGGGACAGGCGCCAGCGCGCCAGGCCGCGCTCGGCGCGGGACTGCCGGTCGCGACCGGCTGCACCACGGTCAACAAGATGTGCGGCTCGGGCATGAAGGCCGCCATGCTGGGCCACGATCTGCTGGTAGCCGGTTCGGCGCAGATTGTCGTCGCTGGCGGCATGGAGAGCATGACCAATGCGCCCTATCTGATCCCCAAGGCGCGCGGCGGCTATCGTATCGGCCACGCCATGATGTATGACCACATGATGCTCGACGGTCTCGAGGACGCCTACGAAAAGGGTCGCGCGATGGGCACCTTCGGTGAGGACTGTGCCGCGAAATACCAGTTCACGCGTGCCGCCCAGGACGCCTTCGCCATGGAATCCGTGCGGCGCGCCCAGACCGCTACTGCGGACGGCAGCTTCGCCTGGGAGATCACACCCGTCACCGTCAACGGCAAGGCGGGCGCTGTCCAGATCGACACCGATGAAGGTCCACGCAAGATCAAGATCGACAAGATTCCCGCATTGAAAGCTGCATTCAAGAAAGACGGTACGATCACCGCGGCAAGCTCCAGTTCAATCAACGATGGCGCCGCGGCACTGGTTCTCATGCGCGCATCGAGCGCCGAGCGGCTGGGCAAAAAGCCGCTGGCGCGCATCATCGGGCACAGTACCCACGCCCAGGAACCGGGATGGTTCACGACCGCACCGATCGGCGCCATCGAGAAGCTCTACAAGAAGATCGGCTGGCAGACCCGGGATGTTGACCTGTTCGAGATCAATGAGGCCTTCGCAGTAGTGCCGATGGCCGCCATGGTCGAGCACGGCATCAAGCACGAGCAGGTCAATATACACGGTGGCGCGTGCGCTCTGGGACACCCGATCGGCGCGTCCGGGGCGCGCCTGCTGGTGACGCTGATCGGTGCCTTGCGCAAACAGGGTAAAAAGCGCGGCGTCGCATCGCTGTGCATCGGTGGCGGCGAAGCCACGGCGATGGCCATCGAAATGCTGGAGTAAATCATGCAAAGTGCATTGATCGTCGGAGCTTCGCGGGGCATCGGCCTCGAACTGGTACGCCAGTACCTAGCCGCCGGCTGGCAGGTGCGTGCCAGCGCGCGCGACGCCAAATCCCGCGACGCACTCAAGGCTCTGGGCGCGCACGCCTTTCTGTTCGATGTCATAAGCGGTGACGACGCGGCTCTTGCCGAGTCAGTCGCCGCCGGGCCACTGCACACCTGCATCTATAACGCGGGCGTCTCGGGGCCGCGCGCCGGCCGGGTCGAAGCGCCAGCGCTTGGCGAGTTCGATGCCGTCATGCACGCCAATGTGTTTGGGGCACTGCGCATCACCCCTCTCGTTGGGCCTGCCCTGGCGAAGACCGGCGGCCGGTTGGCCTTCGTCTCGTCACGGATGGGCTCGATTGGCCTGATGGACAGTCCCGGTAGCATCGTCTATCGGGCCAGCAAGGCTGCCGTGAATGCGGTGGCAAAGGCCGCCTCCCTCGAATGGGGCGCGCGTTCGGTCACGGTGGTCAGCCTGCACCCCGGCTGGGTGCGGACCGACATGGGAGGACCGAGCGCGACGCTCGACGTGCTTACCAGCGTGACCGGAATCCGCAAGGTCGTGGAGGGCGCGGGCAACAAGGAGCACGGCGGGTTCTTCGACTATTCCGGATCGCGTCTGGAATGGTAAGCCGCACCATGCCCCGCCAATGCATTTCCTCCGGGTCCAGTTTCGAGGTGCTGGCCGGCTACTCGCGTGCCCTGGTCGAGGGCGACACTGTGTACGTGTCCGGCACGACCGGGTTCGACTACTCGACGATGTCGATCAGCGACGATCCGATCGAGCAGACCCATCAGGCATTTCGCAATATCGGGAACGCGCTCGCCGAGGCCGGCGCGACGCTCGATGACGTGGTGCGCGTGCAGTACTTCATCACCGATGCCGCCTATTTCGCGACGCTGGCACCCGTGTTCGGTCATTACTTTGCCAAGGCCCGACCGGCAGCGAGCGCGCTCGTGGTCGGGCTCGTCGATGCGCGCATGAAAATCGAGATCGAAGTCACGGCGCGGCGCGCCTCTGAGGCCCCGCGGTGATTCTGAGCAGCGAGCATGAGATGGTGCGCGATGCCGTGCGCGCCTACGTGCGCGAATGCATCCTGCCTTTTGCCGCACAGTGGGACAAGGACTGCAGCTTTCCAGCCGAGGCCCTGAAGGGTCTGGCGGCCCTGGGGTGCTTCGGGGTAACCGTGTCCGAGGAGTTTGGCGGCGCCGGACTCGATCATCTCGCCCTTGCGCTTATCCTCGAGGAGATCGCAGCGGCCGATGGCGCCACCTCAACGATTGTCAGCGTCAACAATTGTCCGGTGTGCAGCATGCTCTCGACTTATGCAGACGCGCAGCAAAAGCGTCGCTGGCTGGTGCCGCTCGCCAAAGGCGAGATGCTTGGCGCCTTTTGTCTGACCGAACCCCACGTCGGCTCTGATGCCAGCCAGCTGCGCACGAGCGCACGGCGCGAGGGCGATCACTTTGTGCTCAATGGCGCCAAGCAGTTCATCACCTCGGGCAAAAACGCCGACGTGGCGCTGGTCATGGCGGTCACCAACCCTGAAGCCGGCAAGCGCGGCATCAGCGCATTCATCGTTGCCACGGACACACCCGGATATCGCGTAGCCGGCATTGAGAACAAACTCGGCCAGCACGCCTCCGACACGGCCCAGATCGCCTTCGAGGATTGCCGCGTTCCGGTGGCGAACCTATTGGGCAGCGAGGGCGCGGGCTACAAGATCGCGCTCTCGGGCCTCGAGGGTGGACGCATTGGCATTGGCGCCCAGGCCATCGGCATGGCGCGCGCCGCCTTCGAGGCCGCGCTCGATTATTCCAAACAGCGAGAGAGTTTCGGTCAGCCGCTGTTTGCTCACCAGGCCGTGCAGTTCCGCCTGGCCGAGATGGCGACCGAGATCGAGGTGGCACGACAGATGGTCTGGCATGCGGCGAGCCTGCGCGATGCGCAGCGCCCCTGCCTCAAGGAGGCGGCCATGGGCAAGCTGTTTGCCTCCGAGATGGCCGAACGGGTCTGCTCGGCAGCCATCCAGATCCATGGCGGCTATGGCTACGTGAGCGACTTTCCGGTTGAACGCATTTATCGCGACGTGCGCGTGTGCCAGATCTACGAGGGCACCAGCGACATCCAGAAAATTCTCATCGGCCGGGCGCTGGCTTAGCCGGAGGACAGAACATGAAAAAAGGCTATCGCAGACTGCTTGACGAAGCCCTCGCCGAGGTCAGGACCTATTCGGTGAGCCAGGCGCAGGAGCGCGTCCGAGAGGGCGATGTGCAGCTGGTCGACGTACGCGATGTACGCGAACTCGAGCGCGAGGGCATCATCCCCGGAGCGTTTCACGCGGCACGCGGCATGCTCGAGTTCTGGGTCGATCCCGAGAGTCCCTATTTCAAGGAGATCTTTGGCGCCGACAAGGAGTTCATCTTCTTTTGCGCTGCCGGCTGGCGCTCGGCTCTGGCCGCCAAGACCGTGCAGGACATGGGTCTGGCACGCGTGGCACACATCGATGGGGGCTTTGCGGCCTGGAAAGCCGCCGGGGCCCCGACTGCCGTAATACCCAGGAAAGTCTGAGGCAATGCCGATAATCGAATCCACGGTCAATGCGCGCTCGAGTGAATTCGAGGCCAATCGCAGCGCCATGCGCGCCCAGGTCGAGGATCTTCAAGCCAAGGTGGCAGAGATCGCCAAGGGCGGCGGCGCGACTGCGCGCGCCCGGCACACGGCACGCGGCAAACTCTTGCCACGCGAACGCATCGACACCCTGCTTGATCCGGCGGCACCGTTTCTGGAACTCTCGCAGCTGGCCGGCTTTGCGATGTACGACAACGAGGCGCCATCGGGCGGCATTGTCACGGGGGTAGGACGCGTCGCCGGCCGCGAATGCGTCGTCGTCTGTAACGATGCCACCGTCAAGGGCGGCACCTATTATCCGATCACCGTAAAAAAGCATCTGCGCGCGCAGGAGATTGCCCTCGAAAACCGCCTGCCCTGCATCTATCTGGTGGACTCGGGCGGAGCCAACCTGCCCAACCAGGATGGGGTGTTTCCCGATCGCGAACACTTTGGCCGGATCTTCTACAACCAGGCCACCATGAGCGCTGCCGGCATTGCCCAGATCGCGGTCGTAATGGGCTCGTGCACCGCTGGCGGCGCCTACATGCCGGCGATGAGCGACGAATCGATAATCGTGCGCAATCAGGGCACGATATTTCTGGCCGGACCGCCGCTGGTCAAGGCGGCCATCGGCGAGGTGGTCAGCGCAGAGGAACTCGGCGGTGGCGATGTCCATACCCGGCTCTCGGGGGTGGTTGACCACCTTGCCAATGACGATCGCCACGCGCTGGCGATTGCGCGCCGCATCGTCGGCAATCTCAACACCAGCAAGCCCACTGGCCCCGTCCTGATCGCGCCGCGCGCGCCGGCCTATCCGGTGGACGAGATCGAAGGCCTGATTCCGGCTGACACCCGCAAGCCCTACGATGTCCGCGAAGTGATCGCGCGCGTCGTCGACGCCTCGGAGTTCGACGAATTCCGGCCGCGTTACGGTGTGACCATCGTCTGCGGGTTTGCGCACATCCACGGGATGCCGGTTGGCATCGTCGCCAATAACGGCATTCTATTCTCGGAATCCGCGCAGAAGGCAACCCACTTCATCGAGTTATGCGGCCAGCGCAAGATCCCTCTCGTGTTCCTGCAGAACATCACAGGATTCATGGTTGGTCGCAAATACGAGAACGAGGGCATCGCCAAGCACGGCGCGAAGATGGTTACGGCGGTCGCGACCGTGGGGGTACCCAAGCTGACCGTCATCATCGGTGGCTCGTTTGGTGCGGGCAACTACGGCATGTGCGGTCGCGCCTATTCACCGCGGTTTCTGTGGATGTGGCCCAACGCGCGCATTTCCGTCATGGGCGCCGAGCAGGCGGCCAGCGTGCTTGCCACCATCCGTCGTGACGCCATCGAGACGCGCGGCGAAACGTGGTCGGCAGTTGACGAAGCGAGCTTCAAGGCACCGATCCTCGCTCAATATGAGCATCAGGGGCACCCCTATTACGCCAGCGCGCGTCTGTGGGATGACGGGGTAATCGCGCCGGCAGATACGCGCAATGTGCTCGGGCTCGCGCTCTCGGCATGCCTGAACGCACCAATCGGTGAGACGCGTTTCGGCGTGTTCCGCATGTAAATCAGTGTGCGCGTGCTCTGACGACGCTCGGGCTGGCGCTGTATCGACACCAAGAGGATGACCATGAACTTCACAAGCATCGTGCTCGAACAGGACGGCGGTGTCGCGCGCGTTACCCTTAACCGGCCGGATCTGCGCAACGCCTTTAGCGAGGACATGATCCGCGAGCTCGGTGAGGTTTTCATTCGGCTCAATGGCGATGCCACGGTACGCACCATCGTTCTGACCGGGGCAGGCAAGGCCTTTTGTGCCGGCGCCGACCTGAACTGGATGAAACGCATGGCAACTTACTCCGACGCCGACAATCAGCGCGACGCGGCGGGACTGACGCGCATGCTCAACGCAATCTACCTGTGCGACAAGCCGGTCATCGCGCGGGTAAACGGCGACTGCTACGCCGGTGGCATGGGCCTGATTGCGGCAAGCGACATCGTGGTCGCGGCCCAGTCAGCCAATTTCTCTCTGTCTGAAGTGCGTCTCGGACTGATCCCCGCGACCATCAGTCCCTATGTGATACGCGCCATCGGCCCCTCGGCGGCGCGTCGCTATTTCCTGACCGCCGAGCGCTTTGACGCGGACGCGGCCGAACGCATGGGTCTGGTGCACATGAGCGTGGTTCCCGAGGAGCTTGACAGCACGGTCCATGGCCTGACGACAACGCTGCTTGGCAATTCACCAAACGCCCTGCGCGAAGCCAAGCGGCTCATTCGCGATGTTGCCTATGCACCCCTGTCGGACGCGCTGGCCGCCGATACGGTACTGCGCATCGCCACCATCCGTGCATCCGCCGAGGGTCGCGAAGGCGTCACGGCCTTCCTTGAGAAGCGCAAGCCCGCCTGGGCCCTTAACGCGATGGATAGCTGACATGTTTCGCAAGATCCTCATCGCCAATCGGGGCGAAATCGCCTGCCGTGTCGCGCACAGCGCGCGTCGCCTGGGTGTCGAGACGGTCGCGGTCTACTCCGACGCCGATGCCCAGGCCAAGCACGTGGCGGCATGCGATGAAGCAGTGCGCCTCGGACCTGCCGCGGCGCGCGAGAGCTATCTCGTTGGCGCCTCGATCCTGCGCGCGGCACAGGCGACAGGTGCCGAGGCCATCCATCCCGGCTATGGATTTCTCTCGGAAAACGCCGAATTTGCTGCCGCCTGTGAAAAGGCGGGGGTCGTTTTCATCGGACCACCGGCCAAATCGATTCATGCGATGGGCTCGAAATCGGCCGCCAAGACTCTCATGCAGTCAGCCGGCGTTCCGCTGGTGCCGGGATATCACGGCGACGACCAGGATCCGGCCCTATTGGCCAGCGCGGCCCAGGCTATCGGCTTTCCGGTGCTCATCAAGGCGTCCGCCGGCGGCGGCGGTAAGGGCATGCGCATTGTCCGCAATGCGAGCGAGTTCGCGCAATCTCTCAGTTCCTGCAAGCGCGAGGCGCTGGCTTCGTTCGGTGACGACAAGGTTCTGGTCGAAAAATATCTGCAGCGCCCGCGCCATATCGAGATCCAGATCTTTGCCGATAGCCATGGCAACTGCGTATATCTGTTCGAGCGCGACTGCTCGGTACAGCGCCGTCACCAAAAAGTACTCGAGGAGGCGCCAGCCCCCGGCATGACGGAGCAGCGACGCAGCTCAATGGGCGCGGCCGCGGTCGCTGCGGCACGTGCCGTTGCTTACGTGGGCGCAGGCACGGTCGAATTCATCGTCGATCACGACGGCACCTTCTATTTCATGGAGATGAATACCCGACTGCAGGTTGAGCATCCGGTTACCGAAATGATCACCGGCTTTGATCTGGTCGAGTGGCAGCTGCGAATCGCCTGTGGCGAGGCCTTGCCGTGCCGCCAGGAAGACCTGAAGTTCGAGGGGCATGCTCTCGAGGCGCGTCTGTATGCGGAAAACCCCGACCGCGGATTCCTTCCTTCTACCGGCACCTTGAGACGCCTGCATCTGCCCGCGGCCAGTGAGTTCGTCGTCCATGACGGGGCGCGGCGTGCCTCCGTTCGCATCGACAGCGGGGTACGTGAGGGCGACACGATATCGCCCTATTACGACCCCATGATTGCCAAGCTGATTGTCTGGGGAGAGGACCGTGCGACGGCGCTGGCCCGCATGCATGCCGCTCTGGCTGGCGTACAGATCATCGGCGTATCCAACAACATCGAGTTCCTCGGCCGCGTGGTCGCCTCCAGTGCCTTCGCCACGGCGGATCTGGATACCGGTCTCATCGAGCGCCATCACGACGAGCTGCTGCCTAAACATGGTGTCCCCGAGCCGCAGGTCATCGCGCTTGCGGTCGCAGCCCAGGTGCTTAACGAACGCAGCCGTCGCGGATCCGATCCCTGGGACAGCATCGAGGCGTTTCGCCTGCATCTTCCGGCAAGCCGGCGCTTCGAGTTCGAGGATGGCGGCATCGAGGTGTTCGCGCAGCTCGACTATCAGCCGGGTGGAAAGCTGCGGCTAACCGTCGGGGAACACGGGGCCGAGCTCGCAATTGCAGCGGGGCCCGAGGCTTCGATCAACATTCTCTGGGGTGAGGAGCGTGTGGCCGGTGACGTGGTCCTTGAGGCCGAAGCCTTGCATGTATTTCATCGGGCACGCTACCGGATCCTGACGGTGATCGACCGGCTGCAGCACACAGCGGACGCCGATGCGCGGGCCGGCGGGCTCACCGCGCCCATGCCCGGCAAGATCGTTGCCATCAACGCACAGGCTGGCACACGTGTGGCGCGCGGAGCGGCTCTGTTGGTCATGGAAGCCATGAAGATGGAGCAC
>CAJCHO010000130.1 GCA_903970145.1 Mycobacteriaceae bacterium | reverse complement strand
CAGCGCAAGCCGAGCGCGCTACCGCAAGGATGCCGCCCGCCTCTTCTGTAGGGCACGCCACACCAGCGGCTCGATCGCTGACCTGGCCGCCCAGGGGAGCCGGGCGAGCTTTCGGCGCTATCGCAGTGCCTTCTTCTGGTGCGCCTACGAAGCGCTCGATTGCCTGCAGGCGCGACGATCCGACTGGTCGCGCGCACGAGGGCTGCGTCTGATGCGCTGGCTGGAAGGCGCGCGCGGCTTCGCAATAAGGCGCCAGCTGGCCGTACGCGCTCATCCGCGCCGCCTGATGATCGAAGCCCTGCCGCCGGACTGGCGCGAGATGCTCGCCCTGCGTCTGCCGCACCGGGCGCGTAAAGCCTTCCTGGTGTGTGCATTGACCGGCTGCCGACCCAGCGAACTGGTGCAGGGGATCAGCGTGAGCCTGCGCGAAAGCCGCGACCTCCAACTGCTGGAGCTCGGCGTGAGCGGCGCCAAACTCTCGGGACGCTCGGGGCAGCCCTGGCGCATCCTCGCCTGGCGGCTGCACGCACATCCATTGACAAGCCTTCTCTTCGAGTGCCTCGATCCGGACGACGGCAGCGTGCAGGTCGTCCAAAGCGCCCGAGCCCAGTGGCTTGGCGAAAACATCCAGCGGGTCGCGCGCCGTCTCTGGCCCGGCCAAACGCTCAGCGCCTACGCGTTGCGCTACCAGCTCGCCTGCGACCTCAAGAGTGCCGGCCACAACAGAATCGACATCGCTTGCGCGCTCGGCCATTGCAACGACGCCAGCCAGGCTTACTACTGCAGCACACGGGGTGGCGGCCGGTGCCTGGATGTGCCAGAGCGCGCCTTGGTCGCCGTTGACGCGACGCGTCGAGTTCGCGAGCGCTACAGGGAGCGGCGACGCGAACGCGCCCACCGCATCAGTTTTGCGGCGTTACACTAAGCGACGATGGCTTGTAAATTGCTTCTCCCAGGCAATCCAAGGAGAGCCCAGTTCGATGACAGCGTTCAAGACCGGCGTCCTGCTAGGGCTGTGCGCGGTGAGCCTGACGACACTTGAGCCGGCGCGCGCGGGCGAACTGCCCCACCCCGATCACATCGTTCTCGTCATTCTCGAAAACAAGTCCTTCGGCGCAATTGTCGGTAATCGCGATGCGCCGTATCTGAATCACCTGGTGCGCATCGGTGCCCTCTTTACCAACTCGCATGCCGTCGCTCATCCAAGCGAGCCCAACTATCTTGCGCTGTTTTCCGGGAGCACACACGATCTGGCTGATGATTCCTGTCCGCACCTCTATCAGGACGCGAACCTCTCGACGCGGCTAGCCGCCGCCGGAAAGACTTTTGCGATCTACTCGGAAGGGCTCCCGGAGACCGGGTTTACCGGATGCGTCGCGCAGCGTTATGCGCGCAAGCACAATCCTGTCGTCAACTGGCAGGGCATGAACGTGACGGCGTCACAGAACCGCCCGTTCTCCGATTTTCCGACCAAGTACTGGGATCTACCGAACGTAAGCTTCGTGGTACCCGACGTGATCAATGACATGCATGACGGGCCGAGCGCGACTTCGATTCCGGTTGGCGACCGCTGGCTGCGTGAGCATCTGGCCGCTTATGAGCGCTGGGCGCGGGTCCACAATAGCCTGCTGGTGGTAACCTTTGACGAGGACGACTGGAGCGACAACAACCACATTCCAACCATCATCGCGGGCGCAGGAGTGCGCCACGGACGCTATCATGAGGCGATCAGCCACTACGACCTGCTGCGCACCATAACGGATATGTTCGGCCTCAAGCCCCTGGGCGCCAGCGAGCAGGCACGGGCCATCGACGGGCCGTGGCTTGTGGTGCGCTCTCAGTGAGCGCGCATTGCTCGCAAATAGCTAGCCAGGCGCATCAGCTCGGCGATCAGTTCCGGCGTAAACCAGGTGCGCACCGCATCGTCGTCATGCAGCAGTCCATCGATGTAGGCCACCACCCCCGAGGGATGGTCCCAGCGCTCGATCAAGACGAGCGCAACCCGTTCCATGCGCGCAATCAGATGATAGGGCCGTACTGCGTAGGGCAAGCCATCGAGCCATTGGCCAATCATTGCATGGCGCAATGCAGTTCCGCTCGCACTTGCCTCGCGCAGGGCGCGCTGGTCGCGCGATGGCACAAAGCTGTCGAAGGATTCGTCAAAGGCGCGCGCCTTGGCACCGGGCGAGTTGCGATTGGTCGAATTGGTGATCATAAAAAAGCTCCGTCCGAAAAGGTGTGGATTGCATACTCCCTTGGACATAATCCTAAGTCTGTGCGATAGAGCGCAGGTGCAACCAAGCTCATCATTTGTGTTGCTGAATGCTACCGGGCACGCCTTCCAAGCACGAGACGTTCAATTTTTGTAACATCTCGGTTGCGTCGCTCAATTTGACACGCGCCGACCAGCAAGTTCGGAAAGCGAGTGCTCTGTCCTCAGCTTGCCGTCGCAACCTTCCACATCACCGCGCCTTACTCGCTCCATGACTGATGTTGCCCAGCCGGTCGCCCACCGTGGCCTGATCACGCTTTCGATCATGCTCGCGACGATCATGCAGACGCTTGACAGCACAATTGCCAACGTCGCGCTGCCACACATGCAGGGCAGCCTCTCGGCGTCCCAGGAGCAGATCACCTGGGTGCTGACCTCATACATCGTGGCGGCCGCCATTGCCACCCCGGCCAGCGGCTGGCTATCGGATCGCTTCGGGCGCAAGCAGGTTTTTCTGTGGGCGGTCGCGGGATTCACCGTGACCTCGGCACTGTGCGGCCTGTCGGACTCGCTGCTCCAGATCGTGGTGGCGCGCCTCTTGCAGGGAGTCTGCGGTGCGGCCCTGGTACCGCTGTCCCAGGCGACGCTGCTCGATATCAATCCGCCCGACCGTCAGGGCCCGGCGATGGCGGTGTGGGGCATGGGCGTCATGGTCGGTCCCATCATCGGCCCAACGCTCGGCGGCTGGCTGACCGAAGACTATAGCTGGCGCTGGGTCTTCTATATCAATCTGCCGGTGGGCGTGATCGCATTTCTGGGAATCATGGCCTTCATGGGAGAGCCCAAGCACCGCAATGCCCCGAAATTCGACTTCTTCGGATTCGTCACGCTTAGCCTTGCGATCGGCCTGTTGCAGCTGTTTCTCGATCGCGGCGAGATCAAGGACTGGTTCGGCTCCAACGAGATCCGCGTTGAAGCCATCGGGGCCGTCATTGCCGCCGCATTTTTCATCGCCCATACACTTACCACGCGCGCCGACCCCTTCTTTGATACGCGTATCCTGCGCGACCGCAACTACCTGAGCGGAGTGCTGGTGATATTCACGACCGGGCTGGTGCTATACGCGACGCGCGCCCTCTTGCCTCCGATGCTTCAGCAACTGCTGGGCTATCCGGTGATCACCACCGGACTCGTGATGGCGCCAAGCGGCATGGCCACCATGTTTGCCATGCTCATCGCCGGGCGCCTGGTGCGGCGCATTGACGTGCGCATCATCATGACCTGCGGATTCACGCTCACCATCGTGTCGCTCTGGCAGATGAGTCAGTACACGCTCGTGTTAAGCGAGTCCGACATCGTCGGGCCGGGGATCGTGCAGGGCTTCGGGCTGGGTTTCATCTTCGTGCCGCTCTCGGCGGTTACCTTCTCGACGCTGGCCGCACACCTGCGTCCCGCCGGAACCTCGATCTTCAGCTTGTCGCGCAATGTCGGCAGCAGCGTTGGCATCTCGATTGTCGAGGCGCTCCTGACGCGCCACTCGCAGGTCCAGCACGCGAGCCTGAGTGAGAATGTGAGCGTCTTTAGCTCACTGGTCGACTCTGCGGCGCGCCTGGGCGACCCCTCCATGCTCTCGCAGATCGATCTGGAAGTAACGCGTCAGGCGACGATGCTTGGCTATATCGACGACTTTCGCTTCATGCTCTTACTCGCACTATGCACCATGCCCCTGATCGCCTTCATCCGGCCCCTAAAGCGCAGCGCAATTCCGGTAGGCATGGCGCCTGCCGACTAGTGGGCGCGCGGCACCTGTCCGCGATATTCAAGCAGGCGTGCAGGAAGAAAGAGCAGCGCTGAAAGCAGGGCAAACACTGCTGAAGTGGTGATACCGAGAATCCGGAAAGGCAGGGCAATCAGCCAGACGAGCGGAAACAGGACCAGGGCCAGCAGCGCAATCGGCCAGGCCAGCACAAACAGAATGCACCAGCCTACAAAGAGAATCAGTCCGTTCATCGAAATCTCCTCCGGTCTATGCCAGCACGGCCCCGCATGATCTGAACATATTACTGCGGACTTTGGCTTTGCGCTCGGACCATGTCCATGACGGGGAGGTCATCCGAGGGGAGCGCAGCCGAGCGGGCGAAGACACATGGGTTGCACGATTTCGGCAAGACCCGCACCACAGAACCCCCGCAATTACTTACGGGATGAGCGACAAGCTTGCTACAATCTTTTTCCGTGATGACTCGAGCAAATCGCCGTGCCTGCAGCGCATGCCATCGTCCGTCCCGCGGTCCTGGCTGCAACTTAGCGTCCCATGGCTAGGCAGCTATTCCGCCAGGAAGCGATCGACGCTCAGCGCGAGAAGTTTCTAGGCGAGATCACGGTCGCGCGACCGGTCCCCGCGTGGGGATTTGTCATTCTCGCGCTCTTCATAACTGCGGCAATCGTCAGCATCTCAGTGTGGGGACAGTACACGCGCCGCGAGCGCGTGCAGGGCTTTCTGGCCAGCGAGACCGGGTCGGTGCCGATGCTTATCTCGGGGGCGGGCCAGGTCAAGAAGATCGACGTGCACGAAGGCGAGGCCGTGATCGCCGGCCAGTCGCTGGTACACACCAGCGTGGATCGCTCGCTCACCAGCGCCTCGGCCAGCAGCTCGATCGTGCTGCAGGAAATGACCCAGCGCAAACAGAGCCTTGCCGAAGAACTCGCTTCAACCCGCGCGCTCGGTCAAAAGCAGATCGAGCAGGTTCATCAGCGCATTGCGGACCTGAAGAACGAAATCGCCGCAGCAACCGGGGCCATGGATCTTCAGAAAAAGCGCATGAAGTCGTCCCAGGACGTACTGGACCGCTACGAGAATCTTGGCAATCGTCAGTATGTGTCCGATGTCGCGGTCCAACAAAAGCGCGACGACGTCACCGACCAGCAGATCAAGCTACAGGCCCTGGTGCGCGAACGCTCGTCGCTCGAAAAGGAACTGGGAGCAGCTGAGCTTGAGGAACCCTCGCTCGTACTGAAGACCGACCAGCTCGTCCAGCAGATCGAGCGGCAGATCAGCGAGCTTGACCAAAGCTCGGCCGAAGAGAGCGTACTCAGCGAGACAGTCATGCGCGCGCCCATAGAAGGCGTTGTCACCAATATCGCGGTCAGCGAAGGTCAGATCGTCTCGTCGTCGACACCCTTTGCGACTATTGTGCCCAAGGACGCGCGCCTGCATGCCGAACTCCTCGTGCCAACGCGGGCCATCGGCTTCGTACACCCCGGACAGGCTGTACAACTGCGATACGAGGCATTTCCCTACGAGCGCTTTGGCCAGTATGCGGGCGTCGTCGAGAGTGTCGGCAAGACCGCCTGGATGCAGGGCGAGCACGTCGGGCCGCTGCAGATTCGCGAACCGGCCTACCGCATCGTCGTCGATCTCGCCGGCCAGACCGTGGTTGGCAATGGCGAGCAGCTGCCGCTGCGCTCCGGAATGCTGCTCTCAGCGGACCTGCTCATGGAAAAGCGCTCGCTGCTCGAGTGGCTGTTCCAGCCTCTCTTGCAACTGCGCGAGCGCATGCGATGAGGTGGCTGCCGCTTTTTTCCCGCCCGGTTCCGGTCATTCTCCAGTCCGAGGCCCCGGAATGCGGGATCGCCTGCGTGGCAATGATCGCCTCTTACTACGGTTTTCGGACCGACTTGCCGGCGATGCGTCAGCGCCTGGCAATCTCGATGAAGGGCATTACGCTCAAGCACATCAGCCAGCTGGCCGAGAACATGCAGATGACGGCGCGAGGCGTGCAGGTGCCACTGGAATCGCTGAGTCAGCTGCGCCTGCCTGCGATCCTGCATTGGGACATGAACCACTTCGTGGTCCTCACCCAGGTGCGCGGTCGACGCATCACGGTGCACGACCCGGCGCGCGGCCGGCGCGTGCTCAACCTCGATGAAGCCTCGCGCCACTTTACCGGCATCGCCCTTGAACTCACCCCCACTCCGGGCTTCAAGCGCCACGACGAACGCGAAAAGATCAGCGCCTGGCAGTTGCTGTCAGCAGCACGCACACTCAAGGGAACGATAGCCCAGATCTTTATCCTGTCGCTGATCCTTGAAGTGCTGGCTATCTCGCTGCCCTTTTTCCTGCAGCTGGTAGTCGATCGGGTCATCGTCGGGCGCGACATCGACTTTCTCACTGTGCTTGGGGTCGGCTTTGCCGGCATAGTCATTGTCCAGTCCGTCATCACCGGCGTGCGTGCCTGGGTGGGTGTCTATCTGAGCACCCAGATCAACCTGCGGATGTTGACCGAACTATTCGCGCAGTTGATCCGCCTTCCGCTAGGCTGGTTCGAAAAGCGCCACATTGGCGACATCATCTCGCGATTTCGCAGCATCGACGCCATTCAGCGCACCCTGACGACCACCTTCGTCGAGACCGTGGTCGACGGTCTGATGGTGCTGCTGACCCTGATCGTCATGTATCTCTATAGCGAGCTGTTGACGATGGTGGTGCTTGGCGCCACCCTGCTCTATGGACTGACGCGCTGGATCTTCTATTACCCGCAACGCAATGCCGCCGATGAACAACTGGCCGACGAGGCGCGAGCCAGCACCCACTTTATCGAGACCGTGCGCGGCATGATGGCCATCAAGCTCAATCTGCGCGAAGAGGAGCGCCGCTCGGGCTATCAGAATCTGGTGGTCGACCACATAAATGCCGGCGTGCGAGTGCAGCAGATCGCGATGTCGCATCGCCTGGTCAACAGCCTCATCTTTGGCCTCGAGAACATCGCCGTCATCTGGCTGGGTACCATCGCAGTGCTCGAGGCGAGCCTCACCGTCGGCATGCTGTACGCATTCATCAGTTTCAAGCTGCTATTTATCGGGCGCATCAACAATCTGATCGACAAGCTCGTTGAGTTCAACATGCTGGATCTGCATGCCGAGCGTATCGCCGATATCGCGCTGGCCGAACCCGAACCGTCGCGACTGCAAAATGCCGGCTCGAACCTTCCCATGGTGATCGAGGCGCAGAACATCTCCTATGCCTACGGCAGCGAAGGTGACGTCTTCCACGACTTCAGCTGTGTATTAAAGCGCGGCGAATCGGTTGCTCTCGTCGGACCCTCAGGCTGCGGCAAGACGACGCTGATCAAGGTGCTAGTCGGGCTGTTGCCGCCGACCACCGGCACCTTGCGCATCAATGGCACCGATCTGAAGGATCTCGATATTCGCGGCTATCGAAATCGACTGGGTGTGGTGATGCAGGACGATCAGTTGTTCATCGGTACGATCGAAGACAATGTCAGCTTCTTCGATCCCCACCATGACGCCCAGCACGTGCGCGAGTGCTGCCGACTAGCATCGATCGACGAGGACATCAGCGCGATGCCAATGCGCTACAACACCCTGGTGGGCAACCTCGGAACCGCGCTATCGGGAGGGCAGAAGCAGCGCATTCTGCTGGCCCGTGCGCTGTATCGCCGCCCCGAAATCCTGTTTCTCGACGAAGCCTTCGATCAACTGGACCTGGACCGCGAGCACGCGATTACGAATGGTCTTCAGGCCGCAGGTTTTGGTGTCGTGATCGTGAGCCATCGACCCGACACGATTGCCAAGGTCGATCGGGTGATGCATCTGGACCCGCCGAGGTAGTTGCGCCGCGGGAAATTCTAGATCGAGATATCCGGTCGCAAGAGTGCGTGCGTCGCGTCGGCCGATCGGCTTTCTGCCAGCGCAGACCATATCTTGGAGCGCGCCTGCAGGAAGGAAGATTCGCGCGCCGCCTGCCCGAGGAATTGATCCAGATCGCCGTGTTGGCGCTGCAACTCGGGAATGAGCACCAGAAAGATGTGGCACAGCTCGGGGTCGAACTGGCGCCCGGACAGGGAGGCGATCTCGGCCAGCGCTTCTTCGATCGGCCATGCCTCCTTGTAGGGTCGCTTGTGCGTGAGGGCATCAAATACGTCGGCCAGCGCCGTGATGCGCGCCGACAGCGGTATGGCGTTGCCGGAAATGTTCGACGGATAGCCACTGCCATCCCACCACTCATGATGGTAACGCGCGATTTCCTCGGCGAGCTGCATCTGCGCGACATTGCTCTTGGCGAGCAATTCGGCGCCGACCGTCGTATGGGCACGCATGATCTGGATTTCGGCCGAATTCAGGCGCGCTGGCTTGAGCAAAATGGCGTCCGGAACTCCGATCTTGCCGATGTCGTGCAGCCGACCGGCCAGATCCAGCATGAAAATCGTATCCTCATCGCAGCCGTAGGCCTGGGCCAGCAGGGCGGCGAGTTTGCCAACTCGATAGGAATGTTCGCCCGTCGAGTCATCGCGCAATTCAGCAGCGACCGCAAGGCGCTCAAGCATCTCCAGTCGCGAGCGAAACAGTTCCTTTTCAGCGACCTTGCCACGCAGAATCGCTTCGCGCCGCTCGAGCGGGATGACGGTGCCCGCCTGACTGACCTCGTCGAGACCCGCCAGCTTCTCAAGGTGCAAACGCTGGTGCGTAAGTGCGTATTCCTGATTCGAGCGACGCGTGTTCTCCAGCAGTTCACGCAGATAAACCAGTGCGCGCTCAGGCTGACCGGCCACCTCATGGGCCTTGACCAGCGCAGTCAGGGCACTGCGTGACCAGGACTTGACCAGTCGCGCCTTCTCGAGAGCGTTGGTCAGTCGCGACAGGCCGATGTCGGTCATTCCCGCATGGACCTCGTATAGACCCTCGGCAATCGAAGCGGCAATCTCGGCACGGCCCGTGTTCGCGCGCATGGCCGCCTGGCGAGCCGCCTGACTATGTTCTTTGGCAGCCTGGACGTTGTTGAGCTCGAGGTAGCTCTTGGTGAAGGTCAGTTCCCGCAATGTGACGTCGAGAAAAGCATTGGCTGAAGTCGGTTCGGGCGCGACTTCGCTGGAGCGCTTCAAGGCGCGCAGCGCCTTCCGGTGATCATCGAGTTGATAATTTGCCAGCCCGACGTTGGTATAAGCGCTCGACTGCTGGGTTCTCAATGCCGGGTCCGCACCGGTCATCTCGATGACGCGCTCAAAGCAGCTGATTCCCTCCTGATACTGGGCTGCGTAGATGAGCATCGCGCCGAGGTTATTCCACGTAATCACCTCACCCGAACGATCGCCTATCTTGATGGCGATCTCGAGGGCTTCAACGTGGGACTCGATCGACAGCGGCACATTGCCGGTGTCGCCTTGGAAACCACCCAGATAGGTCAGACCCTTGCGTAGCGTCGCCAGATCATTGACCCGACGCGCCATCGAGACCACGGTCTCGCCAACCTCTATCGCCTGGAAGGATTGACCGGAGATGTAGAAATAATTGGCCGCGTCAAGTAGTCCCTTTGCTCTCTCCGGAATTGTCTCGACTTCATCACTCGATTTGAGCAGCGAGACGAGTTCCCGAAAGAAGACCGCCGACTCCGCCTGGGGCGAAGACAAATGTTTGCGGGCCTGAAGCGCCAGCTCCGCCAGGCGTTGCTGATCAAGCTTTTGCCCTTCGGTCTTGAGACTTTCCATTAGAGAAAAGTAGCACAGGGGCTAGTTCGGGAGCCGGGAGAAGGATTATTTACACTTTTCTGGAACTACACCATACTCAATTGTCGTTTAACACTTTTCAGGCCGATTTGACAGTCATCCTAAGGAGTATTTAGAGCCTTGCAAATACCTGATATCGTGGGTCAATAGAGCAAAGCAACCACTACCTCGAAGGGTCGGCGCAACGAAATTGTTGCGGAAAAGAAACAGGTTGCTGTGCCATTTTAGCAACATATCATCGGGCAGGCTGCAGTTAGGGGAGAGATGTCTTCGCGCCGCTCTCGCAGGCTTTCGGCGCACCACCGTGGGATACCTCATCTCTCCTCCCAAAGTTGCAATTAGCAAGTCTTTTGGGTCGCTACTGATCAGTTTGATCAAGGAAACATCATGGTACAGTGCGCAATCGAGTTATCGGAAGTCAACACAATTGAAAGCGAGTCAGGCACGGCGTTGGTCGAACTCTCGCTCGCCGACCTGGCATTGGTAGGCGGCGGCGATGTCTTCGTCGACATGGCTTGATGCAGCAATCATTCACCAGGAGCCCAACATGGAACAGTTCGCAATCGAATCTTCGGAAGTCAACGCAATTGCAAGCGAGTCCACCACCGCATTGGTCGAACTCTCGCTCGCCGACCTGGCATTAGTGGGCGGCGGCGACGTTTTCGTCGACATGGCTTGATTCATCAATCATCTATCAGGAGTTGAACATGGAACAGTTCGTCATCGAATCCGCTGAAGTCCTCGAAGTCGCACCTGAACAATCGCCTGCTGTTACTGAACTCTCGCTCTCCGAGCTCGCTTATGTCGGCGGCGGCGACGCAGTTCTCTGCTTCGGTTAATTCACCCCAACACACCCAGGAGTTGAACATGGAACAGTTCGTCATCGAATCCGCTGAAGTCCTCGAAGTTGCACCCGAACAATCGGCTGCTGTTACT
>CAJCHO010000129.1 GCA_903970145.1 Mycobacteriaceae bacterium | reverse complement strand
CGCAGCGCTCACCCCGGGCGCGTTCCAGATCCCGGTCTGGCACGACCAGAACGCTGAATTGTCGATCCTGCCCGACACGTCGAGCAATCCGCTCGACGATGTCAGCTTGAATCGCTGGCGCGCGCGCCTGTCCATGGACATTCCAGGTCATGGTCGCGTAGAAGCCAATCTGAGTTGGGGCACGACCGGCGCGACCGTTGCGCTGACGGCAGATACCGCGGACTTCGTGCAGGGTTTGCGTGAATCGTCACCGGAATTTGTAAGTACCTTAAAGAGCCTGCAGATCCCGGTGATCGGCTTGCGTATCGCTCATGAATGACAAGTCCAAACCAGAACTGGCCATCGCATTGCGCTACGGCGAAGGCGATCGGGCACCGGTCGTCACGGCCAAGGGCCAGTTTGCGGTTGCCGAGCAAATCGTAAAGCGTGCCCGCGAGGTGGGAATTCCTATCCACGAATCACCCGAGCTGGCCCAATTGTTAACGCCCCTCGCGCTCGAGACGCCGATCCCCGCGCAACTGTATCGGCTGGTCGCCGAAGTGTTAGCGTGGGTTTACATGGTGCAGAGAAAGGACAACCCGACTAGGCTCGCGCCGCCACCTCATGGATAATATGGGGGCGAGCTGCCATGGACGAACTAGACCTGCCCGGACCCACGCGCGCCTCAGTCTTTGAAGAGGACGAGGACGAGCGCTATCTCGTGCGTTCGTCAACCGAGATCTGCTCGATCTTAAGTACCGTCAGTGCGCGCCATGCGCTGGCGCGGGTCAGTTTCAATCACGGCGAAGATTTCATTCTGACGACGCTCTTGATGATCGACCCCAAGGCGGGCTATATAGTTTTTGAGGAAGGTCCTGACGAGCTGCGCAACCAGCGCTTGACCGAGGCCGAGAGCCTGGTTTTTGTCACGCAGCTCGACAAGATCAAGATCCAGTTCCGCATGGACTCGGTTGAAGAGGTCGAGTTTCAGGGTGCGCCGGCCTTTTTGTCGCCCATTCCCTCGAGCTTGCTGCGTCTGCAGCGCCGCGAATTCTTTCGCGTCGCGACCCTGACCAGCCAGCCGATGAACGCGCGGCTCCTGCTAGACGGGCCCAAGGGTCCCCAGCCGACCACCATGCGCGGCATCGACGTAAGTCTGGGTGGCGTGGCGCTGCTCGCCAGCGAAACCATAGAAGGGGTTGCGGCGGGCGACACGCTGCGCAACGTCGAACTCAATCTTCCCGGTATCGGTCAGGTGAACGTGGATCTGGCCGTGCAGAGCGTGCGTCCCCAGCATAGTGGCGGGAAACTGTGCACCCGTTTCGGCTGCCGCTACATCAATCTTGCACCGGCGATGGCGTCCCGCGTGCAGCGCTACATCAATAAGCTCGAACTCGGGCGCGCACACCGCATCTGAGAGGTCCATTTTCGCTGTCGGCAAGAGCGAACATTGCCGGGCGATCGACGATGCCTATCTCTGCGTTCCGGTCGCAACGAATGTTGAGAATTATCCCGAGGGCGGTTCACCGTGACCAAAGGGATGATTGTTTTTGGCGCGTGCATGGCCCACATTGCGGCCCATGGATTCACCTGCTGCGCTGCCAGAAAATCTCCCGGTACATGCAATCGACGGCGGCGCGCTCGAAGCGAGGACGGAACATCGCGGGCACCTGGTCGTCATCCGCACCCGCAAATCCCCTGCCGGCGAGGACTGGCGCGGCAGCGTTACAATTCTGCCGCCCATCGAGTCCGGCGGCCGCAGCCACGTGTGCGCTCTGCCGACCATGCAACATCCCTCGATGGCCGAGTCGATCGCCGACGGCCTGACTCGGGCCCGGATCTGGGTAGACAACCGATTGGACTATACGGAATCTGCTGGCTCCCCGGAAAAAACTGACTAAGTAGCGTTCAGTTTTGCGGCGCCATGTGGCAATATCTTCGCTCCTGGCGGCGCGCGCCAAGTCAGGCACAAATAATCCAGCCCGGGAGATGAGGCATGCACACCGCCGAGAGCTATCTTGGACATAAGATCGAGGCGCGTGCACAGCTTCACCGGGGTAAGTGGCGGTTCAATTTCAGGGTGCACGATTTCCCCAAGCCCGGGCGCGGTTTCGGTGGCAGTTCCATGTCCTTGGTGTTTGACAGCAAGCTCGAGGCCGAACGGGCTGCAGTTGAGACGGCCAAGCAGGAACTGGACGCATTTGCGGCGACCGCCCGCATCACTGGCTCGATCCAGTAGTCCGCTACGCCGTTCAGCCCGCGGCCGATTCGATCAGCGGGTGCGCAGCCCCCAGATTGGCGGTGAGGGACTCCGAGAGGCCATGGCGCGCAATCACGTAGCCAGGATCGTTGTAGGCAAGCCAGGTCTGCCCTTGAGCATCCTGCCAGGCGAGCACCTTTAAGGGTAGATCAAGGCCGGCCAGGGCATTTTCCTGCATCAAGGCAGTGCCCGCCTTCGGATTTCCGAATATCAGCATCTGCTCGTCGGCCAGGGCGAGCCCAGCGCGCGCCGCGTCGCCACTGAAATCGATTCTGGCAAATACCATCAGGCCGCGCTCGCGCACGAGTGATTCGAGCCGGTCAATGCTGTGAGCGACGCTATGGGCGGACTTCAGACGAACTATGCCGTTTTCGCTAGCACTGGAACTCATCAACTGACCTCTCGTGGCAGAACCGGCAGAATTGGCGGGCTCGGATCGAGCCAGTCGCTCCTCCGGGTAAATGATAGCCCCGTGCGCTCAATGTGGCCCGCGCAACCGGATCGATATTTGGGATGCTCACCGGCAGCGCCAGCGTCAGCAAGCTGGCAAAGACGAGCTTTCGGGTAATCGTCATTTTCGGTCCCGTGACCCGGGACCCAAGCTGCGAGCCAACTGTTAGGGCGCAGGGGTGACGGGACACCACTGAAAAACCCGATCGCCTCGTCCGATTCCCGCATGATGGGACGTGCAGGCGGCGACGTATAGTGATAGTCCATATTCGTGAAAGACTTCCTGAGCAGCCAGCGCAAGCGCCCTATTCTCGCTAGCCACATCCACGACATCGTCAGCTCTAAGTTTGAACGTGCAAGCCGCGTCCGCTCGCTCTTCCATGACCACCTCGGCGTGCGGGCCAAGTCCATCGACGAGGCGGCTCAATTGCTCGCAGGAACCCCGGTTCCTTCTCATCCCGAGGCGCTCCGTCCAATCATTGACGGTCGCTACACCACGGACGCGCTTGTTGTAGCTCCCATCAATAATCGCGAAAGTCGAGTCGGGGTGTTTGACTGTCATCTCGAGAATGCGCTCCTTGAATGCGCGCGATTCAGGAAATGAGCTGTGCAGTGCCGTGAAGGCGACAGGGTTTGGAAACAGTGTCGCGATCCACGCCCAGGCATTCGAGGCGGTGTAGATGATGACGTCTCTCAACCCGGACGCACCTAAATCTGCATATTCATGATGTCGGTATATGCGGTCACCAGCTTGTTGCGCACCTGGATCGCTTCCTGAAAGGCGATATTTGCCTTCTGGGTGGAAACCACGGCGTCTTCGAGCGAGACATTGTTCTTCCCGAGTTCGTAGGACTGGGTGGCGCTTTGCGCCTGAGCCTGAGCGTGATTTACCTGGTCGAGCGAGCTTTTCAGGAGCTCGAGAAACTGGCCGCCCCCGACTCCGGAAGCGCTCGCAGCGCCGGTCGCCGCTCCGAGCGGCGCGGCGAGAACACTCTGCAGGGCTCCAACTTTTGGGACATCCATACGGGCCTCCTTCGGGCACATCGCAAGCTTAGTAGCCTCGCGACCCCCTTGAAACGCGAATAAGCGCGCCAAAGCCGCCCCAATTCGCCGCTTGGAGAAGGCCGGGAAGTCCGAAATGCCCGGCAAAAGTCCACTTATTCGACCGATGGCAGGCCAGCCCGAATTCGCATAATCGGGACACCCCATAAAAGGACAGTGGCCGATGAATTCGTTCCTAGCCCTCTTCGCGCTCCCGGCGCGCCAGCTGATCGGCATGGCTGTCGCCATTGCCGCGGTGATTGCCCTCGCGGTCGGTGCCTACATCTGGTTCGACACCCCGGATTACCGCGCGCTCTACACCAACCTTGCGGATCGGGATGGGGGCGCCGTCGTGCAGGCCCTCAATACCATGAATGTCCCGTACAAGTACTCGGATGGAGGGGGTGCCATCCTCGTGCCATCCAACTTAGTCTATGACACACGCCTGAAGCTCGCCTCGCAGGGACTGCCGCGCGGCGGCACGGCCGGTTTCGAGTTGATGGAACAGGAAAAATTCGGGACCACCCAGTTCCAGGAACAGGTCAACTACCAGCGCGGTCTAGAGGGTGAATTGGCCAGAACTATCCAGTCGATCTCGTCGGTTCAGGGAGCTCGGGTGCATCTCGCAATCCCGAAGGCGTCGGTGTTTCTGCGCGATCAGCAAAAGCCGAGTGCCTCGGTGCTCCTGAACCTGTATCCGGGCAAAAAGCTTGATCGCTCCCAGGTAAGCGGTATCGTCCATCTGGTCGCGAGCAGCGTACCTGAACTGGTGGGCAGCAATGTCTCCATCGTCGACCAGAATGGCAACCTGCTTAATACCCAGAGCAGCGTCGACGGACTCGACCCGGCTCAACTGGCCTACGTCCAGGAACTCGAACAAAGCTACACGCGTCGCGTGGTAGCAATCCTGGAGCCGATCATGGGGCCGGAGAATGTGCGCGCCCAGGTCACCGCCGACATCGATTTCAGCCAGACCGAGCAAACCGCCGAGAGCTATCACCCCAACGTGACGCCGGCCAATTCGGCTATCCGCAGCGTGCAGACCAGCGAGGAAACCTCGTCAACCAACAACGGTAGCAACAGCGGTCCGATCGGCGTGCCCGGTGCGGCGTCGAACCAGCCGACTCCCCCGGCCACTGCGGCCACTCCCCAGGCTGGCGCCACTGCGGCGACCGCGACTTCGAGTAATGGCGGATCGAACTCCTCGCGCAAGGACAACACCACCAACTACGAAGTCGACAAGACCGTCCAGCTAAAGCGTATGCCAGTTGGCGCGCTAAAGCGCCTCTCGGTGGCGATCCTGGTCAACAATCGCAAGATTGTTGACGACAAGGGAGCGACGAGCTTCGAGGCGATTCCCAAGGAGCAGCTCGATCAGATCACCGCCCTGGCGCGTGAGGCGGTCGGCTTCTCCCAGGACCGCGGCGATACCTTGAATGTTGTCAACGCCCCCTTCACGCAAGCCCCGGTGGAGGCCGCCGCCAATGAGCCTGGCATCCTGCAAAATCCGGATCTGATTGCCAAGGGCCTCGGTTACGGCAAGTGGGTGCTGTTCTGGCTGGTACTGCTATACCTCGTGTTTGGCGTGCTGCGGCCCTTCATGCGCTCGCTGCTTGAGCAGGTCGCCCAGCAACAGCAGTTGACCGAGTCGCAGCTGGTTCCGATCACCGAGGGTGTGCCAACCCAGGTGCGTGCCAGCTATGCCAATCAGATCGAATCGGCCAAGCAGATTGCCGCGAGCGATCCCCGTATCGTCGCCAACGTCGTGAAGGGCTGGGTCTCCGCCAATGAATGAGGAAGGCATCCAAGACAGTGCGATCCTCTTGCTCGCGATCGGCGAGGAGCAGGCCGCGGAGGTTTTCAAGTTTCTGTCTCCCAGCGAGGTCCAGAAACTTGGTCAGGTCATGGCCCAGCTCAACAACGTTACCAACGAGCGTCTCGATAATGTGCTGGAGCGCTTTACTACGGAAGCCGAGCAGAACAGCTCGCTGGGTGCGAACTCGGACGAGTACATCCGCACCGTGCTCGTCAAGGCGCTGGGAGAGGATAAGGCGAACCTGCTGCTGGACCGCATTCTGCAGGGCAGTGACGCCAGCGGCATCGAAGGACTGAAATGGCTGGACGCGCCCAGTGTCGCCGAACTGATCAAGAACGAGCATCCCCAGATCATCGCTTCGATCCTTGCGCACCTCGAACGGGATCAGGCATCGGTCGTGCTCACCCAGTTTCCCGAGCGGCTGCGCGCCGACGTCATTTTGCGCGTGGCAACCCTGGATGGCATCCAGCCCAACGCCCTGCGCGAGTTGAACGAAGTCATGACCAAGCTGCTCTCGGGCGGCAACCGGGTGAAAAAGCAGGCTCTCGGCGGGGTGCGTACTGCGGCCGAAATTCTCAATTTCGTTCCGTCGACCGATGAGAGCGCGATCATCGAGAACATCCGCGCCTACGATCCCGACCTCGCCCAGCAGATCCTTGACGAGATGTTCGTGTTTGACAACCTGCTTGACCTCGACGATCGCAGCACGCAGCTCTTGCTGCGCGAAATCCAGTCCGAGTCGCTGATCCTCGCCCTGAAGGGTGCCAACGAGGCGCTGCGCGAGAAGATCTTCAAGAACATGTCGCAACGCGCGGCAGAAATGCTGCGTGAAGACCTTGAGGCGCGTGGTCCGGTGCGACTCTCGGAAGTCGAGGCCGAGCAGAAGGAAATCCTGAAGACCGTGCGCCGTCTGGCTGATGAAGGACAGATAGCGCTTGGCGGAAAGGGCGATGACGCCTATGTCTGAGCGCATCTATGCCAAGGGCGCGCTCACCGATGTCAAGCTCTGGCAGGCGACATCCTTCGACGACAAGCGCCCTACTCCCGCCGAGGTAATCGCCAAGCTACCCACGGCCGCCGAGCTCGAAGCCATGCAGAGCCGGGCGCGCGACGAAGCCTACAAGGCCGGACAGACCCAGGCACGCGCCGAGACCGAGCGTCTCGCGGCACTGGCCAAGGCCTTTGGCGGCGCACTCGAGGAATCGCAGGCGCAGCTTGCCGAATCGCTATTAACGCTCGCGATCGATATCGCACGCCAGATGGTGCGCGAGTCCGTTGCCGTGCGTCCCGAACTTATCATCCCGCTGGTGCGCGAATCGATTCAGAGCCTGGCCGAGTCCCATCAGCGCAACAACCTGCACGTTTGCGCGGCCGATGCCGAACTCCTGACTGAGCGCCTTGGCGACGAACTGGAACGCAACGGCTGGAAGATTATCAGTGACGACCGAATCGAAGCCGGCGGCTGCCGCATCCATAGCTCCAATGGAGAAGTGGATGCAACGCTCGCCGAACGCTGGAAGCAGATCATGCTCACACTAGGACGTAGCGATGCTTGGCTCGTCTGAGCAAATTGTCTCGGCCTGGCGCGACTATCTCGATGGTTGCCAGACCTGCGTGCGCGCGGCCCAGCCGATCGTGCCGCAGGGTCGCCTGATTCGAGTGGCGGGCCTGGTGATGGAAGCCGTCGGGCTGCGCCTACCGGTCGGTTCGGCCTGTTTCATCAGCCAGCAGGACCTGCCGGAAACCGAGGCCGAGGTGGTCGGGTTTGCCGGCGATCGCCTGTTCCTGATGCCGACC
>CAJCHO010000128.1 GCA_903970145.1 Mycobacteriaceae bacterium | reverse complement strand
ATCGAGGCGACAACTATTCTGCCGCGGGGGGAGGTGTCCCAAAGAACCGTCTAGACGGAAAGCCCTTGAGCAGGTAAATAGACTCTTCCGTTTCGGTTGAGACATAAACGTCAACCGCAAAACTCCCGCCGTTATAGAAAGTCGGACCAAGAAGTGACGTGAAGCCAAATGCCGTATTGACAATGAACGTGACTATAAGCCCGCACACCATCCTCTTCATTGCATTCACCACGGCCACCAGCCCGAACCAGTCTTAGCGTAATTGTCGGCCGCCGTTTCAAACGGACTCCTTGTCGTAAAGGCCCCGCCCGCCAAGAGATACGCAGGGACGAAAAATGGCCCCAGCACCTGATATTGGTAAGTGTGCGCGCTCTCATGAGACCCGAGGTTTACCCAATCTAGATACGGTGGTCCCGCAGCCGCTGACGCGTAAGTGGGTATCTGTTCATTCAGCGTCGACTCTGTATTTAGAATGACATTTCCAATCGTCATGGCACCCCCGAACCCTACCGGAAAGTTGTTGAACACTATGGCGTTGTAATCAAACTTCATCGTCGAGCCGAACGGGAGACTGGCCAGCCCGATGCCCAATCCCACAACGGTATAGGGCAGAGCCCAGATCTTTCCCGCGACATCGGCAATCCCGCCCATAAGAGCCGCGCTAGATTGAGCGTCTACGGCACTGAGATCTGTAATCATTTGCTGCACGAATCCCGCGGTAACTTGAGTGCCTTCCGGGGTAAACACCACTGGAGTCTGATTGTATCCAGCCCCAAGCTTGAACGCGAGTGAACCATCTGACAACCGTGCCACGACCCTTCCCGAGCAGCGTTCCAACCGCGTTGTACTGAAGGGTCACAAATCGTGCGAGACCAGGTATGCCAGCACCGGCGACTGTGTACTGCGTCAGTCGATTGATGTTGAGAGCGTTATTCGAGTTATCACCGTACGCAAATGTCTCACTGACGGCGCCTGTGGTCGTCGGACTATACGTAACTGTGACCTGACACGCTCCGTTTACGGCGACTGTTGCGCAGTTGTTTGAGGCAAGCGCAAAGCCCGTCCCCGACACCGCCGCAGCTGAGACCGTGAGAAGCCCTGTTCCGTTGTTCGTCACGGTTACGGATTGCGCCGCAGAAGTCTGGCCTACTTGCGTAGCAGGAATCGCGAGCGGAGTGGGCGAGACGCTAGCTGTGCCCTGAGTACCGGTACCGGTCAAGGTACTGTTGAAAGTACCTGCATTAGTTGTGACCGTAAGCGTGCCGGAAGCACTACCTGTGACCGTCGGCACGAAACTCACAACCGTCTCGCATTCGGCGGAGGGCGCGAGTGAAGCGGGGCAATTCGTAGATGAAAACGAAAATCCGGCCCCTGTAACCGACGCCGCAGTGGGCAAGGTTACCGTAATCGCGTTTACACCATCATTGGTGAGCGTGGCCGTTTGCTGCACCGCAGATGCATTGATGAGCACGCCGCCAAACGCTAGACCGGAGGTGAGCATATTGCCCGCTAGCGGTAGGCTTCCTGCGGTCGCGGTCGCATTCGGACCAGAACCGGCTGACGTCCCCAAGATTGTCGATGGAACCGAGGAGCTGATGGTGTGCTGCGTCGCTAGGCCGAGCAGCCAAGTACACGTATTGTAGCTCGAGCAAGAGGTTTGGTCGGCTTGATACACATAACTGTCAGTGAGCGTCGCAGTCGCCGATCCATTGGTCGTGGTCGTGATGATCGTCAGCGGATCGCCGTCCGCGTTCGGAGTAAGAGTCTTGGTGACAGTGGGGAAAGCGGTTCCGTTTAGATCCCAGGTCTGTGTGTAAGACTGCAACAGGTATTGGTTGACGACGGTATAGGTGGTCGGACAGGACACACCGCTACTCAGCGCAGTAGAGGCGGCCGAGCTACCCATGTTCTGGTCGCAATAGATGTTAGTGACACTTGAGACCTGGTTACTCGTAGGAGACGGCGATGCTCCGGTATGAAAGGTTGCCGTGGAGGCTATAAAGCCCTGATACTTCCTGTCCCTCCCTCACGTGTACTCCCCCACGACCCAGCCCGCTGTACCGGCATAGGTTACGTATAGCCTAGTAACAACGTTACTGACTGTGAGAATTTCTTCGTCATCGGATGCGACCCAAAAAAAATCGACAGTAAAGCCACGGTCGAGTGTAACGCGCACATCGAACTTCTCCATCACTTCAATAGACCTTATGCACTGCGCATCGAGGGCCTTGAGTTTCTCATCTAGCTCCAAGTCAGAGTCGACAAGATCTCTACTTCCGACGATAAGAATTCCGTCCCGACATAGTCTCCAAGCTGCGCGGTAGGTTCGCAGCTCCCATTCAGAGCGTACAGCTTCCGGCCGGCGAAGGGTTGGATGGGGGATCTTCTCGCCAAATCCGATTGTCAGACTCTTGCGCTCCCCCGCACGCTGGCCTGAGCATCGTATACCGAAGATATCCGTCAGCTCGCTTGGAATTTTATTTGACTCTTGCATATCACCCTCTAAGTCACCGAAGCCACCCTGGTATCGGGCGTCCTCTGCTTTGGTAGATGTCTCGAGCGTCGTCTTTCAGCTGCTCTCGTGTTCTGTCGGGTCCACCGTTGTCCTTGGCATCGTGAAATTCCTCTTGAGCCCGACACACAACCTCCCCGTTAAGTGCGACGCCGGGTAACTAACGAACACCCTGAATCGGGACTCAATATCTCCCTACAGAGGTAAGCGGTTTCTGAGCGGCGTCATTTCATTATGACCCAGCTTGCGCCAAAGTCTCTCTTCGTTCAATGGCGGGGAGGTCTGGATGGATACGCGGAAGAATACGGGGACGGGGCGACTGGGCGACCCTCAGCAAATTGACGAGCAGAGGCGATTTGAGGCGAGCGGCCTGACGGTGGTGGCCTTCTGCCGCGAGCAGGGCATTCCGGTGTCGACGTTTTACCAGCGGCGCGCTCGACTGAAGTGGCAGGTAATTGATCACCGACCGAAGCCCAGAGCGCCCGCGACGCGCTTCATCGACGCGGGGCCTGTGGTCGTCGCGGCGCCGGCGCATCAGACGCGGGGTTCCGACAGCGCAACAGAAATCCCGGACGGCATCGAGATTCGCATCGATCTCGGTCGCGGCATGATGGTGCGCATCACGAGGACCTGATGTTCTTCCCCGAAGGCCAGGTGCGGGTGTTCGTGTACGGCGAGCCGGTGAACATGCGCCTGTCCTTCGACGGTCTGTATGCGCTGACGCGTCACACCATGGGTGAGGATCCGCTGAGCGGGGCGCTGTTCGCATTCATCAACCGCCGCGCCACGCAGATCAAGATTCTGTACTGGGATCGCACGGGATTCTGCGTCTGGGCGAAACGTCTCGAGCAGGGTCGTCTGATCAGCAACTGGGATGCGGTGACGACGCGCGAGATGGACTGGACCGGGCTGAAGCTATTGCTCGAGGGCATAGAACCCCGGCGTGTGCGCAAGCGCTACAGACGTCCTCATCAAAGTGCAGAAACTTCTCGATCAACCCGGCATGGCACGGTATGATTTCTCCTATGGAAACAGCCTCGAATCAGCATCCTGTTTCCGCTTCTGAGGCGGCCGCTTTGACGCCCGCGCAGTGGTCCAAGATGCTGAGCGACAAGGACGAAGAGATCGTCCAGTTGCTGCGCCAGCTGGCGTGGTTCCAGCGCCAGATCTTTGGCCAGAAGAGTGAGCGCCGCCTGCCACTTCCCCAAGCCACGCAAGGCTCGCTTGGGCAAGACTTCAGCGCCCTCCCTGAGGGTTCTATGCCGGGCAGGAAGCGCCTGGTGGCTGCCCACGAGCGTGAAGCCAAGGCGAAGCGCCCCCAGGACGGAGGTGACGGGACCGCCCCCTTCTTCGACGAGGCAAAGGTGCCCGTTGAGGTGATTGCGGTGGCCAATCCCGAGATCGCCGGACTGGATCCACAGGACTACCAGATCATTGGCGAGAAGGTCAGCTATCGACTGGCGCAGCGGCCGGGCGCCTATGTGGTCCTGAAGTACGTGCGACCCGTCGTCAAGCGTCTCGATACGGCGCTTGTATCGTGTCCGCCGGCTCCGGTCGGGGTGCTTGAGGGCAGTCGCGCCGATGTCAGTTTGCTCTCCGGCACGCACCGACGCCTGCAGGATGCGGGCTTCAAGGTATCGCGCTCGTGGCTCACGCACCTGATGCAACAGGCGGTGGCGCTGCTCGAGCCGATCTATAACGCCCAGCTCGATTCGATTCGGGCCAGCCGCGTCGTCACGATGGACGAAACGCCAATCAAGGCGGGGCCCACCGGCACGGGCAAGATGAAAGCGGCCTACTTCTGGCCGATCTACGGCGAGCGCGACGAGATCTGCTTTGCGTACCAGCCCGGACGCAGCGGCGCGGACATGAAGCGCTCGCTGGGAATCGATTTACCCAAGGGCGCGGTGCTGCTCACCGATGGCTACGAAGTTTACGCACGCTACGCCAGGCGAATCGGCCTGACGCACGCCCAGTGCTGGGCCCATGCGCGACGGTACTTCTTCGAAGCCCAGGATGTCGAGCCCGACCGTGCCGCCGGGGCGCTCGAGATGATGGGAGCGCTTTATAAAATCGAGGAAGCGATCCGTGAGAAGGAACTTTCGGGTGAGGCGAAGTGCCAGCACCGGCATGACCCATGCCAAACCGAAAGTTGAGCAATTCTTTGCCTGGGTGAACAAGCTCTTCGAGGCACAGGGCCTCCTGCCGAGCAGCCCCTTGACCAAGGCACTGGCCTACGTTCGCGAACGTCGCAAGGGACTGGAAATCTACCTAAGCGATCCGGACGTGCCGATCGACACCAACCACATTGAGCGCGCGCTGCGGGTGATCCCCATGGGCCGACGCAACTGGCTGTTCTGCTGGACCGAGTTGGGTGCTCACCACGTCGGCATCATGCAGAGCCTTCTCGCGACCTGCCGATTGCACGACATCGATCCCTACGACTACCTCGTCGATGTTCTGCAGCGCATCGGCCAGCACCCGGCGTCCCGCGTTGACGAACTCACACCGCGTCGCTGGAAGGAACTGTTCGCAGCCAATCCACTGCGGTCGGATCTATACTATGCTGACACCAGACACAAGACCGTCGCGAGCTGACGGCTTACGCCGGGAAAGGGTATTAGCAGCTTCCTAGAAATACGTGATTCCATTTCTCCCACAGATGTTTTGCTGGCCAAAGAGGCTAGCCGGGTGGTTAGATCCCGACGGGAGGAGCGCTGCTCGCCATCCACTGTCCATCGCTCATATAGATCGCTGTGGCGTCTGATTGTGAAAAATATCAAGTTCTCAGTTCAGAGAAATACACGCAGCGCATCGCGCGCCGCGGCGCGAATGATTTGGAAGACCTCAAAGATCCCGATCCTCCTCGCCACGGTCAATCCAATAGGTGTCGGGGCAGCATTTGCCGTGAGTGAATCTGGGATAGTAGCTATTGGCGATCCGAGGATTTGGGGAACACTACTTATCATAACTTTAGTTATGCTCCTATCGACCCTCTTAGGATGTTGGGCCCGGATGCAAGCCGCGAAACTCTCGGTCCAGCAAGTCCCTGAGCATTCCGTTGAATTAAATGAGGACGAAATCACAATCACAAATTGGGGTGGCACGACAATACGACCTTGGGATCGGTTTCTAGAGATTATTGAATACTCGGATTCTTTTATTCTAGTATTTGATCGGTCTTCGTATTTGAGTATGCCGCTCAACCAAATTCCACCCGAGGCTGTTGCCATCCTGCGTCGCGAGCTTCGGCACTTAGTGAAGTCTCGCGTCGCGAATGGGGGGCAGAATGAGTCGTGATAAAGCGGAAAGTCGGAATTGACGCCACAAGTCAAGGCAGTTGTCACGTGATTCATGCAGCCAACAGCAGTAATCACTGGTCGGCGAGTCCTTGAATCAATCAATTGGTGCCGGGGCAGTTTGAAACGATGACTCACCTGCGTCAACGACACGTGCGCGCGCCGCAAGCGAGTTCACAACACGGCGACGAACTGCAACCGTTTCCCTACAGAGGTGGGACCGGTTAATCGGACAGGGATTTCCTATGAATCAGTACAACCTGATCGGGGGTGGCCAATGATTTGGAGGATGATGAGAGTCTCATACCACATTTTGTTTGGAGTCCTCGCTATCGGAACTATTGGAGCGATCGCTGCACGAGAGTTCTCGGATTCATTTGATCCTCTCGATATGCTCAAAGCCTGCGATGCTACTGTGGCGGACGTACTTTCGAATGGAGTTCCACGTGACCAGACTGTCTTGCTTACCTTCCTGGGATTGCCGATTACTGAATCTGATTTGAATATTATAAGAATGTCCGCGCCGGAGGCGCACTTCGTCATTATCAGCGATGTCAATGATGCCAAAGGTCTATGCGAAGGCGTAGATTCAACTCAGCTGGATGCTGATTTGTGCCGTAACTCGCACCTTAGAGTCGAATTTCTCGCGATGCCGCTATGGCACGTCGGACTTACGAGGTGGAGTATCGGAAATTGTAAGGGGGAAGTTACCTTGGTCAAAGGAACTGCTGGCTGGTACGTTTCGAGGCGTAAATCCATCTGCATTGACGGATCCAAATAGCACCCGCATTATAGGCTGACCACCAAGCCGCCCCCGTTGTTCAAGCTATAGGAGGTCTGAACAGCCGTAGCCGCAGTCGTCATCCACGACGCCTGGGCGGAGGTGATCGCCGGCGGCTTCGTACCAGAGGGGCTTTGATTCGGGTTCATAGCGCACTCCCTATCGTGCAGACATTTTGAATCGCGAACTCCGGGGTTCGCGGTGGTTCACGAAGTTGCTTTTGCGGTACCAGGCGTTCGTAGAAGAAACGGCAGCCGTCGGACGCGAATCCCGCTGCCTCGCGAAGATCCTGATCGTCGATCCGTACGCGCTGCCCATGTGCGATGAGGTAGAGGCCCGTCTTCCTCCAATAGGCGGCATACGCCCGGAAGAACCACAACTGCGCGCGGCTCTGCCCAAGCCACCACACAGCGTTACCTTGCATGTGGTGTTCCAGCTCACTCATGAAGGGGTCATTCGGAACACGGGTATAGGTGCCGTCCGACGCAAACAAGATCCCGCCGTCACCAAATCCGTGACCAGTGGCGCCCGGCATGAAGTAGCTCTCTAGATAGGTAAGGTATGTGAAGGAAATATCGATCGGCGCCAGGGAGTTCTTTATATCGACCTGCGCCAGCTGCCGCGACTTTGCGTCTTCGACGAGCAACACTCGTCTCGGATACTGCTGCTTCAGGTCGTCGGTCGATCTCTTTACGTAGCCGTCGCCGGGGCGAAGACGAACGACGAGAAATCCGTCCTGGTACGTGAACGGCACGCAGGATGTTCCGGGAATTCCAATAGACGGGAGGAAATTTCCCGGCATCTTCAGAGAAGCAAGGGGGTCGCCAAATTTCCCGCTCGCCAGACTGCTGACACCTGCGAGCCGGCTCTCAAGGACGATCGTGCCATCGGCAAAGCACTCCACGGACCCGCGATACTGTGTCTCCTCAAGAGCCCCAGACGCGGTATCAATCAGAATGACCTTGGATGCTTCGTCCCGTTGAGCCTGCCAGCCATTGGGTAAATCGCGCACCGACATGATGACCCGGTGGTCGTCGAACCAGAACATGGATCGATGATCGACTAGCCTGATCTTCGGATAGCTCACCGCTGAGGGTTGGCGGGCCTCCTTGAATTGGGCGCTTTCCTCTGGGGTGAAGTCGGTTTGCACGCTGCCATGGGCACATTGCGACCACGCTACCAAACCGGCAGCAAATAGAAGCACCCCGCAACGCCACGCAACTATCCCAGGGGATAGTTCATTGCGCCCTCCGGAGACCGCTTGCCGATCTGGAAGAAAGCGCCGCTCAGAAATCTCGATTTTTCTGACCCTGTAATTGGCGACCAGAGCGATCTGCCCCTCGCCAAATCAATCAACTACGCTTCGATCTTCGACCCGATTCTTCTCACATTCGCGGCGTTTTCTTGATATCCCCAGAGCGACGTGACCAGTTGAATTGCGGCCCATAGCTCGAAGGTTCGGTCCGCTAGCGTCGTGCGAATTTTATTCTCTCCCTACTCGCTCCCACATCGAAAAACCGCAAACCGGAATGTGGATGATGCTCCAGACCACGGGGTGACGATGGGCCAGACAGTGCACATCTTGCGTCTAGCGCCCAACCCTTGATTCCGGAAATCATTCATCCAAGCCCGGCGACGGGCAGGTATGCCCCGCAATTGATAGGTCGGGTTATACCGTACCAATTTGCAAATGTATACGACCCATCTGGATGAGCGCTCGGGCGAGGAACTGCACAGCCGATTGGGGGATTTTGAGAGGAGGCATTCGACAAAGAGGGGCCTTCGAGGCACCAGAGATGCCGACAGGAGCAAGCCACTCCAGCTAAGCCGCCCGCCGAGTCAGCAGGGGCACCGCCTGTGCACCCGGCCCTCGCCTCGCCTACTCCGTCGTCCGTCCCTGTTTCATTTGCCAATCCCTATTAATATCCGCCAGGGTACATACGGACAGATGTCACGCGATGTATGAACTCTCGTTTCGCGGCATGCACAATCGCATGTGTGAGTTCGCGAAGCGCCGAGTGATGTCAACGCAAGCCGGAAAGGATCGAGATGCAGCGGCTGATTCTGATGATGCTTTGTGCCGTCAGCGCGATGAAAGCATTCGCCCAGACCCCGGACGATGGCTTGGTCAGACACCCGCCGCCGTCCACAATTCAAGCCATTCCGTCCTCGGCGAATGTTCCCGATTCTCCGGAACTAGCGCAACTTCTCCTCTACGAGAATTTTGAGAACGCGAAAATTCCAACGGATGTAGAGCGAGCTCTCACTGATGCCCAAGGCGCCATGAGCTTTGGTGTCCCGCGCTTTAAGCACCTTGCGTTTAGCTACGTTCAGCCGCTCAAGACTCAAGCAGGGACGTCCGATCTGAAGTTTGAAGTAGAGCTGACGGCCGAGTCGAACCTGGTTCGTGAGAACGACTACCTGACGATACCGGGACTGCCCCGCGTAGGGAGCTCGAGCCTGACAGGCATGGGGGGCCTCGTCACCCTGAAAATGCGAGCGCTGGCGTCTTCCGGTGACCGGCTCGTACGCGTAGCCATGCACCTTGAGATCACGCCATTGACGGCCCTCGAAACCGGCTCCTCCCTGGTGATCACTGAGGAGACGACGCCGATTTCTGGTGGCACCGTGCTCAAGCCGACCCGCGCTCGCACCAGCTGCGAAGTGAGCGATTCCTTTGAGGCACGCAAGGTCTTCTCGTCACTGACCGGTCGAGCATTCGGAATGAGATGTGTGACCGTACCCGATGGCCGACCCGAAATTGTCTCGTATCGGACCTATCTTGAGGATCTGGGTATCGTCATCAAGTCGGTCAAGACCCAGAATTCGAATGCTTCAGTGGCAAGTTATCTCAGTTTCGACGTCCAGAAGTAGATCGTTCACCCGCATACCGGCTGAGAAGCAACAGCCGGACTCACCCGTTCGTAGATCTCGCCTTGGGAGTATTCGATGCAGCGACGCACGCTCATAAAAGCGGCAGCCGGACTGCCCTTGTTACCGGCGCTTGGGACCCTGGGTTGCGCAACGAGCGGTTCGGGTTCGTCCGCAAGCGTGGCGCGCGTGCGCCCGGGCGATCCGGGCTGGCCAAGCGCTCTGGATTGGGACAATCTCAATCATACCCTCGGCGGTCGACTGATCACTGTGCAATCGCCGCTCGTCTCCTGCGTCAAGTCCGGTGACGAGAAGGCCTGCGCGGCTCTCTTTACCGAGCTCGCCAATCCCTATGCGATCAGCGACGATCCGGGGCTCACCCAGAATCTCGGCTGGGTCGATGCCTGGACTTTTGCGCCAAGTGTATATGCAGTTGCGGCGCGCGATACGGCGGACGTCGTGGCAGCGGTCAATTTTGCGCGCGAATATAACCTGCGCCTGGTGATAAAGGGTGGCGGCCATGGCTATCAGGGTGGTTCCAACTGTGCCGACTCGCTCCTCGTCTGGACGCGCAAGATGAGTGCGGTAACGGTACACGACGCCTTTGTCGCGCAAGGCTGCGGGGCCGCTCCAGAAGCGGCCGTGAGCGTCGAGGCGGGCGCGGTCTGGTCTCAGGTCTACGACGCCGTCACGGTCGCGCACGGACGTTACGTGCAGGGCGGCGGTTGCACCACTGTCGGTGTCGCGGGCTTCATCCAGGGTGGCGGATTTGGCAGCTTTTCGAAGCGCTACGGCTGCGCTGCCGCGAGTCTGCTCGAAGCCGAAATTGTCACTGCCGATGGCGTGGTGCGGATCGCCAACGCCTGTACCAACCCCGAGCTCTTCTGGGCCTTGAAAGGCGGCGGCGCAGGCACGCTCGGAGTCGTGACGCGGGTCACGCTGAAAACCCACGAGCTGCCCGAGTTCTTTGGCGGCGTGAACGCGAAGATTCAGGCGCACAGCGATGCCGCCTACCGACGTCTGATTGAAGCACTGCTCGAGTTTGCCGGGGCACACCTGGTTTCACCCGAATGGGGTGAGCAGATCAGCTTTTACAGCAACAATCGTGTCGAGATCCACATGGTGTTCAGCGGGCTCGATCGCGACACCGCTTTAAAGACCTGGGATCCGATTCGCGCTCTCGTTGAGGCCGCGCCGCAGGACTTCGTGTTCACGGCGCCGCTGAGCGCGGTCGCGATTCCGGCACACTATATGTGGAATCCGGCCGTCCTGAAGAAAGTACCGGGCCTGATCGGTGTCGATGAGCGCCCGGGGGCGCTCGCCTCAAGCATGTACTGGGCCGGTGACGGCCGCCAGGCCGGCCAGATCCTCTATGCCTACAGCTCGCTGTGGCTGTCACAATCCCTGTTGAACGAGTCCTCGCGTCGGCCGCTGGCCGATGCGCTCTATGCGGCCACGCGCGAGTGGGGTCTCAGTCTGCACTTTAACAAGGGCCTTGCCGGGGCGCCCGCACAAAGGCTCGCCGAAGCGCGCGCCACCTCAGTGAATCCGGCAATGATCGATGCCTTCGCCCTTGCCATCATTGCCGCCGACGCGCCGACGGCCTACCCCGGGCTCGCCGGTCATGAACCGGACCTTGGCGAAGCCCGCCAACGCGCGCAAGCGGTGCAGCGCTCGATGAGCGCCTTGCGGGCGGTGGTGAGACGTCCCGGGTCCTACTTTGCCGAGAGCGATTACTTCGAGAAGTCCTGGCAGGACGCCTTCTGGGGCGACCACTATGCGCGATTAGTCGAGATCAAGCGACGCGTGGATCCGGACGGGCTCTTTTTCGTGCACCACGGCGTCGATAGCGAACGCTGGAGCGCCGACGGATTTAAGCGCATCGCATAGCCGCACCTGCCGTTTGAATGGTGACGCCACCTACGACTTCGGTTTGGGCGGCTCGGGCGGTGGCGGTGGGTCGAGGCGACCAGGCTCGAACACCCGGTCGCGCGCGCTCTTGCCCTGCAGCCCCGTCACCGAGGTTGCGGTCAGATCGCTTGACTTCAGGCTCTCCTCGATCGCATCGACACCCTGGGTCAGGGCGTTCAGGGCGGACAGCTCCACGCCACCTACCTGACCGAGCTCTTCGCCGACCTTGAATACTTCGTTCCAGATGCCGGGAGAATCGCTGACCCGCAAATGCGCCGCACGCACAATCACGCCGGACTTGCCGATCATCGGATTGGCCATTATTTCGTCAAGACGGGTGCGGGACGACGAGACCAGCACAACGGTAGGGTGATAGCGCAGCACCAGCTGGTGTTTCAGTATGCGATCGAGATACTTCTCCCCATCGGCCACTTCGTTGGATGTGAGGAGAATGACAACGATTGCGACGTTCTCAAGGATTCCGACTAACGCCGGATTCGAGACCGCGTCGTTGTAAAAAGACACCGCGCGCACGTGACCGATGTCCTCATCGTCGAAATCGACATACTCAACCAGCGCACCCTCCTCCGCGCTGCTGGTCTCTGATAGCCAGATGCGCCCGACGCGCTGCTGCAACTGTTCCGAGAAGAAATTGATGAGGTTTGCGCTCCACAAACCCGAGGGGCTCAAAAATGCCAGGCGCCAGACACGCCGGTCCGGCACCGATAGCGGTGGCCCCTGCACATTGGGTACAAAGAGCGCCCGAAAGATGTCGAGCCCGCGCACATTCTGGATCTGTGCGAGGCGCGCGACGACCTTTCCAAAGCGTTGCTGGGTGTCGGCGACCGAGTCGGTACGGCGCGCCGACACCATGGACCAGTCGGCGAATGCCCTGGCGCGGATACTCTCAACCAGCAGCAGCTCGACATTGATGTGTCGCGGATCCCCCTGGATGCGGTCGAACAGGCGCAGTACGTCATTGTGCGAGCCTTCGATCGCCTGAAAGTAGTAGCCGTTGTGGGCCACCATCAGACCGGTGACCCTGGATCGCGCCGCTGCGATGCGCGAGTGCTGGGCGATGCCCTCGACATCGAACAGGTTCTCGCCGCCCGTCGACGAGCGGCTCACATAGACCAGACAGGTCAGATGGGGCTCGGCCTCGGGATCGATGCCGGTGTCGGTTTTTTCGAGGGATGAAGTAAGTTGTTCTTCGTTCATGGTGACCACTAGGACAATTTGCCCTAAGTTTACTGCCCCGTCCCGGGGCATTGCGAATGCTCGTGCGATTTGGACAAGCACACCGTGCGCTAGCCCACAGCGCGCCGGTGAGGTAAATAGCCCGTGCGGATCAATCTGGCGCGAGCCATATCCGGCTCGCCGGTCGACGCATTTTCCCCTGACAAGCCGCTGTCAGCCTCGCTTACCATTATTGCTCGGCAGCATGACAACAAATCCTAAAACCGGGCCAAGTTGCTTGTACGCAGGGCCCGGACAAGTGGTTTCCAAGACTGTCTTAAGACTAGGGATCCGGCCAGTGACGGGGTGGTCAGACCAACGGGCGCAGGCGAGTCGGCTCGGCGGCCTATTTGCCGGCAGGCGCAGCGCCCGACGCAGCCAGAGTACTGGGCCGGAACCAGAGCACACGACGGGTAAGCAAGTCTTTAGCGCTGAAATCGGGATTGGCGAGTTCGATGATGTGGCGCGACTGCAGGCCCGAGACTTCGATGATCTCGGCGAAATAGCGATAAAAGAGCTTGTCGAAGGAGCCGTCGCGCAGCGCGCGTTCCAGCCCCGCCTCGATCAGCCTGGCCAGTGCCTCGTTCTGGCGCCCGACGAAAAAGTAGGACGCTCCCGGATAGCGCAGGGCGATGTAAGAGTCTTCGACGAGTCCCTCGTCGCGGTGCGCGGCCAACTCCTCCCGGTATTCGATGATGCTGCGCGGAAAGTAATCGACCTTGCCACTGGCCAGACTCTGGAAGGCAGCCTCGTATCCGCCCGAGCTCGCCACCCGCAGGCCATTTTTTTCGAGCACGGCAACGTCCGGCCAGCCCGTCCCCTGCACGGCGACAAAGGGCACGAGGTCTGCCAGCACGCGGGCATGGCGGAACTGGTCAAAGTGGTCGGCGCGCTCGATCGGGATGCGCCAGCCGATCAGTCCCTTGTCGATCGGGATACGTACCGGCAAGAGCGCCTTCTCGCGTTCGGCATTGGTTTCGAACCAGGCGACGGTGATGCCATCATCCGTCTGCGAGAGCGCCCCGACTACTCCATCCTGCGCCAGAACCCGCCCGTAGGGCCGGACGTGCGGCACCACCCCCATTTTTCCGAGCGCGAGCTTTAGGAGTTCGGTCTCATAGACCGAACGGGTGTCGCTCGCGCTCTCATGGCGGGGAACTACGAGATCGACATCCTCGGCGCTCACCGCCGGCGGCGCGAAGGCGAGGATCAGGGCGACAAGCTTCACCAGGCCAGGCCGCGCTCGGGTCCTACCGTAGCAATGCGCCATGCTCCGTCTCCGATGGCCGGATAGCGGCAAGGGATGGCCGATCCGGCGCGCAGCTCAGGGGTCTCGTGGTACGCGATCGTCGGCGTGAAACCATAGTGTGCGCCGCTCCAGCGGTGTCTGCTTGGGAAGCGTCGGATTGGCGATATCAAGGATCAGACGATCCCCGAGATGTATGGCCTCGATCGCCCGGGCAAAGTGATGATAGAAGAGTCGATCGAAGGAGCCATCCTTGATCGCCACCTCAAGCCCCCGCTTGATCGCCTTGGCCAGGGCCACGTTTGACTTGTTGACAAAAAAATACATTGCCGCCGGATGGCGCAGCACGAGGCTCGGCTCGATGATCAGGCCGTCCGCACGGTGCTTTTCTACTTCGGATGAGATTTCAATCAGGCTGCGCGGGAAATAATCAAAGCGTCGCGCCGCTAGCATCAGGAACAGGCTGTCATAGTTCGGCGCTGTCTCGACCGGAATTTTAGCGGCACGCAACACCAAGACGTCCAGCCAGTCACTCCCCTGCCCCGCAACAAAACGCGACAGGCCGGCCACATCGTGAACGTCCGCAAAGATGTCGTAGCGGTCGGCGCGCACCAGCGCGACGCGCCAGCCACCAAGCCCCTTGTCGATCGGGATGCGGATCGGCAGGAGCAACTGCTCGCGCTCGCTGGACGTCATACCCCAGAGCACTGAGAGTTCGCTCTCCCCGGTTTCGAGCTCGGCCATGGCGCGGCCCTGGGACATGCGAAAGCGCGCCGGCTCAAGGCGCGCTGCAAGGTGTGCCCTCTCAAGCGCGAGTTTCAGGAGTTCAAGCGGGTATTCGCCGCGATCATCATCAGGGCTTTGCGCCGCCGGATAAATGATCAGTTGCGGCTGCGGATCGCCAGCGGCAGTAGCCTCTGGCGGCCCCACCATGACCATCGCCACGGCGAGTCCCAGCACCCGAAGGATCGCCGACCGAGGCCCGACAAGGCAGACAGACTGATCGAATCGACGGCCAAACGAGCCCATGCACAAGACTCCGACTGGTTGGGAAATCCTGCCACCAGGTAAGTGGGGCACAAAAATCCGAGGATGGCGCCCGAGCAAGGAGCGCCCCTCATCGGGAGGCTGCGCTGCCGCTAAGCATGGGCGAAGCTTTACGACAAATCAAATTCTTGTCGAGAGGACAAGCGCTGCGAATCCGGCGCCCGGATACCCGGATGGCGCCAAATGATGCCGCCCGACAGATATTTACTTGACACCTAAATATTGTATACATAAAGTGATCAGAGGGGAGTGTGCCTGCATGAACTACCTAGCCAATCCGACCCAGGGTGTGCGCGCATGAAGATTGTCTGCATCGGTGGCGGCCCGGCGGGACTGTACTTCGGACTGCTCATGAAAAAGCTCGACCCGATGAGCGCAGTCAGCGTCGTCGAGCGCAATCACCCCTACGACACCTTTGGCTGGGGCGTGGTTTTCTCAGACGCCACGATGGACAATATGCGCGCCGAGGATCGCGAGACCGCCGAGGCGATCGAAGAGTCCTTCAATCACTGGGACGACATCGACCTGCGTTTCAAGGGTCGGGGGATCCGCTCCGGCGGTCACGGCTTCGTTGGCATCGGCCGCAAGCGCCTCTTGAACATTCTGCAGGAGCGTTGCGAAGAGCTTGGCGTTGAGCTCATCTTCGATCGGGATGTCGTCTCCGACAGTGAATTTGCCGACGCCGATCTCATCATCGCATCCGACGGCATCAACTCGCGCCTGCGCGGGAAGTACGCCGAAGTATTCAAGCCCGATATCGTCACGCGTCCGAATCGCTTCATCTGGCTTGGCACCAGAAAACGCTATGAAGCCTTTACCTTTGACTTCGTGCGCACCGAGCACGGCTGGTTTGTCGCCCATATCTACCAGTTCGATGATGAGACTTCGACCTTCATCGTCGAATGTCCCGAAGCGGTGTGGCGCGCCCACGGCCTGGATCGCGCGACCCAGGCGGAATCGGTCGCCTTTTGCGAGAAACTCTTTGCCGACAATCTCAAGGGCGCCGCCCTGATGACCAATGCGCGGCATCTCCAGGGCTCGGCCTGGTTGAATTTTCAACGCGTGGTGTGCGAAAAGTGGTGGCTCTGCAACGAGCACGGCAGCCACCTGGCCTTGATGGGCGATGCGGTCCACACGGCGCATTTCGCGATCGGTTCGGGGACCAAGCTCGCCATCGAAGACGCGATTGAGCTGGCCCGGCACTTTCGTCGCGCCAGGGGGGCCCCGCTTGACCTCGCGGTGATCCTCAACACCTGGCAGGAAGAGCGGCGCATCGAGACCCTGCGTCTGCAGAACGCAGCCTGGAATGCAATGGAGTGGTTCGAGGTGTGCGGGGTGCGCTATTGCGAACAGTTCGAGCCCGAGCAGTTGATGTATTCGATGCTCACCCGCAGTCAGCGCATCAGCCACGAGAACCTGCGCCTGCGCGATGCGCGCTGGCTGGAAGGCTACGAGCGCTGGTTTGCCAATCACGAGCTGGCCGGTGGCAGGGCCGCGTCGGTTCCGGCCGCGCCGGTGCCAGCCGTGCCGCCAATGTTTACTCCCTTCACCCTGCGCTCCGTAACCCTGAAAAACCGCGTGGTCGTCTCCCCCATGGCGCAGTACTCGGCGGTGGATGGCTTGGTTGGCGACTACCACCTCGTGCATCTCGGTGCGCGCGCGATGGGCGGTGCCGGCATGGTGTCTGCGGAGATGACCTGCGTGAGTCCGACGGCGCGCATTACGCCAGGATGCCCGGGTCTGTGGAACGACGCGCAGATGCATGCCTGGAAGCGCATCGTCGATTGGGTGCACGCTAACAGCGATGCGCGGATTGCCATCCAACTCGGTCACTCGGGTGCCAAGGGCTCGACGCGCCGCGCCTGGGATGGCATCGACAGGCCGCTTGCGGCGAGCGACAGCGAGGCCAACTGGCCCCTCATCAGTGCGTCGCCGCAGCAGTACCTTGTCGGCGAGAGTGCGATATCACGTGCCATGACGCACGCCGACATGGATGCGGTCAAGGCCGAGTTCCTTGCTGCCACTCTACGCGCAGGCGCAGCCGGTTTCGACTGGCTCGAATTGCATTGCGCCCACGGCTATCTACTCTCAAGCTTCATATCGCCCCTCACCAACCAGCGTAAGGATGAATACGGCGGCACGCTCGCCAATCGCTTGCGCTATCCGCTCGAAGTCTTTGCCGCAGTGCGCGCCACCTGGCCGGATCATCTCCCCATGTCGGTACGCATCTCGGCGCACGACTGGGTTGAGGGCGGCATCACGCCTGCGGACGCCGTCGAGATCGCGCGCGCCTTCAAGGCCGCCGGTGCCGACCTGATCGACTGCTCGTCCGGTCAGGTCAGTAAGCGTGAGCGCATCACCTACGGGCGCATGTTCCAGACGCCCTTTGCCGACCGAATCCGCCAGGAAGCCGGGATTGCTACGATCGCTGTCGGTGCCATCAGCGAAGCCGATCACGTCAACAGCATCATTGCCGCAGGGCGTGCTGATCTCTGCGCGATCGCCCGTCCGCATCTCGCCAACCCCGCCTGGACGCTCACCGAGGCGGCGCGCATCGGCTACACCGGGCAGCCCTGGCCGCGCCAGTACCAATCGGCCAAGGCCCAGATGGAAGCCAATTTCGCACGCGAGAAGGCCCAGGCGGCACTGGTCTCCGGGTCCGCGAGCCGGGGATAGAGATGCATCCAACACCCCTCGCCCCCAAGAGACCGGCCAGAAAGCGACCGCCCGCGAAGCGCCCCGCGCGCAAGAGGCCGCTGCCCGGCCTCTCCGGGAGTCGGACATGACGGCGCGTCGCAAGACTGCTCTGGTGAGTCCGCTCGATGACAAGCGCATCGGCTTTGAGGCGCGCACGCTGGCCCGTGACCACATGGCCGTAAAAATCTGGTTGCGCATGCTCTCCTGCAGCACCCAGATCGAGCGCGAGATCCGCAATCGCCTGCGCCAGCGTTTTGGTACCACGCTGGCGCGCTTTGATTATCTCGCCCAGCTGGAGCGCCATCCCGAAGGGCTGCGCATGAATGCGCTGTCGCGCTACCTGATGGTGACGGGCGGCAATGTGACGGGGCTGACCGACCAGCTGGTTGCCGAAGGCTGGGTCGAGCGCGTCGCCGATCCCGCTGATCGGCGCAGTCTGATCGTGCGCCTGACCGCCGAAGGCCGCCGCGAGTTCACCATCATGGCGACCCAGCACGAAGCCTGGCTCGCCGAGATGTTCGAAGGCTGCGAGAAGGGTCTGAAGGAATCGCTGTTCGACATGCTCGGGCGCCTGCGGGTGCATCTGAGTGAAAAGGAAGCGGTGGCGGCGCCTGACGGCGCACCAGCCGCAAAGCCCCTGAAAGGACGATGATGCGAAAAACTCTCGATCCGGCGCTGGCTGCCGGTAACCGGCGCCAGCTGGCGGGCTATGAGGCGAGTCATTTCACCTGGGAGGTTTCCGGTGCGGTGGCAAGCATTACCCTGAACCGGCCCGAACGCAAGAATCCGCTGACCTTCGCATCCTATGCCGAGCTGCGGGAGCTATTTGGCCAGCTGAAATATGCCAGCGACGTGCATGCGATTGTTCTTGCCGGTGCCGGCGAGAATTTCTGCTCGGGTGGTGACGTCCACGAAATCATCGGACCCCTGATCGAACTCGGTGCACCGGATCTGCTCCTCTTTACGCGCATGACGGGCGATCTCGTCAAGGCCATGCGCGCCTGTCCGCAACCGATCATAGCGGCCGTCGATGGTGTGTGCGCCGGTGCTGGCGCCATCCTGGCGATGGCGAGCGATATGCGCATCGCGACCGCGCGCTCAAAGACTGCATTCCTGTTTAACCGGGTGGGTCTGGCCGGCTGCGACATGGGCGCCTGCGCAATCCTGCCGCGCATCATTGGCCACGGCCGCGCCAGTGAACTCCTCTACACCGGGCGCACGATGAATGGCGAAGAAGGAGAGCGCTGGGGCTTTTTTAACCGGATTACCACGCCTACCGATCTTCTGGCGACTGCACAGGCGCTCGCCGCTGAACTCGCGACGGGTCCGACTTTTGCAAACGGCATCACCAAGACCATGCTGCACCAGGAATGGGCCATGACCATCGAGCAGGCCATCGAGGCGGAAGCCCAGGCCCAGGCGCTGTGCATGATGACCGAAGACTTCAAACGTGCCTATGAAGCCTTCGCCGCCAAACAGCAGCCGCACTTCGAAGGCAACTAAGATGCATTCAGCGCCGTCCTCCCTTCCCCGCTTGTCGGCTAGCTGACGCGAGCGCTCGCCATGCAGTCAAGCCACCTTGATCGCTTCGTGCTGGATCACCTGCCGCCGTCAGACGAGCAGCCGGAGTACCTCTTCGAGCTCCCCGAGCTGCAGTTTGGCGAGAAGCTCAATTGCGCGACTGAACTCCTCGATCGTCATATCGCTGCCGGTAACGGCGAGCGCGTGTGCGTGCGCGCACCGGGCGTCACCTGGACTTATCGCGAGCTCCAGGCCAACGCCAATCGGATTGCCAATGTGCTCGTCCATGAAATGGGCGTGGTGCCGGGCAATCGCGTGCTCTTGCGCGCGCCCAACAGCCCGATGCTGGCCGCATCCTGGTTCGCGGTCATCAAAGCCGGCGCCATCGCAGTCGCGACCATGCCACTTCTTCGTGCCAAGGAACTTAAGTCGGTCATACGCATCGCCCGCGTCTCGCACGCCCTGTGTGATGCGACGCTGGCGGGCGAATTGCAGCTCGCCGCTGCCGACGGCGGGGGGCTTGCCGATGTGCGGCTATTCAATGGCGTCGGAACAGACAGCCTTGAAGTAGCCATGGCACGCTCGACCGACAGATTCGACAATGTCGCGACTATCGCGACCGATCCCTGCATCCTCGGTTTCACCTCGGGCACGACGGGTGTGCCAAAAGCGACGGTGCATTTTCATCGGGATGTGATGGCGGTATGCGCCTGCTGGCCGCGCGAGATACTAAGAGCGCGAGCCGACGACGTTTTTATCGGAAGCCCGCCGCTCGCCTTCACCTTTGGTCTGGGTGGCCTTCTGCTCTTCCCGCTCTCCATTGGGGCCTCGACGGTATTGCTCGAGAAGGCAGGCTCGGCTCAGCTACTCGAGGGCATCGCACAGTTTCGAGCGACGGTGCTGTTCACGGCACCCACTTCCTATCGCGCGCTTGCCGCACATGGCAGCGAGCTTAGGACCAGCACCCTGCGCAAGTGCGTCTCGGCAGGCGAAGCGCTGCCGGCCGCGACCCGCGCGCTATGGAAACAGGCGACTGGCATCGAGTTGATCGACGGTATTGGTGCCACCGAGATGCTGCACATCTTCATCTCCGCCGACGAAGAACACGCGCGTCCCGGAGCGACTGGCGTCGCGGTGCGCGGCTATCGCGCCGAAGTGGTCGATGAGAAGGGACAGGTGCTGCCAGCTGGGCAAGTCGGGCAGCTGCGCGTCAAGGGACCGACTGGCTGCCGCTATCTCGCGGACTCGCGCCAGCGCAGCTATGTGCGCGACGGCTGGAATTACACCGGAGATGCTTACCTGCTTGATGCGGATGGATACTTCCACTACCAGGCGCGCACCGATGACATGATCATCTCGGCGGGCTACAACATTGCACCCAGCGAAGTAGAGGATGCGCTCCTGATGCACCCGGATGTGGCCGAATGTGGTGTCATCGGCGTGCCCGATGAGGAGCGCGGACAGATCGCCAAAGCACTCGTGGTATTGCGGCCGGGCGCCCCGGCCGGTGAGGAGCAGGTGCGTGCCCTGCAGGAATTCGTCAAGCAGACGGTCGCCCCCTACAAGACGCCGCGCGCCATCAGCTTTGTGACCCACCTGCCGCGCACCGAGACCGGCAAGCTGCAGCGCTTTTTACTGCGCGAATCCGAAAAGTAAACAAGTGGCGGCGCAAAGGCGCTGCCGGGACCAAGAAGGAGAGCTGGACGATGCAAACCCTATTACCTTCCGGCTGGCCCCGACCCAAGGGCTACGCCAATGGCGTCACCGGGACCGGACGCATGGTGTTCGTTGCCGGCATGGTCGGCTGGGATGCGCACTGCAAGTTTCACAGCGATGATTTTGGCGTACAGGCTCGCCAGGCGCTTGCCAACATCGCAGCCGTACTCGCTGCCGGTGCCGCCAAACCGGCGCATATCGTGCGCATGACCTGGTATGTGACCGACAAGCGCGAATACCTTGCCGCCCTGCCGGAGGTTGGCCGCGCATTTCGCGAATTGATCGGGAACTACGACATCGCGATGACGGCCGTCGAAGTACGAGCGCTGATCGAAGACCGGGCCAAAGTCGAGATCGAGGTCACGGCTCTCGTTCCCGAGTAAGGCAGAGCGCCCGCTCAATCATTTTGAGTTGGTTTCGGGTTTGAACCCATCGGCAAGGGTGTCAAGGAAGCATCAGGCGGACCTCTCGTCCCCACATCACATGCCACTCGGGCTTGTCTCATGACCGAGTATTTGAATGAAGGAAGCTCTGATAGCCCTTCTCGAGCAATCTGCTGAGATCGAGCACTTCTTCCCGCGTCGAAGCGTATCGTGGCGGCGGCAACGCAAGTAGCTCCGAAACCGACAATCCCGCATTGATACCGGCCAACGACCTTAGGTAGAACCAGCGAGTCCCTCTCTCGGCAAGCCAGTCATCAGAATTGGTCGCATCCTTGGTGCCCAGTAGGCAGTTTGACTCGCCACCTCGTGGCGACATATAGACACGCATCTTGCAAGCCGGAGACTCAAATACGAGATTGATTTCGCCGTGATTGTCAGTCGAACTGATCAGCTGGAAACCATGCCCCCCAAGAAACGGAGAAAAAATGGTCTCGACCATACTGGGGAAATCGTCGGACATAATTCACTGAACCAGCGCAGACTAAGTCGCTAGCGCTTCGCGCACAAAATGCAGCCGGTCCTGACCAAAGAACATGTCGTCGCCGACGAACATGGTTGGTGCGCCGAATACACCGCGCGCAACCGCAGCATCGGTATCGCTCTTTAACTTGTCCTTGACTGCCGGATCCTGGGAGCGTGCATAGAGATCCGCCGCATCGAGCCCGGCGCGAGCAAGGCAGGCTCCGAGCACCGCCGGATCGCCGAGATTCTCGGGGGCGTGCCACATCCCGGCAAATACCGCGGCGACATAGCGATCAAACAGATCGGCTGAATGCAATTGCGCGGCGGTTGCGCCGCGCATCAATTGAAGGGTATTGATCGGGAAAAACGGGTTGTGGCGATAGGACACCCCATACTGGCGCGCGTAGCGCGCCAGATCCGAGTCCATCCAGCGCGCCTTGGCGGGAACCGTCGCCGGAGAAGCATTGCCGGTGAGCTTGTGCACCGCACCGAGGAGCACCGGTCGATAGACCAGTTCTGCCCCGGTCGCTTTGGCGATGCCGGGAAGCTGGGTATAGGCAAGGTAGGAAGTCGGGCTGCCAAAATCAAAGTAGAACTCTACGGACTTTCCCATCTGTCTCTCCTCGTCTATCCGGGCGTTGATGCCTCTTAAAAGCGCTCCATCCAGGGACGCAGATCGAGCTCGAAAGTCCACGCATCGCGCGGCTGGCTGTGGAGATACCAGTAGTTCTCGGCGATGTGATCCGGCTGAAGAATTCCGTCCTCCTCGCGTAGCGCATAGCGCTCGGGGAAATTGCTGCGAATGAACTCGGTATCGATGGCGCCGTCAACGACGACATGCGCCACGTGAATATTGCGCGGCCCGAGTTCGCGCGCCATCGACTGCGCCAGCGCCCGCAGGGCGTGCTTGGCGCCGGCAAAGGCAGCGAAATTCGCGGAACCGCGCAGCGATGCAGTCGCGCCCGTAAAGAGGATCGTGCCGTGGCCGCGCACCACCATGCGCTTTGCCACCTCGCGACCATAGAGAAAGCCCCCCAGGCACGCCATCTCCCAGATCTTGAAATACTTGCGCGCGGTTTCGTCGAGGATGCTGGAAGGAACGTTGGCACCGATATTGAATACCAGCACCTCGATCGGACCAATGGTCTCTTCGATCTGCGCAACCAGCGCCACCACCTCGTCTTCCTTGCGCGCGTCCGAGCCAAAGGCATGCGCCCTGCCGCCGGCCGCCTTTATTTCTGCGATCAGGGGTTCGAGCTTGTCGGCTGTACGCCGTACCGCGCAGGCGGTCAAGCCTTCTCTGGCAAAGCGGCGTGCTATCGCCCCACCCGTTGCGTCACCCGCACCGATCACCAGAGCCACCGGATTTGCGCCCGCTGGCGTCGGCCCACCTCTTGCTTCGCTCATTGTTGTCCCCGGCGGCCGGCGCGGCCAGTTACTGGGTCGCCGACTCTCGTTGTTGTCCTAGTACTTTCCGTTCGAATTCTTCCACTCGCTTTTTGGCGGGATGGCCTCAAGCGTATCCCAGTGCTCGGCAATCTTGCCGTTCTCGATCCGGTAGAAGTCGTAGTAGGAGGTCGCTTGGTCCCCGAACCAGCCTTGGGCCATCACCAGCACGAAATTGCCTTCGCCGAGCACGCGATGCACCTTGTCGTACTTCACCGTCTTGCCTTCTGTGGCGAGCTTTTGCAGGCCGGCCAGAAGACCCGTTAGATTATCAGCGACCCAGGGATTGTGCTGGATGTAGGAAACTCCGGCAAAGTAGCCCGGGAAGCTGTCCTTGCGCCCGGCCAAGAGATCGTCCATGTAAGTGCGCATCAACTCCTTGTTGGCCTCGGTGTGCCCGAGATCCCTGACTTCGGTCGGACCGTCGATCATCGAATGACCGCTCGGGCTCGGTGATTCGGGTTTGACCTGCAGGTTGTCCCAATGCTCGACGATCTTGCCGTCTTCAAAGCGAAACACATCAAAGCCGATTTTCGGACCAAAGAACTCGTATTCGCTGTGCGCGATGACAAAGTCCCCATCCTGCAGCACGCGCACCGTGTTCACTTTGGTCGCACCCTTGGGTAGCGACTTGAACAGTGCCGCGAGCCCGGCCATACCGTCGGCGACAGCCAGGTTGTGCTGGATGTACTTGTCCTGGTTGACAAAGGCGAGAGGCGCGGAGTCTCCCGTCTCGAGGCTCTTCAGAAGGGCTGTGACCTGCTCTTTGTAGTTACTCATATTGACTCCAGAATGGCTGATGCGGAGGACACAGGATCACGCGCGCGAGTGCTGCGCGGCGTGCGTGGTCTGACGATGGGATTTCGGGCTAGAGCAGGCTCTCGCTGACAAACGGGAAGAGCAGCAGGATCTTCAGCTGGGTGGCGAGATCAACGTCGGGCTCACTGTCATAGACCTTGTCGACACCGTTCTCGCGGGTCCACCACTGAATCGCGCCGTCGCTGCCCGTCAGTTTTAGCTGGAAGCTGCCTGACGAGCGCATGCGTTGGGCGAGTGCCAGGATCGCATTGGCAAGATCGGGCGAATCGACCAGAAGACCTAGCTCGGTATTCAGACGTGAGCTGCGCAGATCCATGTTCATCGAACCCACGAAGGTTAGGTGGCGATCGATGACCACCAGTTTCGAATGCGAGCGGCCGATCGAGGCGCGCAGGGCCGCGCCTATGAGCGGATCGCGTTTGAGTTTCTCGGGGTCGATCTCATAGAGCTCTATGCCCATCTTGAGCATCGCAACCCGGTAGCGCGCAAACGCCGCGCTGGCAAAGGGTTCATCGCTCGACGCCAGAGAATTGGTCATCACGACGACGTGCACACCACGCTCGCGATTGGCTTCCATGCGTGCCATGCCGAGCGGCCCCGGTATGAAATACGGGGAGCCGATGGTTAACTCCGACTGCGCGCCGGCCATGGCGCGCAGCACGTGGTAGGTGACCGTAGTCGTGTCGTTACCGCTCTCGGCCTTGCCGGTAACCTTTTCGGGATCATCAGCAAAGACATCGACGTGTCCGTACATCAGTCTGAGCGACCCGGCATCCAGATCGTGACTGAGCGGGGAATAGCCGAGGATATCGGTCGCCGCGCCATCAAGCCGTGGATAGGCCGACTCGGCGTCCGCGCTCAGGGCCTCGAACTCCTGACGCAGGGCGGCCGGCTCCTCATCGCTCGTCTCCAGCGCCGCGAGCGGATAGACGTGCTGGTTGTTCCAGTAGTTGTCGAAAATGGCTGCCATCTGCGTCACCGCTGCGCCGGTGACAAGCAGATCAAAGTCGACGAAATTGCCTTCGCGATTGCTAAAGAAGTATTCGTCGGCGATATTGCGCCCGCCCGCCACGGCGAAGACACCGTCGGCGATGAACATCTTGTTGTGCATGCGATGATTGACGCGCGCGAAATCCGACAGCGCAAGAGTCCAGCGTGTGGCAGCAAACGCACGACCGGCCGGAAAGGGATTGAAAAGCCGGATCTCGAGGTTCGGATAGGCGGCGAGCTCGACCAGCATGCGGTCGCTATCTGCCGTGTAAAGATCATCGACGAGGATGCGCACCCGCACACCGCGTAGCGCGGCGTCGCGCACCGCGCGCAGGAGCTTGTGACCGGTGACGTCGTTTTGCAGCAGGTAATACTGCAGATCGAGCGACTTCTGGGCGTGGCGCGCGAGAGACAGCCGCGCGTCCATGGAATAGTTGCTTTGTGGCAGCGGCCGGAATCCCGACTCAGCACCTGCCGGCACATTCTGCGCGGCGATGCGGCCAAGCTCATCAGAGACCGATGCGGCGATCGCCGTGCTTGGCGTCTTGTCGACGCCACGGGGAGGCAGAGTGGCACAGCCTTGCATCGCCACAGCGCCCACGATCACAATCAGAAGAGCGGCAAGGCGCGCGCGCGCTTTCACTGTCGTTCTTACCGAGGCGGCGATCAGCCCCGCCCCTCGCGGGTATTCGAAACTAGAACCGGTGTTCACGCTTGTTCCCCTTCTTTGTTCAGCCGCTCGCACCAAGGCCTGTGCGCTCGGGACCCGGGCGCCCTGAAGAATTCACCCGTATCCGAATCTCCAATTTACAGCCGGCAGAGTAAGCGCTGATCCACGGGCAGGCGCCGCCCGACGATTTCGGCGATAATACATAACGATCGTGATTTAATCAAGCACCATATAAAGTGAGCGTTATCTATTACAGATTCATGGACGCCAATGCGCTATAGCCAGGAGCACAGCGAAGAAACCCGCAAACGCATCCTCGATGCGGCCGCGCGCAAGTTTCGCGAACACGGCTATGGCGGCGTTGGCATCGATGCCCTCGCCCGTTCGGCCGGCGTCACCTCAGGTGCCTTTTACAGCCATTTCCCGTCGAAGGCCCAGGCGTTCAAAGCAGTCGTCATCGAGGGTCTCATTCGACTGCGCGCAGCGGTGAGCCATTTTCGTGGCGGCGATGCCGGCAACTGGTTCGAGCGTTTTTCAGGCTATTACCTTGGCAAATCGCATCGCGCTGACGTCGGTGGCGGCTGTGCGCTTCCCAGTCTCTCATCCGAAGTCTGGCGCGCCGACGCCGCCACGCGCGAGCAATACCAGGCCGAACTGGAGCGGGTCGCACAGCTTCTTGCCGAGAGCCTTGGAGATGCGGTGCCGCGCGCGGCGAGCTGGCCGCTCCTTGCGCAACTGGCTGGCGGCGTCCTCCTAGCCCGTGCGGTCAAGGACGAGGAGTTCGCCGCCGAAATCGAAAAAGCGGTGCTCGCCTCGATCCGCGATCAGGCGCAGTCGATCGCCCAAGGGGAACGATGAGCGAGGTAAACGCGCAGGCCCCATAGGGGCCCGCGCTCATGTGGGCGAGGGCAAGGCCTAGCGGCCGAGATCCGCGGTCGCGCGGCGCCTCATCGCGTCGCGGACTTCGCCACCTCTGTTGCGAAGAGCTGAAGAATCGATGGCCAGCCGCCGTCGACTGCATTGCGCATTGTCGTGCCATCCGCTTCTCCCATGCGCTCAAAGTCGTAGTGATTCAATTCGACCCGGGTTTGATTGGGTCCCGCGGCGATGAAGAGCACTTCGACTTCCGAGGCGAACTCGAGGCGCGGATCGGGCTTCCACTGGGCGCTGATCTCCCAGCTGAAGACAAGGCGCCGGCCCGGCTCCCATACCCGCACATGGCCTGTTATGGCTTCCGAGCCGTCCACTCCGGTCACGTAGTAGCGGCCACCGACATAGGGCTCGATGATGACTTCCTTGACCGGCACGTCCGACATGCTGTGGGACTTGGGCCACCAACGATCCACGCCGCTGGTAAATACCTCGAAAGCGAATTCCGGATCCGCATCCACGGTGATGGTTTTGTGAACCGGCGCAACCACGATTGTCTGAGTCAAGAGCTTCTCCTCTTCCTGGCCGCACTGGCCTGTGCCACTTCATTCTTGAACGAGCTCAGCGCGACGTCCCAGAACTGATCGAGCCAGTCGCGCAGACCCGCCACCCCTTCAGGATTAATGCTGTAGAGCCGCCGGTTGCCCTCGGGGCGACTCATGACGAGTCCCGCGTCAAGCAGGGCGCGCAGGTGCTGCGAGACTGCCGGCCGGCTCACCGGCATTCCGTCGGCAAGCATCCCTACCGATTGCGGACCCCCGCGCAGCCGCTCAAAGACGCGCCGGCGGGTAGCGTCGCCCAGACAGGTGATTGCATCTGCGTAATCCATGACTTACGGTAAGCCATAGCTTACACTTTGTCAAGCAGGACTGTCGCTCTACGCGCATCATCCCGGGAGAAGCCCGCTGCCCGGCGCTTCAGCGCTTGGCTCATCCATTGCCTTCGCTCTCGCGCTCGTCTACAGTCAGTCGGGTCGAGCTTGGCAGCTCCCGCATGCTCCTGCGGGATTTCGCACCCAAGCTGGGCCCAGCACCAGGGAGATAGATGCGGTTGCTATTGGCGGTCAAGGCGCTCTGCCCGATTCGAAAATCTGACTCGGGCGATGCGACACGAAGCTGTGCAGTTGCCAGACCCGATGGCACAAGGCGGGTCCGTGATCTGTTTCGATTGGCGCTCATCAGCGCCGCGGGGCTTCTCGCTCCCCCCGCCTCTTCGGCCCTTGAATGCCCGACCAGTGTCAGCGTGATGCTTCCGGACTCGGAAATCGCCCCGTTCGTTTATGGCTCGGGTCCCGGGCTCGCCGCCGAACCGGGGCTTCTCGTGCACTGGACCGATGCAGCCGTCCGGAAGACCGGATGCTCAACCAAGATCAATTACCTGCGCATGCCGGCGCTGCGGGGCGTGCGCGAGCTTAGCGCCGGCACAGTCGATATTGCGGCGGGAGTGGCAGTCAACGACGAGCGGCTCAACTTGCTGCGTTTTCCGCTGAGCCCCCACGGTCTGAACAAGAGCCTGACCATCGCCACCATCGAGGTGTCGCTTTTTGCACGCGCCTCAGACCGCATTGACTGGGGACCTCAGAAGCAGTTGCCCTCCGGTACGACAGTCGGTGTCGTGCGCGGACAGATTCCGGCGATCTACGCGCAACAGGCCGGCTGGCCGATCGATGAAGCCAACGATGCTCCAGCGAACTTTCGCAAGCTCGCCCTGGGGCGCGTGGGCCTGGTGGCCGAACAAAATCTCATCGCTGCGGGCGTGCTCGATGCCCACCCCGACTGGTCGATAGTGAGGCTCGTTCCTGCGGTGCGCGCCGAGAACTACTATTCGCCAGTCAGCCACGCCTTCTATGAGCGTTTCCCGGAGTTCAGCGAGATCTACTGGATGAACGTGTGCAAGGAAGCGCACAACTTCTTTACGGCGATGCCGCCATGCAGGCCGTAAGTTGGCCTGCGCCGCGCAGTACTGCTAGTGGAACACGCGCACGCGATTGCGCCCATCGCGTTTGGCGGCGTAGAGCGCGGTATCGGCGGCCGCGAGCAGCAGTTCCGGTCCATCCTGGGTAGTGCGACTGGCTAGACCAATACTGACAGTCAGGCGCAGACCATCGTGCAGGCTCCCCCAGTCATAGCGCTCGACCGCGGTGCGCATACGCTCCGAGATCGGTAGTGCGTCTTCGCTACTCTCGGCGTCGAAGATGATGACAAATTCCTCACCCCCGAGGCGCGCCACCAGGTCACGACCGCGGCATTGCGCCGTCAGAATGCGCGCGATCTGCTGCAAGACCTGGTCACCAACGGCGTGCGAGAAGTTGTCGTTGACGAGCTTGAAGTGATCCACATCGATGATCGCGACCGTCATCGGACTACCCGAGACCGCCGACTCACTGAAGGCCTTGGCCAGACGCGCATTCAGAAAGCGCCGGTTGGCAAGACCCGTCAGGCTGTCTTCATTGGCGTAGCGATCAAGCAGCTTGGCTTCAGCCGCGAGCTTTTCGTTGGTCGCAGACAATTCCGCCGCGCGCAGGCGATGCAGTTCGGCCCCGAGACGCGCGCGCTCGATCTCCAGTTTTACCGCGAAAGCCTCGGCGCGCGCCTCGGCCTGCTCGGCAAAACGCCGCTGCGTGAAATCATGGAAACGCTGAAAGCAAAAGAGCGCTTCCCGGAAGTTGCCGGTCAATTCGCGCAGGCGTGACAGATCCAGCCAGCGGCGCGCAATGCTCTCAAGCCCGTTGTTGTCCTCGGCGACAGCCAGGGCCTCGATCAGAAGGCGCTCGGCGCGGCTGAAATCCTTTTTGCGCAGGCACAGCACTCCCAAGTAGCCAAGCGCCTCTTCCTCGGTGTCGCGCAGGCCGCTGCGCACCGAGATCACCCGCTCTTCTTCAAGCATCGCTTCGGCCTGTTCCAGCTGCCCCAGACGCAAGAGCGCGACGCCCTGATTGCCATAACAGACCGCCAGGTGGGTATCGTTTTTCTGTCCCTTGAAATGCACGCAGGCGCGCTCGGAGTAGCCAATCGAGATGCGCAATTCTTCCTGCGCGATCTCGTCGTCGCCCTCCTCCCCGTCCTGGCGCATCGCCGCTGACTCGAGGTAGAGCGCGCCCAGATTCATCATCGGTACCCAGCGCTCGACGCTGTCGCTTTGCAGCTCGACGGCCTGGCGCATGGCCTCGATGGCGCGCGGATAGTTGCGCGACAGGCTATAGACGATGCCAAGGTTGGAGAGCACGCGCGACTGGATCAGCTTGTCGCCCAGTTGCTGGGCGAGATCAACTGCCTGATTGAGGTATTCAAGGCCTTCAGTCGTGTCGCCCATGCGCGCCGAGTTCGAACCGGCGAGACTCAGGGCCTGGGCCAGCGACGAGGAGGCGTGGGTTTCTTCGAGGGCGGCGATTGCCTTGAAGCAGGAAGACTGGGCCGAGCGATAGTCACCGCGCCAGTTCTGCGCCAGCGAGATGATGCGCCAGCATTCACCAATCAGGAGCGCCGAGTTGATCGCCTCGGCACGCTTTAGAATCTCAAAACCAACCACCTCGCCGGCGTCCAGATCGCCTGCGCGTACACGCTCCTCAGCCTCGCGAACGGCGGCCAGCAACTCATCGTCGCTAGGTCGATCCAATTCGCTCACTCCGGGCAGGTTGGCTAACTCCGACATACGCAATTTTGAAGTCGCAAGACGTCGCTGACCGCCGATCACCCCGGATCCGTCCTGGAGCAGTCGACCCCATTTGTCGCAATTGAACGCGGGAGCTTTTCAGAGAGCCGGAATTCGCCCCGCGCCGGCTGCGATCGCCGCGCCCCGATATCGGTTCATAATCTAGCCGCAAGTGATTGATATTTATCACGAATCTGGCGATATCCCGACGCTGCTTGAAGCCAGTTTAGCATGCGTGCAGCAATTGATGGCAGACAAGTTGCAAGCTGTTTCAAGCAGGTCGCGATCTACAGTTTTTCCTTGAATGTCAATTGCTTGGCACAGCGCGTTCAATAAGCACAAGACCCACAAAAATCCCGAAGAATCAGTTGTCTCTGTGTAGTACTCGTCTATTGGCAGCGTGCAAGTTTGGTCTAGGATGTGCGCTGACCATTTACTTTTGGCGCGCGATGGGCGCCCAGTCCCGGTACACGCATGGAGATGTTTGCTCTTGATGAGGACGTCACAGCGCTCGAAGCGCTGCTCGACGGTCTGGTGGACAACGCGCGAGCCGCGCTGCTCGTGCAACTCGCATGGTTTTTGCGCGAGCGCGATACCCTGCGCGCGCATGCACTGGCTGACGAGGCGCGCCCGCTTCTGACCACGGGAGAGTTCGAGGAAGGAGAAGCCGGCACGCTCATGGCGCGCCTGGACCTGGTCGAGTGTACCGAGCACCTGCTTCTGGCCAACCTTGATGAAGCCGATCGTGCCGCCATGAATGCGCTCGATGGCTTCACGGTGCAGCGCGATCACATCGGCATTGGCGACACGCGCTGGCTGCAGGCCTCGCTCTTCTGGTCGCGCGGCCAGCGCGAACCGGCTCTAAAACATCTCGAAATGGCAGCGCTCGCCTACGCCCTCGGCGACGACGCACTGCGCATGCAGGCCGCCAAGGCAAGAACGCTCGGTTACCTAGCCTTCACCCACCCGGCAAAAAGCAGCGCGGGTCTGATCGAGAGCTTCTCCGATGCGGCAGTGCGGCCGGCGTGGCTTATTGCCTGGATCGAGATGGCCAAGGGGCATTCGAGTTCATTCAATGACGATCCCGGTTCTGCACTCAAGCACTATCTCGAATCCTTCCAGACTGCGCGCGCTACCAGCCAGTTCGCGCTCGCTGTCAATGGTGCTGCCAATGCGTCCGACGTCTTTGAGACGCTCGGGGACCTCGACGCGGCGCTCGACTGGGGTGAACGGGCACTGGCGCTGGCGCGTTCGGTCGGCTGGCCGGCGAGCGTTGGGACCGGATTGCGCAAGACCGCCGACGTGCTGCGGCTCTTGGGTCGCCACGACCAGGCGCGCGTCATGCTAAAGGAGTCGCTCGAGGTCATGGAACCGCTCGCCGGTTCGCGCAATCTCGAAGCGGTGCTGGAGAGCCTCGGACAGCTGGCGCTCGACATGCACCACTACCAGGAGGCGATCGCCTGGTTCATGCAGTTCTCCAAGCGCGGCGACCCGGACCTCTTGATCAAGTCCTGGTGCGGCCAGGCCGTCGCCCTGTCGCGCCTGGGGATGCCTGATGAGGCCCTGGTGTACGCCAAGCAGTCGCTTGATCTCGCTAAAAAGCAGGAGAGCGCCGAGGAGACGGTGCGAGTACTGCGCGTGTTTGCCGAGATCCATCGCAATCACAAGCTGGCCCCGCCGCCCGGAATCACCGAAGAGTCGATCGACCTCTATTACCTGCGCGAGGCGCTCGCCTTAACGCAATCCATCGAGGGCTACGCCGTGCCGGCCGATCTGCATCAGCAGATTGCCCTTGCCTATGCTGCGACCGGCGACTATCAGGCCGCCTACGAGGCGCTCTCGGCCGCTGCGGCGGCGCGCAACCAGATGCGCAGCGAAGACGCCGACAAGCGGGCGCTGGCGATGAGCGTGCGCCACGAGATCGAGCGCACGCGTGTCGAGTCCGAACACCACATGAAGCTCGCCGCGACACTTCAGGAGACCAACGCGACACTGGAAACCTTGGGCAAGATCGGCCGCGAGATCACCGGGAGCCTTGATGCCGGCGCGGCCTTCGAGGCATTGCATCGGCACGCCAATCTGCTGCTCGACGCCGCATCCTTCGGCATTTATCTGCTTGACCCAAGCGGGACCGAGCTTTCTCTGGTATTCGGGCGCGAGAAGAATGTCTCACCGGACCCCGTGGAAGTAGCCAACGACCGGGTGTCGATCGACAGCGACAAGTCCTATGCAGCGCGCTGCGCGCGCACCCGCCAGGAGATCGTCATCAATGCGCGCGACGATTCGCGCACGATCAAGGCACGCACCACCATCCCGGGCACGCTGCCAACAACCAGCCTCCTCTTTGCACCCCTTGAAGTCGGTAAGCGCCTTCTAGGCGTCATGACGATCCAGTCGCCGCGACCCAACGCCTACGGCGAGCGCGACTGCTCGATTTTTCGCACGCTCTGTGCCTACGGTGCGATTGCTCTGGACAACTCGGCCGCCTACTCAGCCGTGGAAGCCGCGCGCGAGAATGCCGCACGCCAGGAGCAGGAGCTGCGCGTTGCCGCCGCTGCATTCGAGTCGCAGGAAGGCATGATCATCACCAATTCGCGCCAGGTGATCATGCGCGTGAACGGCGCCTTTACCCACATCACCGGCTACAGCGCCGAGGAAGTAGTTGGTCGGCATCCGGCGATGTTCCGCTCCGGGCGCCACGATTCCGACTATTACGCGGCCATGGGCGACAGTGTGCGCCTGACCGGAAACTGGCAGGGCGAAGTCTGGACGCGGCGCAAGAATGGCGAGACCTTCCCGATGTGGCTCGCGATCACGGCGGTACGCTCGGAAGAAGGCGTG
>CAJCHO010000127.1 GCA_903970145.1 Mycobacteriaceae bacterium | reverse complement strand
GGCGAGATCATCGTCCGTCAGCGCGGTACGCGTTTACACCCCGGGGTGAACGTCGGTATCGGCAAGGACCACACGCTGTACGCACTGGTCGATGGTACTGTGACGTTTGGCGTCAAGGGCCCATTGAAGCGTCACACGGTGAGCGTCCAGTCGGTCGAGGGCGCAGCCAGCTAGTCGCAGGGCTTGGGATCTGGAGTCCCGAAAAAAGGCCCCGCCCAGCGGGGCCTTTTTTTTGCTAGGCAAATATCATGAAATTCATCGACGAAGCGCGCATCGAAGTGTTCGCCGGCAATGGCGGCAACGGTATCGCTTCGTTCCGGCGCGAGAAGTTCATCCCCTTTGGTGGGCCCGATGGCGGCGACGGCGGCCGTGGCGGCAGCATTTATGCGCGCGCCGACCGCAACGTCAACACCTTGGTCGACTATCGGTTTGCCAAGCATCACCGCGCAAAGAACGGCGAGCACGGGCGCGGCTCGGATTGTTATGGGCGCGGGGCCGAAGACATCTATCTGCGCATGCCGGTTGGCTCGGTCGTCACGGATGCCGCAACCGGAGAAGTGATCGCTGACCTGACCGAGCACGATCAGGTCGCCCTCCTGGCCAAGGGTGGCAAGGGCGGGCTTGGCAACATTCATTTCAAGTCCAGCACCAACCGGGCCCCGCGCCAGCAGACCGATGGCGAGGAAGGCGAAGTGCGCGAGCTCAAGCTCGAGTTGCGAGTGCTGGCGGATGTCGGTCTGCTTGGCATGCCCAATGCCGGCAAGTCGACCTTCATCAGTGCCGTGTCGAACGCCCGACCCAAGATCGCCGACTATCCCTTTACGACGCTGCATCCAAATCTCGGAGTGGTGCGGGTCGGCTCGGAGAGAAGCTTTGTCATCGCCGATGTACCCGGTCTGATCGAGGGTGCCGCCGACGGGGCCGGTCTCGGTCACCAGTTCCTGCGACACTTAAAGCGCACGGGATTGTTGCTGCACATCATCGACCTGGCACCCTTTGATGCCGAAGTCGATCCCGTGCGCGAGGCGCGCGCGATCGCGCGCGAACTCGAGCGCTACGACCCGGAGCTGGCCGAAAAGCCGCGCTGGCTGGTGCTAAACAAGATCGATATGGTGAGTGAGGACGAGCGCGCAGCTCGCGCTGCGGACTTCAAGAAGCGCCTGAAGTGGCGCGGTCCGATATTCCTGATCTCGGCGCTGACTCACGAAGGCTGCGAGGCACTCACGCGTGCGATCTACGAAGAGCTTGCCTCGCGTCGTACCCCCGTCGAGGTAGTGGCGGACGGGTCTGCCGATCCGGGTGGCTTGAGCGCCGCCGAGGGCGACGCCGACGATCCGCGCTTTCGCGGTGCCGCTGACTAATCCATGATGGCGCACGTCGCGGTCGCGCCTGGTGCGCGGCGTCTGGTCGTCAAGGTTGGCAGTACGCTCGTCACCAATGAGGGGCGCGGCCTGGATCGCGCCGCCATCGCGCAATGGGCGCGCCAGTTGGGACAGTTGCGCAGCGACGGGCGGCAGATCCTGGTTGTTACATCAGGCGCGATCGCCGAAGGCATGCAGCGACTCGGCCTTAAGCATCGTCCGCGCCAGATCCATGAACTGCAGGCGGCTGCCGCAGTCGGGCAGATGGGGCTGGTGCAGGCTTATGAGAGCGCATTTGCCGAGCACGGCATGGTGAGCGCGCAGATCCTCCTGACCCACGCCGACCTCGTCGACCGCTCGCGCTACCTCAACGCACGATCGACACTCTTGACGCTGCTTGAACAGGGGATCGTGCCGATCATCAATGAGAACGATACCGTCGTTACCGATGAGATCAAGTTCGGCGACAACGACACACTCGCGGCGCTGGTTAGCAACCTGGTGGATGCCAATCTGCTCGTGATCCTTACCGACCAGGCGGGCCTGTTTTCAGCGGACCCACGGCGTCACCCCGATGCCGAGTTGATCCGTAGCGCACGTGCCGGTGACCCGGCACTCGAGGCGATGGCTGGCGGCGCAGGCAGCGCGATCGGACGCGGCGGAATGCTTACCAAGGTGCTGGCCGCCAAGCGTGCTGCGTCTTCGGGAGCGCACACCGTCATCGCGTCAGGTCGTACTCCCGACGTCCTGCTGCGCCTGTGTGCAGGCGAGCAACTGGGCAGCGAGCTGCGTGCTGCGCTGCCAACGCTCTCGGCGCGCAAGCTGTGGATGGCTGATCACCTGCAAATGGCCGGTCGTCTGGTACTGGACGCGGGCGCTGCGCGCGCCCTGTCGGAGGGCCGAAAGAGTCTGTTGCCCATTGGGGTAGTCGAAGTGCAGGGCGAGTTCAATCGCGGTGAGGTGGTCTCCTGCCTTGGCCCCGATGGCCGCGAAATCGCACGCGGTATCGTCAACTACGGCAGCGCCGACGCCAAGCGCATTGCGCGCCGGGCGTCTGCTGAAATCGAAGTGATCCTGGGTTACGTCGAGGAAGACGAGATGATCCACCGCGATAACCTGGTCCTGCAGTAGCTTGTCTAGTTGTTGTAGGGATTGGCAGTTGTCGTAGTCGCAGGCGCTTTCAGGCGTGCCCAGATCACTTTGAGTTCGAGGGGAGCGCCCGCTACGTTATCGCACAGGTAGTCGCGCGCCAGATTGAACTGGGCGCTGCGCGCTCCCGAATCACTGAGAACCTGCCAACTCGCGCCGCGTGCTTTTTCCCAGGCTCCGCTGCCCGATTCCACCGCATAGAGCTTGCCCTCTGCGGTTGCGCAGCGCACACCCTCGTAGCGCACATTGCGCGCCCCGCTGCGGCTCACGGCAACGATCGCGTAACGCACCACGCCATCGTCACCCACGGTCAGTGATTTTGTATCGATTGAATAGTCGAACTCGCCGCGCGCGATGGCCGACAGGTGCTGCAGTGAGGCGCCGCTGGCGGGAGGTTCGGGAAAATCCGGCGCACGCTCCACCCAGTCCTTGGTCGAATTGCCAAGAATCGCGTCGAACTGCGTGGCTGATACGCCGGTACCGGTGCCACCGAGCGCCAGGGCGGCCACCATGCCAAGCGACCTGAGCACGAGCCTGTGCGTACACTTAGCCATGCAGGCCCGCCTCGGAATCCGTCAGGGACACTTCCTGCTCATGCAGCCCTGGCATGTGCGCGCGCACGTGCTGACGCAGGTAGCGCGTGTGTTCGGGTTTGCGGAACAACAGGCGCGCCAACTCGTTCAGGGCCTGGCTGTACACCTGGCGCTTGAACTCGATGACGTTCTCCAGCGGCACCCAATAGTCATGCCAGCGCCAGGCGTCAAATTCGGGGTGGTCGCTCGCACGCAGGCTGATATCCGAGTCACGCCCGACCAGGCGCAACAGAAACCAGATCTGCTTTTGGCCCCGGTAACTGCCGCGCCACTCACGTCGCACCCAGTTCTCCGGTACTTCGTACCGCAGCCACTCGCGCGTGCGCCCGACTATGCGCACATGATCGGGCATCAGGCCGATCTCTTCCTGCAGTTCCCGGAACATCGCCTGCTCGGGTGTTTCACCGTGCTTGATGCCCCCTTGCGGAAACTGCCATGAATGTTCGCGGATGCGTTTACCCCAAAACACCTCGTTCTTAGCATTGGCCAAAATGATGCCGACGTTGGGGCGATAGCCTTCTCTATCCAACATGTCGGTCAACCTGCAATCCAGTAGAATTGAACTCATTATAACCAGACAAGTGCTTGAGATTCCAAGCAAAAAAGTCAACTAAATGCTCGCATCAGGTTTTTTCGTCTCGACCCTAAAAGAAGCCCCCTCCGACGCCGAGGTTGTCAGTCATCAACTGATGCTGCGCGCAGGACTTATCAAGCGCCTGGCTGGTGGTATTTACACATATATGCCCATGGGACTGCGCGTGGTGCGCAAGGTCGAAAAGATCGTGCGCGAAGAGATGGATCGGGCCGGCGCAATCGAGTTGCTCATGCCCGTGGTTCAACCGGCCGAGCTCTGGCAGGAGTCGGAACGCTGGGTCAAGTACGGGCCCGAACTGTTGCGCATCAAGGATCGCCACGGGCGCGACTTCGTGATCCAGCCGACGTCCGAGGAGGTGATCACTGACATCGCGCGGCGCGAGCTCAAGAGCTACAAGCAGCTACCGATCAATTTCTACCATATCCAGACCAAGTTCCGCGACGAGATCAGGCCGCGTTTCGGGGTTATGCGCGGGCGCGAGTTCACCATGAAAGACGCCTACTCCTTTGACCGCGATAGCGCCGGCCTACAGGCAAGCTTCGAAAAGATGCACGCCGCCTATTGCACGATATTTGGCCGGATGGGATTGGCATTTCGCGCTGTCGCAGCCGATACCGGATCGATCGGAGGAGCGGTCTCGACCGAATTTCACGTGCTGGCTGATTCCGGGGAGGACGCGCTCGCCTATTGTCCGCAGTCGGACTATGCGGCCAATGTCGAGCTTGCCGAAGCGCTCGATCCGGCCGGCGGGCGTGCCGCGCCCAGCGAGAACATGCGACGCGTGCCAACCCCGGGTCAATCGAAGTGCGAGGACGTTGCGGCGCACCTTGGGATCGCGCTCGAAAAGACGGTTAAATCCGTCGTTCTGGCGGTCGATGGCGACGAGGTACAGCTGTGGCTCCTGCTGCTGCGTGGCGACCACACGATGAACGAAATCAAGGTGCGCAAGATCGCCGGACTTGCTCAATTCCGCTTTGCCACCGAGGCAGAAATCGTCGAGTGGTTCGGCACGCCGCCGGGGTATCTCGGGCCGATCGCGACCGTGCGCGCGCCGCGCATTGTGGCCGACCGCAGTGTGGCTGCGATGAGCGACTTCGTGACCGGAGCCAATGTGGTCGACTTCCACATTGCCGGAGTGAACTGGGAGCGGGATTTGCCGCTTCCGGAAGTCGCCGATTTGCGTAACGTGGTGGCCGGTGACCTGTCGCCTGATGGGTCCGGGCAGCTCGAGATCTGTCGCGGCATCGAGGTCGGACACATTTTTCAGCTCGGCAGCCTCTACTCCAGAAAGCTCGAGGCAAGTTTTCTGGACGAGACCGGGCGCGCGCAATACTTCGAGATGGGTTGCTACGGAATCGGCGTGACGCGTACTGTCGGTGCGGCGATCGAGCAGAACTTTGATGAGCGCGGAATTGTCTGGCCCGTGTCGCTGGCACCGTTCGAGCTGGTGATCTGTCCTGTCGGCTGGGGCAAGAGCGAAACCGTGCGTAATGCGGCACAGGCGCTGTATGAGGAACTACTTGGCCACGGCGTCGAGGTGATCCTCGATGACCGCGACGAGCGGCCTGGCGTGATGTTCGCGGACTGGGAGCTTATCGGGGTGCCATTGCGAGTCACCGTAGGCGAGCGGAGCCTTAAAGCCGGCAATATCGAGTTGCAGGCCCGCGCCGGGCAGACCGAGGCGGCGCAGGTGCCCCACGCACAGGCGGTCACGACGATTCGCGCGGCGCTCGCCACGCTGCAGGGCGCCTGACCAGCCATGCTGGCAGCGCGGCGGTCTGTCCTGCCGAGCCTCGCAGCTATCCTGGGTTTTGGGTTACTGGCCGGCTGCCAGTGGGCCTGGGCCGGAGCTCAGAAATACGAGCCACTGAGTGTCGAAGTGCGCAGCGCCTTGCGCGCCGAGATCGAAGACAACCGTCCGCCGCGCGTGAACCTGCCATCACGCGATGAACGCATGGCCTATCTGAAGTGGCTTGGCGACGCCTCGGACCATCTGCAGCGGCGCGAACCGAATTACCGCAATCGCATCGATTTGCTCGAAACGATTTATTACGAGGCCAGACGTGCCGGCATCGAACCTGAGCTGGTTCTCGGGCTGATCCAGGTGGAATCAAATTTTCGCAAGTACGCCGTCAGCAATTCCGGCGCGCGCGGGCTCACGCAGGTGATGCCCTTCTGGTCCGATCTGATCGGAGACGGCGATGCGCACAAGCTCTTCGTGGCGCGCATCAACGTACGCTTTGGTTGTGTGATCCTAAGGCACTATCTTGACATCGAAGACGGCAAATTGTTTCGTGCACTTGGCCGCTATAACGGCTCGCTCGGGCAGGCCGATTATCCGAACATGGTGCTGGCGGCCTGGCAGCAATGGCGCGCGAACGTCGGCTTGCCACCTGTGAGCGCCGACCGGACGGCCAACCCGGATACGCACTAGACGGGCTTCGCACGATCGCCGGGCAGGCGCGCGCCAGGCGCGGTGCGCGGCATGAGTACGGTAAAACGCGTACCGGCGCTGGGCTCGGATTCGACATGGATCTCGCCACCAAGAACGGACGTCACCAGGTTAAAACAGACCGTGAGTCCGAGACCCGAGCCGCCTTTGCCCATGCGCGTCGTAAAAAAGGGATCGAAGGCGTGCGCGAGTGTCGCTTCATCCATGCCGCGACCATCGTCAGCGACGACCAGCGCGACCCGATCGCTGGAATCGACGCTGGCGCTGATCTCGATGCGCCCCTGCGGCCGTCCGGTCAGGCCGTGGAGAATGGAATTTTCGATCAGATTGGTCAGGACCTGACCGAGGGGTCCGGGGAAGCTGTCACAGACCAGGTCAGGGGGCACCTCGTTTTCGATCACCCACGGTTCGTGCCGGTGCGAGGGGGTGAGCGTCTTGATGATGTCGCTGGCCAGATCGCGTAGCGCGAATTTGCGACGCCACTCGGCGGACTGATCGACTGCCACCCGCTTGAAGCTGGCGATCAGGTCGGCAGCGCGGGTATTGGCGCGCATTGCGAGTTCCGCCGTATCGCGCGTGTCGTCGAGAAAACTGACCATGGTCGAGCGGCGCAAGCCAGGTTCGCCGACCTGGTCCTTGAATTTCTGGACGCGTTCGACCAGCGTCGAGAGGCTCAGCATGGCGTTGCCGATCGGGGTATTGAGTTCGTGCGCGACACCCGCTACAAGTCCGCCAAGACTCGCCAGCTTTTCGGTACGGATCATCTCATCGGTGGCGCGAGACAGGCGCGTCAGGGTCTCGCGCAGATCGAGGTTGGCCGCTGACAGTTCGGCAGTACGTGCCGCAACCAGAGCTTCGAGCTCGCGATGATGTACGGCGATGCGCGTGAACAGGCGCTCAAGCAGCTGACCGACGAGCCCACTGGCAACCATCGAAAACACCAGGATGACGAGAATCAGCCCGCCATCGAGGATCATGGCGTGCAGGTCGGCGGCGAGCACGTTGCGCGACTCGTAGTCGGCGATCGAGGTGGCGTAGATATGCGCTGCCGCAGCAACCTGGAGCGAGCAATAGATCCAGATGAAGCGCGCCCGCCCGGCCACGACCGCCATGGCAAACATGCTCGTCGGTATGATCATGACGGTCGGATCGTAGATGCCCAGCGCGCGCTCAGCGAGAATGGGTGGCGCGAACAGCAGCATCGTGGCAAGCAGCGCGGTGGCGGTCATGAGCTTGCCGCGTTGCGCGAAATAGGCCCCGGCGAAACTGATCGCCGTCATGGTCGGGCAGGCAAAACGCAGGAACTCGCTTGAATAGAAGATGAAGAAAGCAGCAAGGCAACACAGCCCCGAGGCGAGGAGCATGGTACGCAGCGCGCGCTTTCGGTAGCCGGAAATCTCGTAGATTTCCGGCGAGCTGCGCGGCCCGTCCGGAATGTTCGCGCTCCCTGGTATCGCTGCGTTCATTGGCTGCCTTTCGGTCTTATCGAGCCGCGCAGCCGTTACCATCGGTCGCGCAACCGCCGGGCGCAAGCCTGCTCTTAGCGCATGCCCGGCATGCCGCGCATACCTCGCATCAGTTTGGCCAGACCGCCTTTTTGCATCTGACGCATCATGGTCTGCATCTGCTCGAATTGCTTGAGGAGGCGATTTACTTCCTGGACCTGTACTCCGGCGCCTGTCGCGATGCGGCGTTTGCGGGCCGCCTTGATCAGGTCGGGCTTGGCGCGCTCGAGCGGCGTCATGGAATTGATAATGCCCTCCATGCGTCGCGTTTCCTTCTCCGCGCGGGCGGTGTCCGCCTGTCCGGCCGCGGCCCTGAATTGCGCGGGTAGCTTGTCCATCACTCCCTCAAGGCCGCCCATCTTGCGCATCTGCTGCAACTGGGATTTGAAATCCTCAAGATCAAAGCGACTTCCGGACTTGAGCTTGCGGGCCAGTTTCTCCGCCTCGGCCGTGTCCACGGTGCGGCGCGCATCCTCGACCAGGGCGACGATGTCTCCCATGCCGAGCACGCGGCTGGCCATGCGTTCCGGATGGAAGGGCTCGAGGCCATCGAGCTTTTCGGAGGTGCCCACAAACTTGATCGGCTTGCCGGTTATGTGGCGCACCGAAAGCGCGGCGCCGCCGCGCGAATCGCCGTCAAGTTTGGTCAGCACGACGCCGGTCAACTGCAGGGATTCGTTGAACGCGCGCGCCGTATTGATCGCGTCCTGGCCGGCCATGGCGTCAATCACAAACAGGGTTTCGGCCGGGGTCAGCGCACTGCTCAGGGCGCGGATCTCGGCCATCATCTCATCGTCGATGGCCAGACGCCCGGCCGTATCGACAATGAGGACATCAAAGTAATGCTTTTTCGCCCAGTCCACCGCTGCGCGCGCGATCTCGAGCGGCTTTTCGGCGGTACTCGACGGGAAGCACTCGACTTCGATCTGGGCGGCGACGGTCTTTAGCTGTTCAATGGCGGCCGGACGATACACGTCGGTCGACACCAGCAGCACCTTCTTTTTTTGCCCCTTGAGATAGCGCGCCAGCTTGGCCGCGGTGGTCGTCTTTCCGGCGCCCTGCAGGCCCGCCATCAGGATTACTGCCGGCGGCGTGACGGCGAGCTTGAGCGCCTGCGCATCGGGTCCGAGGTCGCCGCCGATGATGGCAGTCAGTTTGTCCTGCACGACACCGACCAGGGCCTGCCCCGGCGACAGATTGCCCACGACGTCTTCACCGAGCGCCTTTTGCTTGACGCGCGCAATGAACTCGCGCACCACCGGCAGCGCGACGTCGGCTTCGAGCAGCGCCAGTCGTACCTCGCGCAGCATTTCCTGGGTATTGGCTTCGGTCAGACGCGCTTCGCCGCGGATGGTTTTGACCGCGCGTGCGAGCCGTTCCGAGAGTGTGTCAAACATGCGATATTTGGCCGGTGATCGGCGCCGATGAGCCGAGGCGCCTGGTGTAAACTGAAGTGATGCTTATTTTACTGTATGCGATGGTCGCACTGGGCTATCTGCTGCTAGCGGCGCGTGGCTGGATCATGGCGGGCGCCGTCGACCAGCAAGCGGTGGCACGAACGGCTGACGGTGTTGGGCACAGCGGGGGATTCGCAGCTTGGGAGCGCATCGCGCTGGCGGCGATCTGGGTCCTGCATTTCCTGCTCATTCGCAGCGATTTCGAAAGTCCCGAGGGGGTGCGATTCGGCTTCGCCCTGGCCCTCTCGGCCACCATGTGGCTGGCCGTGGCCGTGTTCTGGATAGAGAGCCTTTTTTTTTCGCTGGCCAGCATGAGGCTGCTGATCCTGCCGATCGCACTGCTATGCGCGCTGCTGCCGGCGTGGTTTCCTGGCAGCGCGGCACTTACCAGCACCGGCCTCGGTGGCAATCCGGCATTCGAAGCGCATCTGGTCGTGGCGCTGTCGGCCTATGGGCTCATCACGATTGCCGCCTTGCATGCGCTGTTGATGATGGCGCTAGATCGCTGGTTGCACAAAGGTGAAGTAGCTACCGAGGCCAGCACGGCTCTGTGGGCGCGCGTCGAGCAGGCCGTGCTGCGCCAGTTGCCACCGCTCTTGACCATGGAGCGCCTGCTGTTTCGCCTGGTCGGTCTGGGCTTTGCGCTCCTGACGCTCACGGTACTGACCGGTGTGGTGTTTTCTGAACGGCTGTTTGGGCGACCAATGTCGTTTGACCAGAAGACGGTATTTACGCTGGTATCGTGGTTTATCTTTGCGGCGCTTTTGACCGGTCGAGCGCTCTATGGCTGGCGCGGTCGGGTGGCGCTGCGCTGGACGCTGTCGGGCTTCGTGGCGATGCTGCTTGCCTATGCGGGCAGTCGCTTTATCCTCGAAGTGGTCCTGCATCAGGTTTAGGAGAGCTTGTGGCGCGCATCCTGTTTTTCGCGCTGATCGCCGCGATCATTTACTGGATCGTGCGGCGCGCAGCGGCCCCGCAGAATCGGCGAGCCGATCCTTCTGGGCCCGCCGCTGGCGCGCCGATGCTGCAGTGTGCCTTTTGCGGGGTGCACTTTCCTGCCAATGAAGCCAGGTTCGGTGCCGACGGGCGCAGCTTCTGCGGTGAAGCGCATCAGCAAGCGGCCTTCCATGCTGGTACCAAGTAGACCCTTTCTGAACGAACCCGGCCCGACTTTCTGGGCGACCCTGCGCTATTTCAGCATCACGCGACTGCTGATTGCCGGGGTGCTCTTGGGCGCGGTGCTGCTCGCGCAAGGGCAAATAATCTTCGGACAGACGGATCCGGACCTGTTCGAGCGATCGGCGACAGCCTACCTGATCGCCGCCGCCATTTTTGTTTATATCGCCAAGGCGCATCCACGGCGACTCTATCTGCAACTGGTTGCCCAGCTGCTCGTCGATCTGGCGGTCGTTACCCTGATGATGCATGCCAGCGATGGCACGCGCGGCGGCATGGCCATTATGTACCTGCTGCCGGTGGCCGGTGCGGCCATGCTCAGTCCACCGCTGTTGGCATCGGGCTTTGCTGCCCTGGCAGCGCTGATGATCCTCGGTGAGACGCTCCTGCGTACCCTCGAATCGGACATTTTTTCGGTCGGGATGGTGCAGGCCGGCCTCTATGGCGCGGCGTGCTTTGCCATCGCCATTCTCGTCAATCGCCTGGCTGCACGGGTGCTGGCGCAGGAAGGAATTGCCGCGCGGCGCGGCAAGGACCTGCAGCGCCAGATCGAGATCAACCGCCTCGTGGTCGGCGACATGCAGGACGGCGTGCTGGTGTTCTCCGAGGATGGCAGTCCGCGTACACTGAACCCGGCCGCCGCGCGCATGCTGCATGTTCAGGATCCGGCCAGACTGCTCGCGGCGGGGTGGGGTGCGCATCCCGCCGGTCGAATGATTCACGAGCGCTTTCTGGAGTGGCGCAACGCGACCGAGAAGGGGGACGATTCCTTCGAGCTGGTGCTGGGCGAGGAGCGTACCGAGAACGATCCCGCGCGGCGGCGCCTGCGCGGGCGCTTTGTCTCGCCACTGCCCGACAAGTCGGGTAGCGATTACGTCGTGTTTCTGGAAGACATGCAGCGGGTCGATGAGCAGGCACAACAGCTCAAGCTTGCCTCGATGGGACGCTTGACGGCGAGTATCGCCCACGAGATACGCAATCCGCTGGCAGCGATCAGCCACGCCAGTGCCTTGCTGGCCGAAGGCCAGCTCTCCGAACCGGACCTGCGTCTGTTGAACATCGTGCACGACAACACGCGGCGCCTTGACCGCATCGTCGAGAATATTCTGCAGCTCTCGCGGCGCGGACCGGTCAGCTATGAGGATGTTCGCCTCGGACCCTTCCTGGACGATCTGGTCAGCGAGTTTTGCCGTGATCACAGCTTTGACGCCCGCGCGATCGACATCTCGGTGTTTGGTGAACCGACCGTGCGCTTTAATCCCGAGCACCTGCGTCAGGTTCTCATGAACCTGCTGCAGAACGCGCGGCGCCATTCGAGCGGTCGTGCTTCGTCGATCAGCATCGTCGTCGTCCCTGTTGTGCCGAACAAGGCGCGCGGCGGTCATGAAGACGAGGCCGCCACCCAGCACGAGGTCGACAGGATAGAATTGATCGTGCAGGACGACGGCAAGGGGATCGACGCGGAGATCCGCAATCATTTGTTTGAGCCATTTTTCACGACTCATCATCGGGGCACGGGCTTGGGCCTCTATCTGGCGCGAGAGCTGTGTCTGGCCAACGGGGCCACGCTCGGCTACGCGCCCAACGCCGACCCTTCCAAGAAGGGCGGTTTCGTCGTCAACGTGGCCGGCCACGTGGATATGGTCGAACTTACCGAGCATGCCTGATAACGAGTCTCCATGAATAATCCCGCTGGTTCGGCCAACCCTGCCAACCGCGCCATTCCGCGCGTTCTGGTGGTCGACGACGAACCCGACCTGCGCGAATTGCTCGAACTCACGCTGGTGCGCATGGGGCTTGACGTCGATAGTGCGGCGACGCTTGCCGGCGCCCGCGAGGCACTGGCGAAGTCGCCCTATGCCCTGTGCCTGACTGATATGCGACTGCCCGATGGCAGCGGCATGGAACTGGTTGAAACGATCGCAAGGGAGCATCCCAGCACGCCGGTGGCGGTGATCACCGCCTTTGGCAGTACCGACAACGCGGTAGCGGCCTTGAAAGCCGGGGCCTTTGACTACCTGTCAAAGCCGGTTGCGCTCGACCAGTTGCGCAGTCTGGTGCAGTCGGCGGTGCAGTCCAGTCGCGCCAGCAGCGAGCGTTCCCCGGCTAGGGCGACGCAAAAGGACGCGCCGGGTCGCGTGGGCGAGGCCGCTGGCGACGTGCTGGCGCGCCTGCTCGGAGAGTCGAGTGCAATGCGCGACGTGCGGGCGCTCATCGCGCGCGTCGCGCGCTCCCAGGCTCCGGTGGCGATCACGGGCGAGTCGGGCAGCGGCAAGGAGCTTGCCGCACGCGCCATCCATAGTTGCAGTGGCCGGCGGGACGCGCCATTTGTTGCGGTCAACTGTGGCGCGATTCCCGAACAACTGATGGAAGCGGAGTTTTTCGGCTATCGCAAGGGTGCCTTTACGGGTGCTGATAGCGACCGTGATGGACATTTCCAGACCGCGCGCGGGGGCACCCTGTTCCTTGACGAGGTGGCTGACCTGCCCCTGCAGATGCAGGTCAAGCTATTACGCGCCATCCAGGAGCGCTCGGTGCGGCGCGTGGGCGGCATGAGCGAGGAGACCGTTGACGTGCGCCTGGTCAGTGCTACACACCAGAACCTGGCACAGTGTGTGGCGCTAGGCAAATTTCGCCAGGATCTCTACTACCGGCTCAACGTCATCGACATCCGTATTCCGCCGCTGCGTGAGCGCCGCGACGATATCGCGATGCTCGCCAACCATATTCTCAAACAGGTGGCGCCCGAGTTGCACCTGACCGAAGCGGCGCTCGAGAAGCTCTCCGACTATGATTTTCCGGGCAACGTTCGGGAACTGAGCAATCTGCTGGAGCGCTCGGCAGCGTTCGCCGAGTCCGATACCGTTGACGCCCCCGATCTGCAGGTCGCATCGGCAGAACCAAACGCAGTGCCAGTCGAGATCGAGGCGGCCGCAGCCAGCGCGCGGGCTGTCAACGGCGCAGCTGCTGCGGCTGCCGTCGCCGAGCCGCTCGCGCCGATCGCGGCTGGCCCGAGTCTGCTCAGCCTGCCTGGCTCGCTGCCCGAGCACCTCGATAGCATCGAGAAGGAAATCATCGAGCGCGCATTGGCGCAGACGCGCTACAACCGGACGGCGGCGGCGGAGTTGCTCGGCATTACCTTTCGCCAGCTGCGCTACCGCATGCAGCGGCTCAAGATCGAGTGAGTGTGCTCGGCCTGACTCCGGGATCGCAGCAGCAGCCGACCTGGGAGATTGACGACGCGGGCTGGTGCGCAGGGGCGCGGCGCAGCGAGTCAGCCAACTGCGATGCCCGGCCGCCCGACGCGCGCGCTGAACTGCTGGTTGTTCACAGCATCAGTCTGCCGCCAGGCGAGTTCGGCGGCGATTCGATCGAGCGCTTGTTTTCCAACAGCCTCGATTTCTCCGTCCATCCAGGCTTTGCCGAACTGCGCGGCTTGCGAGTTTCATCGCATTTCCTGATCCGCCGCGACGGCGCGCTCGTGCAGTTCGTCAGTTGCGACGCTCGCGCCTGGCACGCCGGAGTTTCGGAGTTCGAGGGGCGTGTCGCCTGCAACGACTTTTCCATCGGGATCGAGCTCGAAGGGACCGACCGCGACCCGTTTGCCGATGCGCAGTATGCAAGCCTGGTGCGCATCACGCGCGCGCTCTATGCGCGCTATCCGCTGACCGCGGTCGCTGCCCACAGTGAAATCGCACCTTCGCGCAAGACCGATCCGGGCCCCGGCTTCCTGTGGTCGCGGTTTCTCGACGAATGCGCCCTACCTCTGCGGCGCGCACGCAACACAGCCAACTAATTAGGCAGAAATCGGCCCGGCCTGAACAAGGCTGGGACCGGAGGCCGCATCGCACGGGGCGAACAAGGAGAGTGGTCGCGTGCACACCGTCCCGCGCGATGGTGGAAAACCTGTGAGTAAGCGGTGAGCAAGCTGTGTGCAAATGCACATTGCCTGTGGACCAGTTGCGCACACCACATCGATCGAAACTAGCGCTTGCGTCATCCCCCCTCCCCTACTAGAATTAGTAGCACAGGGGGTATCTTCTACTACATATAGTGGTTATGCCCTAGTATCCCGTGGGAGGATGCTTCTTGCCAGCAAGTACGATTCCAGGACTTCAGGCGCCCAGAAGGGGTCGGCACAGTTCGCTGCCGGCCGTAGTTTGTTCCACGGAATCACGAGTCGGTACGACCGCGCGCGCCAGCGCTGCGGGCGGGCACGGGTAGGCAGGGACCCTCGGTCCCGACGTCACCAAATACAAGCTAGCTAACTAGAAGACAGGAATTTGGAGGTTCTATGCAATGGGCTGATCAGACCGCAAGTGGCCACGCTGCACCGAATTTGGTGGCAGCAACCGAGGGATCGGGCGGGGCGCGCACCGACATTCGCGCCGAGTTCGCTGATTACAAGGTCATCCGGCGCAATGGTGCGGTGGTCGGCTTCGAACCAGCCAAGATTGCAATCGCCGTCACCAAGGCATATCTGGCCGTCAACGGCGGCCAGGGTGCCGGCTCGGCGCGCGTACGGGAGCAGGTCGAGCAGTTGACGGGGGCCGTGGTCGGTGCCTTGATGCGTCGCATGCCTTCGGGCGGCACCGTACATATAGAAGATATCCAGGATCAGGTTGAGCTGTCGCTCATGCGCTCGGGCGAGCATGAAGTGGCCCGTTCCTACGTGCTCTATCGGGAGAAGCGCTCCCAGGAGCGCGCGCGCGCACGCAAGGATGCCGCCGTGGCGGCGCCAGCGCTGCACGTGCTTGAGAACGGTGTGCGTGTTCCGTTTGACTCGACCCGGGTGCGCGTTCTCGTTGAGGCGGCCTGCATTGGATTGTCGGACTTCGTGTCGGCCGATGTGATCGTCGCCGAGACCATCAAGAATCTGTATGACGGCGTGCCGCTCGAGGAATTACACAAGTCGGCCATTCTCGCGGCTCGCTCCCAGCTGGAGAAGGATCCGGCCTATAGCAAGGTCACCGCGCGCCTGTTATTGCACACGGTGCGCCGCGAAGTGCTGGGGCAAGAGGTCGCCCAGGACGCGATGGCCGCCAAGTACGCCGAGTATTTCCCGACTTTCATCAAGCGCGGTATTGAGATCGAGTTGCTCGATGACCGGCTCGCGCAATACGACCTGGCGCGACTGGGTCGGGCGATCGATGCCCAGCGCGATCTGCAGTTTGACTACTTGGGGCTGCAGACTCTGTATGACCGGTATTTCCTGGTCGACCGCAATGACCGGTTTTCACGGGACGGCCGGCGCATCGAGCTGCCGCAGGCGTTTTTCATGCGCGTTGCCATGGGACTCGCGCTTGCGGAAATCGATCGTGAGGCGCGCGCGATCGAGTTCTACGAGATCCTGTCGCGCTTTGACTTCATGAGTTCGACGCCGACCCTCTTCAACGCCGGCACACGCCACTCGCAGCTCTCGTCGTGCTACCTGACGACGGTCTCGGACAATCTGGACGGCATCTACGAGGCGATCAAGGAAAACGCGCTGCTCGCCAAGTACGCCGGAGGCCTGGGCAACGACTGGACTCCGGTGCGTGCCATGGGCTCGCACATCAAGGGTACCAATGGCGAATCGCAAGGCGTCGTACCCTTCCTGAAAGTGGTGAACGACACGGCAGTAGCGGTCAATCAATGCTTCGCCCCGGACACCCTGGTTTTCACGGGAACCGGCGCGCGACCGCTGCGCGACATTCGATCCGGTGACATGGTGCTCACCCAGCACGGCGACTATCGCGAGGTGACACAGCAGTTCACCTATAACCAGGTCGACCCGATGGTCGAGATCCGGGTTAAGCACGCGCTGCAGCCGATGCGCGTCACGTCGGGTCACCCGATCTATGCGATTCGTGGGGTTCCGCTCGAGCAGAGCCTGGTGCGTACGCGCGACTGGCTTGGTAAGGGCAAGGTCAAGGCTGCCTGGGTCGATGCCGGAGCGCTGGAAGTGGGCGACTACGTGGCAATGGTCGTGCCCAGCGAGGTCGTGCCCGTGGCCGGCCTGACCGAGGACGACGCGCGCTTTTACGGCATCCTGCTCGGTGACGGCGACTTCGACGAGGCACGTGGCCAGTGGCGTGTTGCGGTCAACGCGACCCATGAGGCTACGCGTGCCTTCGTGCGCGGCTACCTGGGGGCGCGCCTGTTGCACTATGAGGAGCGCGAGCGTGACACGCGTCGCGTGGAATTCAGCTGGCACGGCAATCAAGCGGCCCTGCGCGAAGGGACTACCGGTTCGGCAGTCGCACATGGACCCTCGATACTGCCTTTCGAGCCGACTGATCTCGCCGGCAGTGCGGGTGCGCGACGCATCTCGCCGCGGCTGGCACACCTGCCGCGCGTCCAGACGCTGGCACTCGTGCACGGTCTGATCGAAGCCGACGGCGGAGTCTCGCGCGGCGCCGAGATCTTCTTTACGACCGCCTCGCCCGAACTCGCCGAAGGTCTGCGCTACCAGATGCTGCGCTTGGGCGTGCCATGCAGCGGCCAGTACCGCGAGCGGACGCGTCGCCAGGCCGGTGAGGCTTCGACGAGCGCCGGTGGCACCTCGAAGTCCTTCGATCTGCGAATCCCGGCGGTTGCCGAGCTCGCTGAACGAGTAGGCTGCCGCGCACTGAAAAAGCACAACTGGCTCGAATGGGGCGGGGCGCTCTATTCCCGTATTCGCGCGACCGCGCCGATCGCACCGCTTCCTTTCGTGTGCGACCTGAAGGTCGAGGGAACGCCGAGCTACATGACCGAGGCGGGCCTGGCCCACAACGGCGGCAAGCGCAAGGGTGCGGTGTGCTGCTACCTCGAATCCTGGCACCTCGACATCGAGGAATTCCTCGAGCTGCGCAAGAACACCGGAGACGACCGACGCCGTACCCATGATATGAACACGGCCAACTGGATTCCCGACCTGTTCATGAAGCGCGTCATTGAAAATGCCGAATGGACACTGTTTTCACCGTCTTCGGTACCCGACCTGCACGACAAGGTCGGGCGCGAGTTCGAGCAGGCCTACCTGCGCTACGAGGACAAGGCGGCACGTGGCGAGATCAAGCCTTTCAAGAAGATCCAGGCGTCCGCGCTGTGGCGCAAGATGCTTTCGATGCTCTTTGAGACCGGCCATCCCTGGATCACCTTCAAGGATCCCTGCAACATTCGCTCGCCGCAGCAGCACGTCGGGGTGGTCCACTCGTCCAACCTGTGCACCGAAATCACCCTCAATACCAATGACTCCGAGATCGCGGTTTGCAATCTCGGGTCGGTGAATCTGGTCGCCCACTTAAAGCACGACGCCAACGGCCAGTACGTCATCGACTATGACAAGCTGCGCACGACCATTCATACGGCCATGCGCATGCTCGACAACGTCATCGATATCAATTACTACGCCGTCAAGAAGGCACGCGATTCGAATCTGAGACACCGGCCGGTCGGACTCGGGATCATGGGTTTTCAGGATTGCCTGCACCTCTTGCGCGCGCCGTATGCCTCCGACGCGGCTGTCGAATTCGCCGACCGCTCGATGGAGGCGGTTTGCTACTTCGCCTACTGGGCCTCCACGGAGCTGGCCGCCGAGCGCGGACGCTACTCAAGTTATCGTGGCTCGCTCTGGGATCGCGGCATCCTGCCGCAGGACACCCTGAAGCTGCTTGAACAGGAACGCGGCGGCTATGTCGAAGTCGACAGCAGCGCCAGCATGGACTGGGATGCCCTGCGCGCGCGCATTGCCGAATTCGGAATGCGCAACTCGAACTGCGTGGCCATCGCGCCGACAGCCACCATATCGAACATCATCGGGGTATCGGCCTGTATCGAGCCGACCTTCGAGAATCTCTACGTCAAGTCGAATCTCTCAGGCGAGTTCACCATCGTCAATGACTATATGGTGCGCGATCTCAAGCGCCTGGGTATCTGGGACGAGGTGATGGTCGCCGACCTGAAGTTCTTTGACGGCAGCCTCGCCAAGATCGATCGCATACCGCCCGAGTTGCGCGAGCTCTATGCGACCGCCTTCGAGGTGGAGCCGAAGTGGCTTGTCGAAGCCGCTTCCCGTCGCCAGAAGTGGATCGACCAGGCGCAGTCGCTCAATATCTACATGGCGGGAGCATCGGGCAAGCGGCTCGATGAAACCTATCGCCTCGCGTGGCTGCGCGGACTCAAGACAACCTACTACCTGCGCACCCTGTCGGCATCGAGCGCCGAGAAATCGACTGGCCGTGGCGGCGAACTGAACGCCGTACCGGTCGGCGGCGGCCTGGGCGGATCCCAGCTTTCCGGCAAGCCGGGCGCCATTCCCGAGCCGGAAATCATGGGGCAGGTCTGCATGCTCAAGCCCGGGGATGCAGGGTTCGAGGAGTGCGAGGCCTGCCAGTAGTTCGGGTTGAAATAGTTGGTCCACCACCTGTCGGAGAAATAATTTGATGCTTTCCTGGGAAGAAGACAGTTACAGCGCCCTGCAATCTCGTGGGGCGCCAGCCAAGTCGGGGTCCTACCATCCCTCGGCGACCCCGGTGGCTGAGGCGCCCGCAGCGGCACCCGAGCGGCGCGTCAATGCGGCCGATAAGCGAATCATCAACGGCCTGACGGACGTCAACCAGCTGGTTCCCTTCAAGTACAAATGGGCCTGGGAGAAGTATCTGGCGGGTTGCGCCAACCACTGGATGCCGCAAGAGATCAATATGTCGCGCGACATTTCGCTCTGGAAGAATCCCCAGGGCCTGACCGAGGATGAGCGCCGCGTGGTCAAGCGCAACCTCGGGTTTTTTGTGACAGCCGATTCCCTGGCGGCCAACAACATCGTGCTGGGTACCTACCGACACATCACGGCACCCGAATGCCGCCAGTACCTGCTGCGCCAGGCTTTCGAGGAAGCCATCCATACGCATGCCTACCAGTACATCGTCGAGTCGCTCGGGCTCGACGAAGGCGAAGTCTTCAATGCCTACCGCGAGATCCCTTCGATCCGCGCCAAGGATGAATTCCTGATCCCGTTCATAGAGACGCTTACCGAGCCGTCCTTTCAGACCGGGACCCTCGCCGCAGACCAGAAGCTGCTCAAGTCGCTGATCGTGTTTTCCTGCCTGATGGAAGGCCTGTTCTTCTACGTCGGCTTCACCCAGATTCTCTCGCTGGGCCGCCAGAACAAGATGACCGGTGCGGCCGAGCAATACCAGTACATCTTGCGTGACGAGTCGATGCACTGCAGTTTCGGCATCGACCTCGTCAATACGATCAAGCTCGAGAACCCGCATCTGTGGACCGCTGAATTTCGCGAGGAGATCGCCGCGCTGTTCCGTCGCGGTGTCGAGCTCGAATACGCTTACGCGGAGGATACGATGCCGCGCGGTGTGCTTGGATTGAACGCGCCGATGTTCAAAGGCTACTTACGCTTCATCGCGAATCGTCGCTGCCAGCAAATAGGGATTGACCCATTGTTCGGTCAAGAGGAGAATCCATTTCCGTGGATGTCAGAGATGATTGATCTAAAAAAAGAAAGAAACTTTTTTGAGACACGAGTGACTGAGTATCAGACAGGTGGCGCGTTGAGTTGGGAATAAATCAGCGGGCTCTCCGTGGAGAAATGAGTAACTCGGGTCTTTCAAGGCGAAGTGCATCAAGGAGCGAAAGCGTCCGCGCGCATGCATAGTAGAAGCGATCAGATCACGAACAACAATTCCTGCAGTGGACAGGTTGAGGGCCGATTTCCCTCTGCGATTCGCAAGGTCTCTGCTGCAAAAATACAACAGATCGTTCCGCTTTCTACAAAGCAGATTCAATTCGATATTCACGCCGGCCTCAGTGCTGGCGTTTTTTTTGGCCGATTGATCCGTCGACTTGCAGTTGTGTCGAGTCCTCGGATCAGCGGGCCAAGTGCCGAATTCATTAGCGTAACCAGGCTACGGAATATCGCGCACGCCATGTCGCAAGACCTGGCGCGTGTGGGACTTCCGCTGTGTGCGCCGATGAATAATCCGAACCGCAACCAGCTAGCTGAAATGCGGACGGGTTTCTCTAAACCTGGTAACTAGTTACTTCAATTGAAGGAGAACTCTCATGGCAACTGCCAAGAAGCCCGCAGCAAAGAAGGTCGCAAAGAAAGCCGCAGCCAAGAAACCTGCAGCCAAGAAGGTCGCCAAGAAAGCAGTAAAGAAGCCGGCGGCTAAGAAAGTAGCCAAGAAGGTCGCGAAGAAGGTAGCAAAGAAGCCAGCGGCCAAAAAGGTTGCGAAGAAGGCTGCCAAGAAGGTAGCTAAGAAGGCTGCGAAGAAGAAGGTTGCAAAGAAGGCCAAGAAGCCCGCGAAGAAGGTCGCTAAAAAGGCCGCCAAGAAGCCTGCGAAAAAGGCGGCCAAGAAGCCTGCGAAACCTGCGGCGAAGAAGGCCAAACCCGCTGCAGCCAAGAAACCGGCCGCCAAGAAGCCCGCCGCCAAACCAGTTGCCAAGCCGACGATGGCTGCCGCACCTGCACCTGCGGCTCCTTCAACTGCTGCTGCACCGGGTGCGAAGACCGCACTCAATCCAGCAGCCGCATGGCCGTTTCCGACTGGCAGCCGTCCGTAATAACGAAGCAATTCGTACTACGGTAGGTCGGTATTACTCGCGGTTTGTGCCGCGAGTTGAGGGTTCCGCGATTTCGGTCGCGGGACCCTTTTTCATGGTGCAATGCGAACGCCCGGCGCTGCCGCGATGTCGCATAATGCGCAGGCGTGGCGCGTCGCGCCGCACCTCTGACGGTGGATTCGATGTTTTACCAAATCTTGCAAATCGCCATGCAGCCAGTCGAAGTGCTGCTGGTTGGCGCTTGTCTACTGCGCTGCTGGATGCAATATCGGCGCATCAGTGCACGCAATGCGGTGGGCGAGTTCGTATTCGTGCTTTCCGACTGGATCGTCAAGCCGCTGCGACGCGTGTTCCCCGGCTATGCAGGTATCGATTGGGCGAGCCTGATAGCGGCCCTGGCAATTGGAATTGTCTGCACCGCGATTCTTGATCTGGCCGAGGGCCTGTTCTCGAACCTGGCGCCACCGATGGCTCTCCAGGTACTGCTGATCCAATCGGTCTTTAGCGTCCTTCATGATGCGGTGCTGCTCATCATGGCGGTCGTCGCGTGCGTGGCCGTGCTGTCGTGGATCAACCCGTTCTCGCCGGTGTTGCCGGTGTTCGATGCAATCTCGGGCCCGCTGCTGCGACCGATCCGCCGAATGCTGCCACTGTTTGGCCGCTTCGATCTGTCGCCATTGGTACTGTTCGTACTACTGCAGATTTGCATCCTGCTGCTTGATGAGGGCAGGAAACGCCTGCTCCTTAGCCTCGTCAATTTCGGCTAGACGGCCACGCCAAGGGCGTCATTGGTGGCGCGGGCTCACCAGGGCCGGTAACCAAATCCCGCCTCGAAAGCGGCGCCGATCGCCTCGCGAGTCGGTGTGTGATTCTGCGGCCCCTCGTGGGCGATCTTGATTGACCCCATGACGCTGGCGAGCCGGCCGGTCGTTGGCCAGTCCATCGACTGCGCCATACCGTAGAGAAGCCCGCTCCGATACGCATCGCCACAGCCGGTTGGATCGACGACGGCGCTGGCGGCAAGCGGCGCAATGTCGTGGAGTTTGCTGTCAGCGTAGATCTGCGATCCCTTCGCCCCCAGGGTAACTATCAAAGTGCGCCCGAGCGCGGCCAGTTCCTCAATGCTCTTGCCGGTCTTATCGCACAGCAGCTTTGCTTCGTAATCGTTCACCGCGACCGCACACGACAGATCGATCAGCTCAAGCAGCTCAGGGCCAGAAAACATCGGCAGACCCTGGCCAGGATCGAAGACGAAGGGCACCTTCGCGTTGGCGAATTCGCGCGCGTGCTGAATCATGCCTTCACGACCATCCGGCGAGACGATCCCGAGTTTCACCGCGCCGGCATCGGCGACGTGATTGTGGTGCGAAAAATTCATCGCGCCCGGGTGAAAGGCGGTTATCTGATTGTCATCCAGGTCCGTGGTGATGAAGGCCTGGGCGGTAAAGCTGTCCTCGATTACTCGCACGTGAGTCGAGGAGAGTCCGAGCTTTTCCATGCGCGACAGATAGGGACGGCCATCCTGACCGACGGTCGCCATGACCACCGGATCACCTCCGAGGAGCCGCAGGTTGTAGGCGATGTTGCCGGCCGTGCCGCCGAACTCGCGGCGCATTTCCGGTACCAGGAACGCGACATTGAGGATGTGAACCTGGTCGGGCAGGATGTGCTCACCGAATCGACCCGGGAACACCATGATCGTGTCGTACGCGATGGAACCGCAAATCAGAGTGCGCATGAGTCAAAGCCTTGCAGGAGGTTAAATTCACTCGCGCGATTGCGCGGCTCAGGGATAGAAGAGCTTGATCTGGTAGCCCACGACGTCGGCATTGTTGATCTCGAGCGTGACCTTGACCGGCAATTCACTATTGGCCGCAAGTCCCGTATCGGCCAGATTGTGTTGCTGGGTGCTCAGATAGTCCCGTGGCAGGAGCACTCGACGCACGGTCGGATGATCCTGCGAGTCCGTGAACGTCAGTTCGAACGCCGGCAGTTGCTCAGTGACCGGACTGTGGCTGCGCAAGAGACTCGTGAAGACCACGACATCGGGACGGGACGGCTCAGGTTCGAGCGACGAGGACTCGATCGTCAGGAGGTCAATATCACCCGGTGGCGCGAGCGTGCATCCCAGAGTCGCGCAAAGCTGATGGACTTCGGCTTCGAGTTGCGGAATGCGCTGCAGGACATCGCCGCGCCACTGATAGGCCGCCTGTGCGCCCAGGCCCAGCAGAGCGATCAATGCCAACAGGCTCCAGGCGATGAATTTGCCGCGCGACATACCCTCTGGTTCATCGCCGCGCGCCGACCGCAGAAAGCTCGGTTCCACGAGACCACTGGCCGAATCGGTCGTGCTCGGCTCGGGCAGGGTATCTTCCTGGTCGGCGAGAATGCCGAGGGTCGGCTCGCGATCCTCGGGGTCACGGGCGGGGGGTTTAGTGCTCGGGCGGGCGGTGCGCGCTGGCGCCGCGGCTGGCCGCGCGGATTTTGCTGGCGGAGCTGGTTCGGGATCGGGCGCGGGCTCGAGACTGCGCGCCGACACGGAGTTGAGCAGTCGATCTGCGTGGACCCCGAGCTCGCTGCCGCGCACCAGATAGTCCAGCGCGTTGAAAGTGTGCTTGCAGATACCGCAACGGACCATGCCTGCGCGCGCTGCCGCCTGCTCCTTCGATAGGCTAAAGACCGTCTCGCACCACGGGCAGCGGGTCGCGAGTGTCATGCGCGCTTCCCCGCCAGAGATCCGGCAAGACAGACCCAGCCGTCACGCGCGCGCCAGACCGACAGCTCAATGCCCGGTCGATAGGCCTCGATGACTTCCTCGGCCTGGCGCTCGAGCACGCCCGATAGCACCAGCCTGCCACCGGGCGATACGAGGGCTGTTAAGAGCGGTGCGAGCAGCTTCAAGGGATTCGACAGGATATTGGCAAGCACGATGTCACCCTGCTGTGCATGATAGTCACTGGCCAGAAAAAACTCTGCGTCGCACAGATTATCACGGGCGTTCGAGCGCGATGCACTGACCGCCTGCGGGTCAATGTCAATGCCAACAACCGGTCGCGCGCCAAGCTTGGCGGCGGCGATGGCCAGGATGCCTGAGCCGCAGCCATAGTCGATGAGGCTCTGGTCGGGCGCCAGATTCTCGACCAGCCAGGCCAGGCACAAGTGGGTGGTGGCGTGACTGCCTGTGCCAAAAGCCATCCCGGGATCGAGGCGGATCTGCAGCGCGTTGCGTGCCTGGTCGGGCCCAAGTTCATGCCACGAGGGGACGATCCACAGGCGCTTACCTATGCAGATCGGTTCGAATTGCGCCTGGGTCAAGCGCACCCAGTCAGCGTCGGCGACGCTGCGTGTCTCCACGAACTTGAAACTGCCGGCATTCCCGCTCGGGGTAAGCAGATCGAGCGCGGCTTTGAGCTCGTCCTCGCTGGCGAACAGGGCAACTACGCGGTTGCTGACCCAGGCGGCATCGGCCGGTTCGCTACCGGGCTCCCCAAACAGGGCCTGCTCGTTCGCACTTCCGGCGTCGGCGTCTTCAATGCTCGCTGACAGAGCGCCCGCGTCCAACAGCGCATCCGAGACTGCCGACACGCGGGCGGCCTCGATCAGCAGCACGAGTTCCACGTACATGGAATCAGGTCTTGCGATCGGCCATGCGCTTTTCGAGATAGTGGATGCTGGTGCCGCCTTCCACGAAGCGCGCATCGGCCATCAACTCGCGATGCAGCGGTATGTTGGTCTGGATGCCTTCGACGACCATCTCGGAGAGGGCGATGCGCATGCGGGCGATCGCCTGGTCACGATCGGCGCCATAGGCAATAAGCTTGCCGACCATCGAATCGTAGTAAGAGGGGACGACGTAGCCGCTGTAGGCATGCGAGTCGACTCGAATGCCTGGGCCTCCTGGCGTATGCCAGGCGGTGATGCGACCCGGGCTCGGTGTGAACTTGAAGGGATCCTCGGCATTAATGCGGCATTCGATGGCATGGCCGCGCAACACGATGTCCTTCTGGCGCACCCGCAGCTTTTCGCCGGCGGCGATGCGGATCTGTTCCTGGACAATGTCGAGCCCGGTAATCATTTCTGATACGGGATGCTCGACCTGCACGCGCGTATTCATCTCAATGAAGTAGAACTCGCCACCCTCGAAGAGAAATTCGAAGGTCCCGGCGCCGCTGTATCCAATCTTGCGGCAAGCCTCGGCGCAGCGATCGCCGATGCGCTCGATCAGACGGCGCGCGATGCCCGGGGCGGGTGCCTCTTCGATGATCTTCTGGTGGCGTCGCTGCATGGAGCAGTCGCGCTCGCCGAGCCAGACCGCGTTTCGGAAGTTGTCCGAGAGGATCTGGATCTCGATGTGCCGGGGGTTTTCGAGGAACTTCTCTATATAGACAGTTGGGTTGCCAAATGCCGAGGCGGCCTCGGCGCGGGTCATGGTGACCGCATTGATCAGCGCGGCTTCGGTATGAACCACGCGCATGCCGCGACCGCCGCCGCCGCCGGCAGCCTTGATGATCACCGGATAGCCGACCGTGCGCGCAATACGCACGATCTCCTTGGGATCGTCCGGAAGGGCGCCCTCGGAGCCCGGCACGCAGGGTACGCCCGCAACCGTCATGGCTTGCTTGGCGGTGACCTTGTCGCCCATCATGCGGATCGACTCGGGACTTGGACCTATGAAAACGAAGCCGCTTTTCTCGACCCGCTCCGCGAAGTCGGCGTTCTCGGACAGAAACCCATAGCCCGGATGGATCGCCTCTGCGTCGGTAACTTCGGCGGCACTGATGATTGCCGGCATGTTGAGGTAGCTCAGCGCCGACGGGGGTGGCCCGATGCAGACCGACTCGTCAGCGAGCTTGACGTACTTGGCGTCGCGATCCGCCTCTGAATGGACGACCACGGTGCGAATGCCCATTTCGCGACAGGCGCGCTGGATACGCAGGGCGATTTCGCCACGATTGGCGATAAGTATCTTTCCGAACATGGCTCAGGTATGGTCGGCGCGTACGCCAGTTAAGGCGTTAGCCGATGACAAACAGGGGTTGCCCGAATTCGACGGGCTGACCGTTCTCGACGAGTATCTGTTTGACGACTCCATCGAATCCGGCCTCGACCTCATTGAGCAGCTTCATCGCTTCTATTATGCAGATCGGTTCGGCCGATTTGATCGCCTGGCCGAGTTCCACGAAAGGCGGCTTGCCCGGGGCCGGCGCACGATAGAAAGTGCCGACCATGGGAGACTTGACGATATTTCCTGCGGGTTCCTCTGCGGCGGGCGCTAGGGGTGCCGCTGGAGCGACTGGATGCATGTAGGGCGCGGGGGCTGACATCATGACCGCCGGTTGCCCGGCGATTTGCGCCGCAGACTTCACTATCCGAACCTTGCCGTCGCCCTCGGTGACTTCGAGTTCTGCGATGCCGGACTCGGCCACCAAATCAATCAGGGTCTTTAGTTTGCGCAGATCCATAGATGGCAATTTATACTCTTTCGCCGCAAATGATGAATGTTAGCATATTTTTAGCTCATTTTGCCGGAAGATAGTCAATTCCGAAGTTCACTGCGGCGCGGTAGCCAGCGATTCCCAGCCCGCAAATGACGCCGACGGCGATGTCGGAGAAAAATGAATTGCGCCTGAACGACTCGCGCCGGTGCACGTTGGACAGGTGAATCTCAACAAACGGAATCGCAACTCCCGCAAGCGCATCGCGCAAGGCAATGCTGGTGTGGCTATAGGCCCCCGGGTTGATGACGATAAAGTCGCAAGACTCGCTGCGCGCCTGTTGCACCCGGTCGATTAGTGCCCCTTCATGATTGCTCTGGAAACTCGTTAACTTCGCCCCCCGTTGGCTGGCCAGGGAGGCGAGCTCGGCATCGATCTCGGCCAGAGTCTGGTGACCGTAGATTTCCGGTTCGCGCGAACCAAGTAAGTTCAGGTTGGGTCCGTGCAAGACCAGAAGTGACCGGGCCATCTCTTCCCCATCGTGCCTCTGAAGGGGCGGATTGTGCACTATTTCACGGGGATTAGCTATCGTACGGCGCAAGGGTCATCGGATTGACGCAATACCCGTTCGGCCTGCGAACGATGTGAGTACCCGCTAACGGTCTTTCGAGAGCAACCGACCAATGCGCAATCCCCGGCAGCGATGCGGCGGACGAGGTCTTGCGGGTGACTTCAGAGGGGCCGGCACCGCCCACGACCGGTCTAGCCTGCCGTCTGTGAGGCGAACTGCCGTTCGTTAGGCGAACGAGATTCGAGCTAGCTCTTGATCGCCGCGTCGAGCATCCCGCGCAGTTCGGCTTCCTTCACTTTGCCAAGTACCGTTCCGCGCATGTCGCCCTTCTTGCCGAGCACAATGGTGTAGGGCAGGCTGCCCTGCGTGTCGCCAAAGCTGCGTACCAGCTCCGTGCCATGGGCTCCTCCAACTAGGAGTGGATAGCTCGAGGCGACCTTTTTCTGGAAATCGGCGATGTCATTTGCATTATCGATGCCAATACCGACAAATACAACGTTATGTTTAGCGTACTCAGTCGATAGGCGGGATAGAGCGGGGATTTCCTCGACGCATGGTACGCACCAGGTTGCCCAGAAATTCACCACCACGATCTTGCCCTGATAATTCTTGAAGTCATAGGGCGCGCCTTTTGCGTCGAGATAGTTCATCTGAAAAAAGCTCGCGACGGCATCCGGTGAAGCGGGCGCCGCCTCCGCTGTCCTGCCGTAGCGGCTCGAGACGTATGCGCCAGCCAGCGCCGCCCCCAGTGCGAGCACAGCGATGGCCAGGGCTGAGGTCTTAGATTTCATCGTGTCCTCCGGATTCGGTGAGCAACTTCTCGAGCGCCGCGAGATCGGCCTTTTCGCCGCGACGCTCGCCAGCCAGAGCGCCACGCAGATCGTCAGTCGCGAATACGGTCAGGTGCACGCCCTCGGCGCGCGCAGAACGCGCCGCTCGCCAAACGAATTGTATGACTTCCGGGCAATCACGGCTTTTGCCGCGCGGGTTGTCGATTTCTTGCACATCGAAGTCGATGCCTCGATTGAGCAGGAAGATTTCCACATCCTTGGCGCTGTCGGTAAAAAGCTCGAGGTGCACGTCGCTGTGCTCCCCGGCGGTACCGTTTAGCGCCGCGCCAACCAGGCGCGGTTCAAACGATTCGAGCAGCTGCATGAGCGTGCGCGCAGCCAGGCGCAATTCACGCAGACGCTGCGGCTGACTGTCCGCCAGAAAGAGCGCCTGATAGGTACGTAGCTCCTGCTCGATCTCTTCGTTACCGGGCAGCACTTCGCCGTTAACGCGCTGGCCACCCAGCGCTTCGCGTGCTGCTTTGCGCTTGGCGGCACCATAATCAAGACCGTCTTCGGCGATCAGGCGCGCGGCACGCATGGCGATCTCATGGCGCACAGTGGCCAGTGCATCGTGAGCGCTGGTTAGGATTTCCTGGTCGATCGGACGGGGCACAAGACTTACCGACTGGTGGGAGCGATCATCCAGTGTAATCCAAGCTCGCCGTCGGGTGCCCTCGATCCGATACAATCGCTGCGGGCGCAGCGGCGCGGCTGGATTCGGGATCATGCACATACACGTACTGGGCATCTGTGGCACCTTCATGGGTGGACTCGCAGTGCTGGCAAAACAGGCCGGACATCGCGTCACCGGCTGCGACGCACAGGTTTATCCACCGATGAGTACCCAACTCGCCGCACAGGGGATAGAACTCATCGAAGGCTACGGTGTCGAGCAGATAGGGCTCGCGCCAGACCTCTGGGTAATCGGCAATGTGATCTCGCGCGGCAATCCGCTGATGGAGCAGATTCTCAATCGCGGACTCGCCTATACGTCGGGACCGCAGTGGATCGGTGAGCACATACTGCGCGATCGCTGGACGCTGGCCGTTGCCGGCACTCATGGCAAGACGACTACCTCGTCAATGCTTGCCTGGGTCCTCGAGCACGCCGGCTTTGCGCCCGGTTTTCTGATCGGCGGAGTGCCTCTTAACTTCGGTGTCTCTGCGCGACTGTCCGAGTCGAATTTCTTTGTGATCGAGGCCGACGAATACGACACGGCCTTCTTTGACAAACGCTCCAAGTTCGTTCACTACCATCCGCGCACCGCGGTACTTAACAATCTGGAGTTCGACCATGCAGATATCTTTGCCGATATCACCGCCATCGAAACCCAGTTTCATCATCTGGTGCGCACGGTTCCCGCAGAGGGCGCGCTGATCGTCAACGGCGAAGATGCCGCTCTGGCGCGCGTCATCGCGCGCGGTGCCTGGACGCCAATCGAGTATTTTGGCGAGTCACAGAACTGGCGGGCGCTTACCGGTACAAAGGGGCACACCATCGTGCGCGAGGGCGCCATCGAGGGCGAACTGGAGTGGTCCCTGCAGGGGCGCCACAATCTCGCCAATGCGCTTGCCGCGATCGCGGCGGCGCGCTCGGTTGGCGTGCTGCCGGGCGATGCAATCACGGCTCTCGGGGAATTTCAGGGCGTCAAGCGGCGCATGGAAGTGCGCGGCACCGTGCGTGGCGTCACCGTCTATGACGACTTTGCCCATCACCCGACTGCGATCGCAACCACCGTCGACGGCCTGCGGTCGGCATTGAAGGTGGGGGCGCCCGGGCAACGCATCCTCGCCGTACTTGAGCCGCGCTCGAATACGATGAAATTGGGCACCATGAAGAGCGCACTGCCCGGTAGCTTGAGTGAAGCAGACCTGGTTTTCGGCTATGGCGCCAAAG
>CAJCHO010000126.1 GCA_903970145.1 Mycobacteriaceae bacterium | reverse complement strand
TCACCGATCCCTGGCTCACCTTGTCTCCTATCTTGGTGCGCATCTCGACGAGGACTCCGTCGCCCGGACTCGGTATCTCCATACTCGCCTTGTCCGACTCGACGGTGATCAGTGACTGCTCCTTGTGTACCGATTCGCCCGGCTTGACGAGGATCTCAATGACCTCGACTTCCTTGAAGTCACCGATGTCGGGAACACGAACTTCAAGCCGCTCCTGACTCTGACTCGAGGGCGCCTCGGTCGGAGCCGGGCTCGCGGCAGCGGCAGGTGCCGCAGCGCTCGCTGCCGGTTTGTCGGCCGCGCGCGCGATGATCGGCGGTATGGCCGGCGTTGCAGAAGTTGCTGCGGGGCGTTTGCCCGGATTCGCAGGCGCAGCTGCGCTATCGAGGGTGAGAATGACGCTGCCCTGGTTGACCTTGTCGCCGAGCTTGACTTTGAGTGCCCTGACTACACCCGCGGCTGAGCTCGGAATCTCCATGCTCGCCTTGTCCGACTCGACGGTGATGAGCGACTGCTCGGCGCGCACGGTGTCGCCCGGCTTGACCAGCACTTCGATGATCTCAACGTCTTTAAAATCGCCGATATCCGGCACCTTCACTTCGATCTGACTCATCTTCGCGACCTCTGCCAGGATCCCGGGTTACGCCGCATTGGCACGGCGCTCGATTGTACTCAGGCGTAGAGCGGATTGGGTTTGGCCGGATCGATGCCGTATTTTTTCAAGGCTTCGGTCACCTTGGCCAGGGGCACGACCCCTTCGTCGGCCAACTCGCGCAATGCCGCGATGGTCACGAAATGGCGATCGACCTCGAAATGGTGGCGCAGCTTGGCGCGCGAATCGGAGCGACCGAAGCCGTCCGTCCCGAGCACGCGGTAGCTTCGTCCGCGCGGAATGAAGGCGCGGATCTGCTCGGCAAACAGCTTCATGTAGTCGGTCGAAGCGATGATCGGGCCGCTGGTCTTCTCGAGTTGCTGGGTGACGTAGGGCATGCGCGCCTTGACCCCGGGTGTAAGCAGGTGGGTACGGCGCACGTCATGGCCTTCGCGCGCCAGCTGGTTAAAGCTTGTACAGCTCCATACGTCGCCAGCGATACCCCAGTCCTTCTCGAGCAGCTCCTGGGCGGCAATGACTTCGCGCAGGATCGTACCTGACCCCAGCAGCTGGACGCGCGTCTGCAGGCTCGTGCTGCCACGCTGCAAGAGGTACATGCCGGCCAGAATCCCTTGCTCCTGGCCTGCCTTGAGGCCCGGATGCGCGTAGTTCTCGTTCATCAGCGTGATGTAGTAATAGACGTTCTCCTGATGTTCCACCATGCGCTTTAGGCCATCCTGAATGATTACCGCGAGCTCGTAGCCAAAGCTTGGATCGTAGGAAACGCAGTTTGGAATGGTCTGCGCGAGGATGTGACTATGCCCGTCCTGATGTTGCAGGCCCTCGCCGTTCAAGGTGGTGCGGCCAGCGGTGCCGCCAAGCAGGAAACCGCGCGCCTGCATGTCGCCCGCGGCCCACGCCAGGTCGCCCACGCGCTGGAAGCCGAACATCGAGTAGTAGATGTAAAAAGGCACCATGATGCGATTGTTGGTCGAATACGAGGTCGCAGCCGCGATCCACGAACTCATCGCCCCGGCCTCGTTGATGCCCTCCTCAAGAATCTGGCCCGCCTTGTCCTCGCGGTAGTACATAACCTGATTCTTGTCGACCGGCTCATAGAGCTGGCCCTGCTGACTGAAGATGCCCAACTGGCGGAACATTCCCTCCATGCCGAAGGTGCGCGCCTCATCGGGAACTATCGGAACGATCCGTGGACCGAGGGCCTTATCGCGGATCAGTGCAGTGAGAATGCGCACAAAGGCCATCGTCGTCGACATCTCGCGACCGGCGGCAGTCGGCTGCAATACCTGATCGAAGCTGGCAAGCTCGGGGGCGGAGAATTTTTCGTCGGCCTGACGGCGCCGCTGCGGCAAAAAGCCGCCCAATGCGGCGCGTCGTTCCAGGAGATATTTCATCTCGGCGCTATCAGGCGCCGGGCGCATGAAGGGCAATTCTTCGAGCTTGTCGTCGGGCACCGGAATATTGAAGCGGTCGCGGAATTCGCGGATCGCTTCGATCGTCATCTTCTTTTGCTGGTGGGTCGTATTCTTGCCCTCGCCGATCTTGCCCATGCCGTAACCCTTGACGGTCTTGACGAGAAGCACGCTCGGCTGGCCGCGGTGATTGACGGCGGCGTGATAGGCGGAATAGATCTTGTGCGGATCGTGGCCGCCGCGATTCAGGCGCCACACATCCTCGTCGGACAGCCGCGAGACCATTTCGAGCAGCGCGGGATTCTTGCCAAAGAAGTGCTCGCGCACATAGGCACCGTCGTTGGCCTTGTAATTCTGGTACTCCCCATCAACGGTATCCATCATCACCTGTTGCAGGATGCCGTCCTTGTCACGCGCGAGCAGAGCGTCCCACAAGGACCCCCAGATGACCTTGAGTACGTTCCAGCCGGCTCCGCGAAAATCGGCTTCGAGCTCCTGGATGATCTTGCCATTGCCCCGCACCGGCCCGTCAAGGCGCTGCAGATTGCAATTGACCACGAAAATAAGATTGTCGAGGCGCTCGCGTGCCGCCATGCCGATGGCGCCCATCGATTCGGGTTCGTCCATCTCGCCATCGCCGCAGAACACCCAGACCTTGCGATTGCTGGTGTCGGCGATGCCGCGCGCATGGAGATATTTCAAAAAGCGCGCCTGGTAAATGCCTTGCAGAGGACCAAGGCCCATCGACACAGTAGGGAATTGCCAGAACTCGGGCATGAGCTTGGGGTGCGGATAGGAGGTGATGCCCTTGCCGCCGGTGTCGCGCCTGAAGTTCTCGAGCTGGTCCTCGGAAAGCCGCCCTTCGAGGAAGGCGCGCGCATACACTCCGGGCGCCGAGTGTCCCTGGATGTACAGCAGGTCTCCCCCATGCCCCTCGTGGGGAGCGTGCCAGAAGTGATTGAATCCGGTGCCAAGCATCGTCGCCAGCGACGCGAACGACGCGATATGCCCGCCCAGTTCATCGTCGTCGCGATTGGCGCGCACCACCATGGCCATTGCGTTCCAGCGCATGTAGTGGCGCAGCCGCTCTTCCATGTCGGAATTGCCGGGGAGGGCCTGTTCCAGGTGCGGCGGGATGGTGTTGATATAGGCCGTATTGGCCGAAAACGGGATGTAGGCCCCGCTGCGTCGCGCGAGGTCAACGAGGCGCTCGAGCAGGTAATGGGCGCGCTGCGCCCCTTCGCGCTCGATGACCGCATCGAGGGCATCAAGCCATTCGCGGGTTTCTTCGGGGTCGCCGTCTTGTTCAGTCGGCTGGAGCATCTGGTCGGGAAGGGCTGACATGTCTTGCCTCCTATGCAAGGGGCTCCCTTTCCGGACCGATCGATCGGTCTCGCATCTGCGGTCCAAAGGGACCGACGGGGCGCACCAGGGCTTCGAATCGTTTACTGCTGGCAAGGATTTTAGAGGAATCCGCGACTGCCGGGCAAGGAATATTTCAAATCGCAAGACGGAATTTCATAATATGATATTGCATCGAATCCATCACTTCCCTCTTTCTAGGTCTGCTCGGGTCCCTGCATTAAACTGGATCGATGCTCAAAGGCCCGTCGCACGACCACCCTCTCGCTCCCAATCCCCGTGCTGCGCGCGCGCATCGCCGGGCAGCCTTCAGTCAGCGCTGGTACTGGCTGGCACCGCTTTTGGCGATGTTTCTTTTTGTGGCCGCCATGCTCACGCTGTTCTGGGCTTTGCGCCGCGAGGAAACCAATCGCCAGCAACAGATGCTCTACCGGGACGTCGAATGGACTCAGCAGGCGATGCGCCTGCGTATGCAGAGCGATCAGGATGAAGTCACTTCTCTGGCGCGTGAGCTGGCCCAGAACGCGATCGATGGGCCGCACTTTCGCCAGCTGGCGCGCCAGTTCATGGGCAGCAAGCCCGAGATCGTGATGCTCGCGCGGCTGGACGCGGGCCTGAGCGCGCACTGGTCGGCCAGTGCCGACCCGCGCTTTGACATGGGAGATCTGCAGGAGGACGACTTCCTAATCAATCCCGGATTACGCGCAACCTTCGATGAGGCGCGCGAGACGCGCGCCGCAGCCTACTCCGCGCCCTTCCCCGGCCCGGACAACGACTACTATCTCGAGATGCAGGTGCCGATCTACGCGCGCGGCCAGTTTCTCGGCACCGTGTCCGCCATCTATTCGGTACTCAATATCTCGCGTTATGTCGTTCCGCAGGAAAGCATTCAGAAGTACAAGGTCGCCTTCGTCGATGACAAGGGCGTGCAGCTGATCGGGCGTCCAGCGGCCCAGGGCGTCGATCCAAGTCTCGACTACGAAATCGCGCTTGATCCGCCGGGTCATGGCATCTATCTGCATGCCATTTCCTATCGCACGGCCAGTACGCTCGCCAACAATCTGCTCGTGTGGGCTGTGGTGGTGCTGTCGCTGTTCATCATCTGGAGTCTGTGGTCGCTCATGCGCCACAATCGCCGCCGCCTCGAAGCCGAACTCTCGCGCGACCGGCTGTTCAATCTGTCGCTTGATATTTTGTGCATCATGGATGTGGAGGGCACCCTGCAGCGGGTCAGCCCGGCCTGCCTGCAGGTGTTGGGGCGCGCGCCGGATGCCCTCGTGGGCTGTCGGCTTTTGGACCTGGTGCATCCCGACGACCGCGCTGCGACCCTTGAGGAATTGCGGCGCCTCGAAGCGGGCGAACCATCAACGTCCTTTGAGAATCGCTGCCGGCGCATCAATGCCGATGGTTCTACCGACTATCGCTGGCTGGTCTGGACCTTCAATCCCGATCCGCAGTCACGCCCGGCCAAACGGCTGCTGTACGCGGTCGCGCACGACGTCACCTTGCGGCGCGCGCGCCAGCAGGTGCTGATGGCCGAGACGGCCTTCCGGCGTGCCATGGAAGACGCCTTGCTGACGGGCATGCGGGCCATCGATTTGCATGGCCGCATTACCTATGTGAATCCGGCCTTTTGTCGCATGCTGGGCTTCACCGAGCAGGAACTGGTGGGGCAGCTGCCGCCCTATCCCTACTGGGCACCTGAGCGCGAAGCCCAGTTGCGCGCGTCGCTCGATGACATCCTCGCCGGACGGGTTCCGGCAGCCGGACTTGAGGTCGTGATCCGCCGCAAGGACGGCAGTTATTTCGACACCCGCATGTATGTCTCGCCGCTGCTCGACGAGTCTGGGGCCCAGACCGGGTGGATGACGTCGATGACCGATATCACCGAGCCCAAGCGCATCCGCCAGGAACTGGCCAGCGCCCACGAGCGCTTCACGACGGTGCTTGAGGAGCTCGACGCTGCCGTTTCGGTCTACGCGGCCACCGGTGACGGTGAAACGCTGCTGTTTGCCAATCGCTACTACCGGCGCCTGTTCGGCGGTGACGCGCGCGGCCACCTTGAGCTCAATCCGGCCTTTGGCAGCGTGCCGCGCCAGAGCGACGAAGCACGCACCAGCGAAGTCTACAATCGGCGCGTCGACAAGTGGTTCGAAGTGCGCCAGCGCACCATCCAGTGGGTCGACGGACGCATGGTACAGCTGCAGGTCGCCACCGACGTTGATGCCCGCAAACAGACTGAAGAGCTGGTGCGCCAGCAGCAGGAAAAAGTGCAGCTCACCAGCCGGCTCATCACCATGGGGGAGATGGCCTCGTCGCTGGCCCACGAACTCAATCAACCGCTCACAGCAATCGCCAATTACAGCATGGGTACGGTGGCGCGCGTGCGCGCCACGCTCGAAGCCGGTGGCACCACCGACGCTGCCGAGTTGCTCCAGACCCTGCAAAAAACCTCCGCACAGGCCGAGCGCGCCGGCAATATCATTCGCCGGATTCGCGAGTTCGTGCGCCGGCGCGAGCCACATCGTCGCGCGGTAAGCATCCGCGCCATAGTCGACGATGCGGTCAGCTTCGCTGAAATCGAGGCCGCCAAGCGGCGCATCGCGATTCGCACCGAGGTTCCCGAGGAAATCTCGGACATCGAGGCCGACCCGATCATGATCGAGCAGGTGCTGCTCAATCTTCTGAAGAACGCCATCGACGCAATGGAAGAGTCCGACAGTCGGGAAATCGTACTGGCGGTTTCCGAGAGCCCCGTCCAGGTAGAGTTTGCCGTCACCGATCAGGGCGGCGGTATCGCCCCGGAACTCAACAGCAAGATGTTCGAACCCTTTTACACGACCAAGGCAGAAGGCATGGGAATGGGCCTCAATATCTGCCGCTCAATCATTGAATTCCATCAGGGGCGGCTCTGGGCGCGCAACAATCCGGGTGGCGGCTGCACTTTCTTTTTTACCCTGCCAAGAGCGCAGATTGCAACGGCCGCCTAGCGGCGCACAGGATCGAAGCCGGCACACGCTACAATATGCAGGTGATACGTGAATCCGGCCGCCCTCCCGAGACCATCCAGCACGATCCTGGACTGGTGTATGTAGTCGACGATGACGAAGCGGTGCGCGATTCGCTGCGCTGGCTGCTCGAAGCCAATCAGTTCGCGGTGACCTGCTTTGCCAGTGCCGACGAGTTCCTCGCGAGCTTCGATCCGCAACGCATAGCCTGCCTGATCCTCGATGTGCGCATGCCGGGCATGACGGGGCTTGAACTGCAGGAATTGCTCGTGACGAGGCAAACCAATCTGCCGATCCTTTTCATTTCCGGTCATGGCGATGTGCCGATGGCTGTCACGACCATGAAAAAGGGTGCTTCGGATTTCATCGAGAAGCCGTTTAACGAGGCCGAGTTGCGCACCTCGGTGGCGGCCATGCTCGATACCGCGCGCACCCGGCGCAGCCAGCAGCACGAAGAGAATGCGCGTGCCCAGTTGCTAGCGCGCCTGACCGCCCGCGAACAGCAGGTACTGGACTGCATAGTGGCCGGGCGTCTGAACAAGCAGATCGCGGACGATCTTGGCATCAGCATCAAGACCGTCGAGGCGCATCGCGCCAATATCATGGATAAGCTCAATGCGGCGACCGTCGCCGACCTGCTGCGCCTGGCTCTGGGCGCCAATCATTCCTCCTGAGCTTGCCGGATGAAGGTCGTAGCGTGCTAGAATTTGCGGCACCTATCGAATGATCATTCAATAACGAACATGAGTGCACAAATAATTGACGGCGTGGCGCTGTCGCGCAACCTGCGCCAGGAGATGACGGGACGGGTCGCGGGCCTCGCGGCCACAAAGCGGCCCCCGGGACTGGCAGTGATACTGGTTGGCGAGGACCCGGCCTCGCAGGTCTATGTGCGCAACAAGGTGCGCGCCTGCGAGGAAGTCGGGATCCATTCGGTGATGGAGCGCCATCCCGCGGACATCAGCCAGGAGCAGCTGTGCGCACGCATCGCGCTGCTCAATGAAGATCGCTCCATCGACGGCATCCTGGTCCAGCTGCCCTTGCCGCGCCACATCGATGCCCAGGCAGTCGTCGAATCGATTGCGCCGACCAAGGACGTCGATGGTCTGCAGATCCATTCGGCCGGCGCACTCATGACCGGCAGCGCCGGCTTTAAGCCCTGCACTCCCTACGGCGTCATGAAAATGCTCGAGCACGTCGGCGTAACACTCAAGGGAAGTCGCGCGGTCGTCATCGGGCGCAGCAATACCGTCGGCAAACCGATGGCACTGCTGCTGTTGCAGCAGAATGCGACCGTGACCATCTGCCATAGCGGCACACCGGATATCGCGGCCCACACCCGTCAGGCCGACATCGTGGTAGTGGCGGTCGGGCGGCGCGACACACTGACTGCCTCGATGGTCAAGCCCGGGGCCGTCGTGATCGATGTCGGCATCAATCGACGCGAGGACGGCAAGCTGTGCGGCGACGTGGATTTTGCGGGCGTCAGCGAGATCGCCAGCTGGATCACTCCGGTCCCTGGTGGCGTCGGCCCGATGACCATCACGATGCTGCTTGCCAATACCATCGAATCGGCGGAGCGCACCCTCGCTGCGGGTTCAAAGCCAGGTGCTTTGTAGCAAACCAAGCAACAGCTCTTGCCCGAAACCGCCCTCTTGACTTCGCGCGCGTCGCACTGCGCGGTACTATTGAGCGCATAAATTACGCCGGCGTGCGGATACGCCGTCCCGCGAAGCCAATGGAGGCACTCAAGATGAAGCATCGCCTGATTGTCGGGCTTGCCCTCGGCGCCATCTGTGCACTGGCCCAGGCACAGTCGCAATACAAGTACGTCAGCCCCGACGGGGTGGTCACCTACAGTGACCAGCCCCCGCCGGCAACGGCCAAGAAAGTCGAGCTAAAAAACTTCGCGGGTGGTGGCGGGAACGTCAGTTCACTGCCTTTCGAATTGCGTCGCGTCGCGGAGAATTTCCCGGTGGTCATGTACACCCAGCTGCCGTGCGCCGAATGCGACCAGGGACGCAGCCTGTTGCGCAACCGCGGCATTCCCTACAGCGAGAAAACCATCAATTCGGACGAAGACATGGCGGAACTGCGCAAGCTCTCGGGTGGCGCAACCATTCCTTTTCTGATGATAGGTCGCCAAAAACTGCGCGGATTCTCCGAGTCGGCCTGGACGGCAGCGCTCGATGACTCGGGCTATCCCAAGTCGAACATCCTGCCGCGCAGCTATCAGAATCCACCGATCCAGTCCGCCACCGGCGCCTCACCGAGCGACTCTGCCAACGCCACGACCCAGTAGACCGTGCGGCGCCGGTCGCGGCCGCGGCACGCGATGGGCGGGGCAGCGCGTTCGCGTGCCTCTTCCCTCATGTATCAACTAGCGCAACTGGCCACAATCCCGGACACGCCATGCAAATTGCCACCTGGAACGTCAATTCCTTAAAGGTGCGCCTGCCGCATGTGCTCGACTGGCTGGCGATCAATCCGGTCGATGTGTTGTGCCTGCAGGAAACTAAACTGACCGACGACAAGTTTCCCAGGGCCGAACTGGCCAGCGCAGGATACCAGGTGACTTTCTGCGGCCAGAAGACCTATAACGGAGTTGCCATTCTGGCGCGTGACACGCTCGCCATGACGGATCTGGCCAACGGCATTCCGGGATTCGAGGACGAACAAAAGCGCGTGATTCGGGCAAGCGTAGCCGGGGTCCATATTATCTGCGCCTACATCCCCAACGGCCAGTCGCTGGACTCCGACAAATATCAGTACAAGCTGCGCTGGCTGAGCGCTCTGGTGGCCTGGCTCAAGACTGAGCTCGCCGCACACCCGCAACTGGTACTCACGGGGGACTTCAACATTGCGCCGCAGGATCGTGACGTCCATGACCCGGCCGAATGGGTGGGCCAGGTCCTCGTCTCGGGGCCCGAGCGGGCCGCATTCGTCGCCATGCAGGAGCTGGGGCTGGTTGATGCGTTTCGGCTGTTTGAGCAGGCCGATAAATCCTTTAGCTGGTGGGACTACCGGATGATGGCGTTTCGTCGCAACCGGGGCCTGCGCATCGATCACGTGATGCTCTCACCTGCCCTCGCACAACGATGCACCTCGTGCATCATCGACAAGCTGCCACGAAAGCAGGAGCAGCCGTCGGACCACACTCCGGTCGTCGCTACCCTGGCACCCGCCTAAGCGCTACTTGGATCCGTCGTCCAGACCCAGCTCCTGGATCTTGCGCGTGATGGTGTTGCGACCGATTCCAAGTCGCTGGGCCGCTTCGATACGCCGACCGCCGGTATGACGCAAGGCGGCACGAATCAGAGTCGCTTCGAACTGGTCACTCAGGCGAGTCATCACCTCGGCCTCCCCGGCAATGAGCATCTGATCGGCACGACGTTCAAGTACGTCGTGCCAGGCCATCGCGCTCTCATGGGACTGCTCACGGCTGGCCAGTGGATCGGGCGCGACCGGACGCACCGTCTCAGCATTGCGCGTCTCCGGCGGCAGGTCCTTGACTTCGATGACTTGCGCTGGCGCCATTACGGTCAGCCAGTGACAGAAATTCTCCAGCTGCCGCACGTTCCCCGGAAATGGCAGGGTCACAAGCACCGCCATCGCGGCGTCCGAGATGCGCTTGGGATCGACGCCAAGCTGGCGCGCGCTTTTTTGCATGAAACTGCGCGCCAAGAGCGGCACGTCCTCGGGACGCTCACGCAGCGGTGGCAGGCGCAGCCGGATGACGTTCAGACGATGGTAGAGATCCTCGCGAAACTGCCCCTGGCGCACCAGGATTTCGAGGTTCTGGTGGGTAGCTGCGATCACCCGCGCGTTGGCACGCAGGGGTTCGTGACCTCCGACCCGATAAAACTGGCCGTCGGACAGTACCCGCAGCAGGCGCGTCTGCAGCTCGGGGGGCATGTCGCCGATTTCGTCGAGGAACAGGGTGCCACCCTCAGCCTGCTCAAAGCGCCCGCGACGCATGGTCTGGGCGCCGGTGAAGGCACCGCGCTCGTGACCAAAAAGCTCGGACTCGAGCAGCTCCTTGGGAATCGCCGCGGTGTTCAGGGCGATAAAAGGCTGGCGGGTGCGCGGACTGTGTTTGTGCAGCGCGCGCGCGACCA
>CAJCHO010000125.1 GCA_903970145.1 Mycobacteriaceae bacterium | reverse complement strand
GAGGAGGCGCTCGACGAGGCGCGCGCGGCCGGTCTGCTTGGCAATCGCATCCTCGGTAGCGATTTCTCCTTCGAATTGCACGCTACTCATGGCTTTGGCGCCTACATCTGCGGTGAAGAGACGGCGCTGCTCGAGTCGCTCGAGGGCAAGAAAGGCCAGCCGCGCTTTAAGCCACCCTTCCCGGCGAGCTTTGGCCTGTACGGCAAACCGACCACGATCAATAATACCGAGACCTTCGCGGCCGTCCCGTGGATCATCAACAATGGCGGCGAGGCATTCCTGAAGCTTGGAAAGCCCAATAACGGCGGCACGAAGATCTTCAGCGTGTCCGGCGACGTCGAAAGACCGGACAACTATGAGGTGCCCCTTGGCACCTCGTTTGCCAAGCTGCTCGAGTTGGCCGGCGGCATGCGTGGCGGGCGCAAGATCAAGGCGGTGATTCCGGGCGGCTCCTCGGCTCCGGTTATCCCCGGCGAGATCATGATGCAGACCGACATGGACTATGACTCGATCTCGAAGGCCGGCTCGATGCTCGGCTCGGGCGCCGTCATCGTCATGGACGACACGCGCTGCATGGTCAAGTCGCTCCTGCGCTTGTCCTACTTCTATTTCGAGGAATCGTGCGGCCAGTGCACACCCTGCCGCGAAGGCACCGGCTGGATGTACCGGGTCGTGCATCGCATCGAACACGGTCAGGGACGGATGGATGATCTCGATCTGCTCAATTCGGTGGCCGACAATATTCAGGGCCGCACGATTTGCGCACTGGGCGACGCGGCGGCCATGCCGGTGCGCGCCTTCATCAAGCACTACCGCGACGAATTCATCCACCACATCGAGCACAAGTCGTGCATCGTGCCGACCTACGTCTAACGCTAACCAGACACGCCATGATCGAAATTACGCTGGACGGCCAGAAGGTGGAAGTGCGGGAAGGCAGTATGGTGATGGACGCTGCCAACAAGCTCGGTACCTATATCCCGCATTTCTGCTATCACAAGAAGCTGTCGATAGCGGCCAACTGCCGCATGTGTCTGGTCGAAGTCGAGAAGGCGCCCAAGCCCTTGCCGGCATGCGCGACTCCGGTCACCGCGGGAATGGTCGTCAATACCCATTCACCCAAAGCCATCGACGCCCAGAAGGGCGTCATGGAATTCCTCCTCATCAACCATCCGCTCGATTGCCCGATTTGCGACCAGGGCGGTGAATGCCAGCTGCAGGATCTGGCGGTCGGCTATGGCGGTTCGGCTTCACGCTACAAGGAAGAAAAGCGTGTCGTGTTCTACAAGGATGTAGGCCCCCTGGTCGGCATGGAGGAGATGAGCCGCTGCATCCACTGCACCCGCTGCGTGCGTTTTGGTCAGGAGATCGCGGGAATAATGGAGCTCGGAATGATCGAGCGCGGCGAATTCTCTGAAATCACCACCTTCGTCGGCAAGACGATCGACTCGGAACTCTCGGGCAACATGATCGACATCTGTCCGGTCGGGGCCCTGACCTCCAAGCCGTTCCGCTATTCGGCGCGGACCTGGGAACTCTCACGACTGCATTCGATCAGCCCGCATGACAGCCTTGGCGCCAATTTGGTCGTGCAGGTCAAAAATGACCGCGTCATGCGCGTCGTCCCCCAGGAAAACGAGGACATCAACGAATGCTGGCTCTCCGACAAGGACAGGTTTTCCTATGAAGGCCTGAACGTGGCCGAGCGTCTGACCCAGCCGATGATCAAGCAGGACAAGCGCTGGATCGAGGTCGACTGGCAGCAGGCCCTGGACTATGTTGCCCAGGGACTCAAGAGTATCGCTGCCCAGCACGGCCCAGCGGCGCTGGGTGCACTGGCTACCGAGCACAGTACCGTCGAAGAGCTGCATTTGCTGCAAAAGCTCTGGCGCGGTCTCGGTTCGGAGAACATCGATACCCGTCTGCGCCGCGATGACGGCGCGCTCGAGGCGAGCCTTTCGGGTGCTCCCTGGCTCGGCATGCCGATTACCGCAGTCAGTGCGCTCGATCGGGTACTGGTCGTCGGATCCTTTCTGCGCAAGGACCAGCCATTGATTGCGCAACGTCTGCGCCAGGCGCAAAAGCGCGGCGCCCATATCTCCATCGTGCACGCGGTCGATGACGACCTCCTGATCCCGCTCACGTGCAAGGCGATCGTCGCGCCGTCGGCGTGGGTGCAGACGCTGGCAGGAGTTGCGGCCGCGCTTGCCGAGACCAAAGGTGTCGCCGCCCCCCAAAAAGCGGACATAGATGACAACGCGCGCGCAATTGCGGTCGACCTCGCCGCCGGTTCCCGTCGCGCAGTGCTGATCGGTGCTGCGGCGCTGGCACATCCCGAGGCGCGCCAGCTCTGGTCGCTGGCCCAGTGGATCGCTGAGGCGAGCGGGGCTACGCTCGGTGTATTGCCCGAAGCGGCCAACTCGGTTGGCGCCTATCTGGCCGGCGCCCATCCGCGCAAGGACGGCCTGTCGGCAAGCCGGCAATTCGCCGAGCCGCGACGCGCCTACCTGTTGCTGAACGCCGAGCCCGAGCTCGATGCCGCCAACCCCTTCCAGGCACGCGCCGCCCTAGAGCAGGCCGATATGGTCATCGCGATGAGCGCGTTCAAACATGGCGCACTGGAGTACGCCGACGTGTTGCTGCCGATCTCACCTTTCACCGAGACCTCCGGTTCCTTCATCAATATGGAAGGGCGCGTGCAGAGCTTTACCGGCGTGGTGGCGCCGCTTGGCCAGACCCGTCCCGCCTGGAAAGTTCTGCGTGTGCTTGGCAACCTGCTTGGGGTCGCGGGATTCGACTACGAATCGTCGGATGCCGTGCGCGACGAACTTACCCAAGGCAAAACCGAACTCGCTGAGCGCTGCTCGAACCGCATCGGCAGCGTCGCTGCGGCAAGTCCCGCCAGGCTAGAGGCAGGTACGCTCGAACGCATTGCCGATGTGCCGATCCATTTTGCCGATGCGCTGGTGCGGCGCGCGCCGTCGCTGCAACAGACCAGCGACGCCAAAACGCCCCGCGCGCGCCTGTCTGCCGCCACCGCGAGTCGCTTTGGCCTTGGGCATGGTGAGGCGGTGCACGTCACGCAGGGTCCAGCGGCCGCCGTGCTCAGCTGCGAAATCGACGAAAGAGTTGCTGCCGGCTGTGTGCGCATTTCCTGCGCACACCCCCTGACGGCCACGCTTGGCGCCATGTTCGGTGCGATCAGCGTCGAGAAGGTCGGAGCGGCAACATGATCGATTCGCTCGTCCAGTATGCGCAAGGGCTCCTCGGCGCCTATTATCCGGCGGTCTCCAGCATCGTCTGGGATCTGCTCAAGATCGTGGCGGTCGTCCTGCCGTTGATCGTGAGCGTCGCCTATCTGACGCTCTGGGAGCGCAAGGTGATCGGCTGGATGCATTTGCGCATGGGCCCCAATCGCGTCGGACCATGGGGCCTGTTGCAGCCCTGGGCCGACGTCTTCAAGCTCGTTCTCAAGGAAATCATCATCCCGGTCAATGCCAACCGGGTGCTGTTTCTGCTTGCGCCCATCATGGCGATCGCGCCGGCGGTCGCCGCCTGGGCCGTCGTGCCGTTCTCGCCTGAAATGGCCGTTGGCAATATCAATGCCGGGCTGATTTACGTGATGGCGATCTCGTCGATGGAAGTCTATGGCGTCATCGTCGCTGGCTGGGCCTCGAATTCGAAATATGCCTTCTTTGGCGCCATGCGCGCCTCGGCCCAGATGGTGTCCTATGAGATCTCGATGGGCTTTGCGCTGGTCGGCGTGCTGATGGTTTCGGGCAGTCTGAATTTCTCGGATATCGTCGCCGGCCAGACGCACGGGATCTTCCACGGCTACCGCGTCAATTTCCTGTCCTGGAACTGGCTGCCCCTGTTGCCGCTGTTTTTCATCTATTTCATCTCGGGCGTCGCCGAGACCAATCGCCATCCGTTTGACGTCGTCGAGGGTGAATCGGAGATCGTCGCCGGCCACATGGTCGAGTACTCGGGGCTTGGTTTCTCGATGTTCTTTCTCGCCGAGTACATGAACATGATCCTGATCTCGGCGCTGGCGACGCTGATGTTCCTGGGCGGCTGGGACTCGCCCTTTGATTTTGTCCCATTCACCTGGATTCCCGGATTCGTCTGGCTGTTCGCCAAGACCATGTTCATGGTGACGCTGTTCCTGTGGTTCCGCGCCACCTTCCCGCGCTATCGCTATGACCAGATCATGCGTCTGGGCTGGAAAGTGTTCATCCCGTTCACCATCGCCTGGCTCATGATTATCGGCCTGTGGATGCAGACGCCATTCAACATCTGGTACTAGACGGGTACATCATGACCGCTATCAAGGAATTTTTCGGCAGCCTGATGCTCGGTGAGCTCTTCAAGGGCATGGCACTGACCGGGCGCTATATGTTCGCGCGCAAGATCACGATCCGCTTTCCCGAGGAAAAGACACCGATGTCGCCGCGCTTTCGCGGCCTGCACGCCCTGCGCCGCTATCCCAATGGCGAGGAGCGCTGCATCGCCTGCAAGTTGTGCGAGGCAGTCTGCCCGGCGCTCGCCATCACGATCGAATCGGCTGTGCGCAGCGACGGGACGCGTCGTACCACGCGTTACGACATCGATCTGACCAAGTGCATTTTCTGCGGTTTTTGCGAGGAGTCCTGTCCGGTCGATTCGATCGTCGAAACCCATATCCTCGAATACCACGGGGAGAAGCGCGGCGATCTGTACTACACCAAGGAAATGCTGCTCGCGGTCGGTGACCGCTACGAAAAAGAAATCGCGGCCGCTCGCAGCAGCGATGCGGCTTATCGATAACAGGGAAAGGAGAGGGGGCGCGACCATTTGGCGCGCTTTCGCCAGACAAGAATCATGGACTTCAAGACTATCCTGTTCGGCCTGTTCGCCCTGGTGCTGATCGTCTCGGCCTTACGGGTGATCACGGCACGCAATCCGGTTCATGCGGCGCTGTTTCTGGTGCTGTCATTTTTCTCGGCAGCCGCAATCTGGATTCTGCTGCAGGCGGAATTCCTTGGCATTGCGCTGGTGCTGGTCTACGTGGGCGCCGTGATGGTGCTGTTCCTTTTTGTCGTGATGATGCTCGACATCAATCTTGACAAGTTGCGCGAGGGATTCTGGAAGAGCTTCCCGCTGGCAGCTTTTTTTGGCGTGGCGGTATTGCTTGAGATGGTCTACGTGCTGGTCAATCCCTCGCTCATTCCCGAGAGCGCGGCGCGGCCGATGCCAGGCACCGGCAGCAATACCGCGGAACTCGGCAAGCTGATATTTACCGAATACGTCTATGGTTTCGAGGTGGCGGCCGTCATCCTGCTCGTGGCCATCGTCGCGGCCGTGGCACTGACCCTGCGTCGTCGCAAGGACGCCAAGTCACAGGTGCCGTCCGAGCAGGTGGCGGTCAAGCGCAGTGACCGCGTGCGCATGGTCAATATGCCTTCCGAGACTCCCAAAGGGGACACCCCATGACTCTTGCCGGTCTGACCACCCTCGGGCTTGCGCACTTTCTGGTGCTTGGCGCCATCCTGTTCGCGATCGCTGTCATCGGGATCTTTCTCAATCGCAAGAACATCATCGTGCTGTTGATGGCCATCGAATTGATGCTGCTCGCGGTCAACACCAACTTCATCGCCTTCTCCCACTATCTGGGTGATTACGCGGGACAGGTGTTCGTGTTCTTCGTGCTCACCGTCGCTGCGGCTGAATCGGCCATCGGGCTAGCCATCCTCGTGCTGCTGTTTCGCAATCTCAACACCATCAATGTCGAGGATCTCGACAGCCTCAAGGGCTGACCATGGGCGACGAAATCAATCGCAACCTGCTGCTGCTCATCCCGCTGGCACCGCTCGCCGGCGCCCTCATCGCGGGGCTTTTTGGTCACGCCATCGGGCGAATCGGCGCCCACAGCGTGACCATCGCAGGCGTGGTGGTCGCGCTGATTGCGTCTGTCATCGTCTGGAATGACGTTCAGGCCGGTGCGCACTTCAATGATGTGATCTATCGCTGGGCGACCGTCGGGTCGCTGCATTTCGATGTCGGCTTTCTGATCGATCCGCTGACCGCGACGATGATGGTCGTGGTGACCTTCGTCTCGCTGATGGTCCACATCTACACCATTGGCTACATGGCCGACGATCCCGGCTATCAGCGCTTTTTTGCCTATATCGCGCTCTTCACTTTTTCGATGCTGATGCTGGTGATGGCCAACAACATGCTCCAGCTGTTTTTTGGCTGGGAGGCGGTCGGCCTGGTTTCCTACCTGCTGATCGGCTTCTGGTATACGCGTCCGACGGCCATCTACGCCAATCTGAAGGCCTTTCTCGTCAATCGCGTGGGAGACTTCGGCTTCATTCTTGGAATTGGCCTGTTACTGTCGGCAACCGGCAGCCTCGATTACGCCCAGACCTTCACGCATGCCTCCGATCTGGCGGCAATGAGTGTGCCTGGTACCGACTGGAACCTCTTGACGGCGGCCTGCATCTGCCTGTTCATCGGCGCGATGGGCAAGTCGGCGCAGTTTCCGCTGCATGTCTGGCTGCCTGATTCGATGGAGGGCCCGACGCCAATCTCCGCCCTGATCCACGCGGCGACCATGGTGACAGCGGGGATTTTCATGGTGGCACGCATGTCACCACTGTTCGAGCTCTCGGATACCGCACTGTCCTTTGTCACCATTATTGGCGCCATCACGGCGCTATTCATGGGCTTTCTCGGGATGGTGCAAAACGACATCAAGCGCGTCGTCGCTTACTCGACGCTCTCGCAGCTGGGATATATGACGGTGGCCCTCGGTGTCTCGGCCTATCCGGTGGCGATTTTCCACCTCGGCACGCACGCGTTCTTCAAGGCACTGCTGTTTCTGGCCGCAGGCTCGGTGATTGTAGGCATGCACCATGACCAGGACATCCGCAACATGGGTGGCTTGTGGAAGTACATGAAAATTACCTGGATCACCTCGCTCATTGGTTCGCTTGCCCTGATCGGCACGCCTTTTTTTGCCGGCTTCTACTCGAAGGACAGCATCATCGACGCGGTCGCCGCGTCGCACGTGACAGGCCAGGGATTCGCCTACTTCTCGGTGCTGGCAGGTGTTTTTGTCACGGCCTTCTATTCGTTCCGCATGTTCTTTCTCGTCTTCCATGGCCAAGAGCGTTTTGGCCACGCCCATCACGACGACCATGATGACCATGACGAACACCACGGTCTGGCACCCGGGCAAAAGCCGCATGAATCACCGGCCGTGATCTGGCTGCCGCTGGTGGCGCTGGCGATTCCCTCGGCCTGCATTGGTTTCGTGACCATCGACTGGGTTTTCCACGACTATTTTGGCCATTCCATCTATATCGCACCAGCGCACGCGGCCATGGCGCATCTCGAGGAGGAGTACCACGGCGCCTTCGAGATGGGCCTGCACGCCTTCGTCAGTGCCCCCTTCTGGCTGGCCGCCGCCGGGGTGCTGCTGGCGTGGTACTTCTATCTCAAGGATCGCAGCTGGCCCGAAATGCTCGCCAAGCGCTTTAGCGGGATTTACCGCTGGCTCGATCACAAGTACTACATCGACAGCTTCAACGAAATCGTGTTCGCCGGAGGCGCGCGGCGCCTGGGAGCCGGGCTTTGGCACGGTGGCGACCAGGGGATCATCGATGGCATCCTGATCAACGGCAGCGCGCGCCTGGTCGGCTGGTTCGCCGCGGTGATACGCCAGTTCCAGACCGGGATTCTGTCGCACTACGCGATCGCCATGATCGCCGGGATCCTGGGACTCATGAGCTGGTTCGTGGTTCGCGTGATCATCGTGCACTGACGCATATAAAAATACAGCGGAACAAAAAAGATGCAGCAATCCTTTGCTTACCTCAGCTGGGCGATCTGGATACCGATAGTCTCCGGGCTTGTGATCCTCGTCGTCGGCAGCGATGCGCGCGCGCAACTCACCCGCTGGCTTGCTCTGATTGCTTCGCTTGCCGCGCTGACGGTGACCATCCCGCTGATCCAGCATTTCGACAATGGCACGGCAGCCCTGCAGTTTGTCGAACACGCTGTGTGGATCGAGCGCCTGGGCGCCAATTACGGCCTGGGCATCGACGGACTCTCGCTGTGGCTCATTCCCCTGACGGCCTTCATTACCGTCATCGTGGTCATCGCCGGCTGGGAGGTGGTAACCCAGCGCGTTGCGCAATACATGGCCGCGTTCCTGATTCTCTCAGGACTCATGGTAGGGGCCTTTGCCGCGACCGATGGCCTGCTTTTCTATGTCTTTTTCGAGGCGACGCTGATCCCGATGTATCTGATCATCGGCATCTGGGGTGGGCCGAACCGCGTCTATGCGGCTTTCAAGTTTTTCCTCTATACCCTTGCCGGGTCGCTGCTCACCCTGGTTGCGATCATTTATCTGTGGGTCCAGTCGGGTGGCAGCTTTGAAATCAGTACCTGGCAGGCGCTACCGCTCTCCGATACCGAGCAGCGCCTGTTGTTTGTCGCTTTCCTGATGGCCTTTGCCGTCAAGGTGCCGATGTGGCCGGTGCACACCTGGCTGCCCGACGCCCACGTCGAGGCGCCCACCGGAGGCTCGGTGGTGCTGGCGGCCATCATGCTCAAGCTCGGCTGCTATGGCTTTCTGCGCTTCTCACTACCCATCGCCCCCGATGCGAGCCACGATCTATCCGGCTTCATGATTGCGCTGTCCCTGATCGCGGTCATTTACATCGGCTTTGTGGCGATGGTTCAGACCGACATGAAAAAGCTGGTCGCCTATTCGTCGATTGCCCATATGGGTTTTGTGATCCTGGGTTTTTTCATTTTCGATACCCTTGGCATGCAGGGCGCCATCGTGCAGATGATCTCGCACGGCTTCGTGTCCGGCGCCATGTTCCTGTGCATCGGTGTGATGTACGACCGGGTTCATTCGCGCCAGATCGCCGATTACGGAGGCGTGGTCAACACCATGCCGCGCTTTGCGGCCTTCTTCCTCCTGTTCTCGATGGCCAACTGCGGGCTGCCCGCAACCAGCGGCTTCGTGGGGGAATTCTGGGTCATCCTGAGCGCCGTGCAATACCAGTTCTGGATTGGTTTGCTGGCGGCGACGGCGCTGGTGCTGGGCGCGGCCTACTCACTGTGGATGTACAAGCGTGTGGCATTCGGAGCGGTCGCCAATGACCACGTGGCCGCCCTGCGCGATATCGGCGCGCGCGAGTTTCTTACTCTCGCGCTGCTCGCGGTTGCCACCCTATTCATGGGTCTGTATCCCAAGCCCTTCTCGGACGCCATGCAGGCTTCGATCGTAAATCTCGAGCAGCATGTCGCAATTCATAAGAAGACGGAAAGGAGGGGCGAGCCATGATGCCCCAATTCATTCTGCCTGATCTGCTGCCGGCCTACCCGGAGGTGCTGCTGCTGGTGGCCGCGTCGGTGATTCTTCTGGTCGACATGTTTCTTTCCGACGCACGGCGCAATCTCACCTTCGCTCTGTCGATCGTGGCGATCGTGCTCTGTGCGGTGATGAACTACGCCTACCTGCTTGATGGCAACACCTACTACACCTTCAATGGCATGTTCGTCTCCGATGCCATGTCAAACCTGCTCAAACTGGCGACCTATGCCGGCATGATCGCCACCTTCGTCTATGCCCGCACCAATGTCTGCGAGAGCGACATCGTCTCAGGCGAGCGCGGCGGCGAGTTCTATCCGCTCGCGCTGTTCGCGCTTTTGGGCCAGATGGTGATGATCTCGGCCCATAACTTCCTGTCGATCTATCTCGGGCTTGAGCTCATGTCGCTGGCACTGTATGCGATGGTGGCCCTGCGGCGCGACAGCCCGGCTGCCACTGAAGCTTCGATGAAGTACTTCATCCTTGGCGCGATGTCCTCGGGTTTTCTGCTTTATGGCATGTCGATGGTGTATGGCGCAACGGGCTCGCTCGACATCTCGATCATCGCGCGCGAACTGGCTGCCGGCGGACCAAGCCATGTCATTCTGGTCTTTGGCATCGTGTTCCTGATCGCCGGCCTGGGGTTCAAGATCGGTGTTGTCCCTTTCCACATGTGGATTCCGGATGTCTACCAGGGTGCGCCAACCGCGGTGACCCTGATGATCGGTGGGGTGCCTAAGATTGCCGCCTTCGCCGTCACCCTGCGCATTCTCGTCGAAGGCATGATCGTATTTGCCGCGGACTGGCAGGAAATGCTGGTCATCCTCGCGGTGCTGTCGCTCATCATCGGCAATGTCACAGCAATCGCCCAGACCAGCATCAAGCGCCTGTTGGGCTATTCCACCATTGCCCAGATGGGCTTCATGCTCTTGGGGCTTCTGTCCGGAGTGATCGGTGGTCACGCCTATTCGGCGACCTCGGCCTACGGTGCCGCGATGTTCTATGTCCTGACCTATACGCTCACCGTGCTTGGGGCATTCGGGGTGCTTTTGGTGCTCTCGCGCGGCGGTTTCGAGGCGGACTCGCTCCAGGACTTAAAAGGACTTGGCAAGCGCAGCCCCGGTGCAGCTTTCGTCATGCTGGTGGTCATGTTTTCGCTGGCGGGCATCCCACCCACAGTCGGCTTCTATGCCAAGTTCGTGGTGATCAACGCGGTAATTGTCGCGGGCATGACCTGGCTGGCGGTCCTGGCGGTCCTGACCTCACTGATCGGGGCATACTATTACCTGCGGGTGGTTAAGCTCATGTATTTTGACGAGGCCGACACGGCTGCTGCGGTACCAGTTGCGAGCCTCGACTTGCGGCTGGTGCTTGCCCTTAACGCGGCGCTGGTGGCGATACTCGGAATTCTGCCCGGCGGCCTATTGCAGGTGTGCCTGGATGCCATCACCAGTACCCTGGCTTCCTAGCTTGCCTTACCGATGAGTCACGACGACAGCGGGCTGCGCGAAAAGCCCCTCAAATCCGAACGCGTCTTTGATGGCGTGTTTCTGCATGTCAATCGCGACACGGTGGGCCTGCCGGATGGCTCGACCACCGAGCGTGAGTACATCGTGCATCCCGGTGCGGTGATGCTGATCCCGCTGCTCGATGATGGGCGCGTGGTCATGGAGCGCCAGTGGCGTCATCCGCTGGCGCGCGCCTTCGTCGAGTTCCCGGCCGGCAAGATCGATGCCGGCGAGGCGCCGCTCGACACCGCGCGTCGCGAACTGCTCGAAGAGACCGGGTACCGGGCCGCGCACTTTGACTACCTGTGCACTATCAATAACGCGATTTCCTACTCGAACGAGCGTATTGAACTCTACCTGGCGCGCGGCCTGACCGCCGGCGAGCGCCAGCTCGACGAAGGCGAGTTCCTCGAAGTGGTGAGCCACGCACCCCAGCAGATTCTCTCCTGGGTGCGCGATGGCACGATCACCGACGTGAAGACCATCATCGGCGCCTTTTGGCTCGAAAAGATAATCTCGGGGACCTGGTCAGCCTAGCGCTTTTTGCCGCCCACGAGCAGCAGCAGGGTGCCGATCGCGATCGCCGTGACATCCGCCCAGAGCGGAATCACAACGTCCTCCTGGCGATTCAGTTTGAATTCGAGCGAGCCAATGTGCGCGCTGTGGGTCTCGCGGGTGTAGTGGAAGCCGCCAAAGATGAAGCCGAGCACTCCGGCGACGATCAATAGCACTCCGACAATCTTCGTGACGATGCTCGTCTCCTTGGGCGTCGCTGCCGGCTACATATTGGGATAATTCGGGCCGCCGCCGCCTTCGGGAGTGACCCAGACGATGTTCTGGGTCGGATCCTTGATGTCACAGGTCTTGCAATGCACGCAGTTCTGGGCATTGATCTGCAGCCGCGGTGCACCGGCACCGTCCTCTACAAACTCATAGACACCTGCCGGACAAAAACGCTGCTCGGGACCGGCATACTCGGCAAGATTGACGCGCACCGGCACGGTCGCGTCCTTCAAGGTCAGATGGATCGGCTGGTTCTCGCTGTGGTTGGTATTGGAGATGAATACCGAGGACAGGCGATCGAAGCTGAGCACGCCATCGGGCTTGGGATAGCTGATCGGCTTGCTGCGCGCGGCAGCCTTCAGGCTGGTGTTGTCGGCGGCGTGATGATGCAGCGTCCAGGGTACCTTACCCTTGAAGAGCTTTTGCTCCAGACCGACCATGACAGTGCCGACATACAGGCCCTTACTCATCCACTGCTTGAAATTGCGCGTGCGATGCAGTTCTTCTGCGAGCCAGGACTTCTCGTAGGCGGCGGGATAGGCACTCAGTTCGTCACCGGCGCGACCGAGCCCCAAAGCCGCTACGACGGCTTCGGCGGCCAGCATCCCGCTCTTGATGGCTGCATGGCTCCCCTTGATGCGTGCGGCATTCAGAAATCCCGCCTCGCAGCCAATCAGGGCGCCACCCGGAAAGACCAGTTTGGGCAGCGATACCGGACCGCCCGCAGTGATCGAGCGGGCGCCGTAGGAGATTCGTCGGCCGCCCTCAAGAAAGGCGCGTATTGCCGGATGCGTCTTGTAGCGCTGGAATTCCTCGAAGGGGGACAGGTAGGGATTGCTGTAGCCAAGGCCTACTACGAAGCCGATTGCAACCTGGTTGTTCTCGGCGTGGTAGAGAAAAGAGCCACCATAGGTGTTGGTGTCGAGCGGCCAGCCGGCGGTATGCACCACCAGTCCCGGCTTGTGGCGCTTGGGTTCGATCTCCCAGAGTTCCTTGACCCCGATCGCATACATTTGCGGATCGCTCTGCGCGCTCAGGGCAAAGCGATCGATCAGCCGGCGCCCGAGATGGCCGCGCGATCCTTCGGCAAATAGGGTGTACTTGGCTTGCAGCTCCATACCGAGCTGGAAGTCGGCCGTCGGCTTGCCATCGCGCCCGACGCCGAGGTTGCCCGTGGCAACGCCGCGCACCGCACCTTCGTCGTTATAGAGGATTTCGGCCGCGGGAAAACCCGGGAAGATCTCCACGCCCAAGTCTTCGGCCTGTTTGCCAAGCCAGCGCACGACATTGCCCAGGCTGACAATATAGTTCCCGTGATTGCGAAACACCTCCGGCAGCATCCAGTCGGGTGTGCGCGTCGCGCCATGGTGCGAGAGGAACAAGAAGCGATCCTCGATGACTGGCGTATTCAGAGGCGCACCGCGCGCCTGCCAGTCGGGGATCAGTTCGTTGAGCGCGCGCGGATCCATGACCGCGCCCGACAGGGTGTGGGCCCCGAGCTCGCCACCTTTCTCGAGAACGCATACGCTGATCTCGCGCGACTGTGCTTTGGCGAGTTGCTTGATCTGGATTGCAGCGGACAGGCCGGCGGGGCCGCCGCCAACTATGACCACGTCATATTCCATCGTCTCGCGCGGACCGTACTGGGCAATCAGTTCCTGGATGCTGCTCGAAGTCATTCTGTCATTCCTGCTAAACTCGTTTGTCATTCGACGGTGCGATCGTGTGTCTCGGATCGACCACTGCGGATATTTCAATTTTCAGGCAGTTTCCCCAAGCCCGCAATCTAAATCAGGATTGGCGGATGGGCAATGGAGCGCATCATGGGAGTCGAAGTCAACCTCGAAGGCAAGATTGCCCTCGTCACAGGGGCGTCCAGCGGGCTTGGTGCGCGATTTGCGCGCGTGCTCGCCCTCGCCGGTGCGCGCGTCGTATTGGCGGCGCGAAGGGTCGAGCGATTGAAGGAATTGCGCGCCGAGATCGAGTCCGAGGGCGGCGACGCCCACGTGGTTGCGCTGGATGTGGTTGACCACGACAGTATCAAGGCCGCGGTCGCGCACGCCGAGACCGAAGCCGGGCCGATCGATATTCTGGTCAACAACTCGGGGGTCTCAACGACCCAACGTCTGGTCGATGTCACACCCGACGACTACGAGTTCGTCTTTCGCACCAACACACGCGGCGCCTTCTTCGTTGCCCAGGAAGTGGCCAAACGCATGATCGCCCGGGCCAAGAACAAACCCGACCAGCATGCGCGCATCGTCAACATCGCCTCGGTGGCCGGCCTGCGTGTGCTGCCGCAGATCGGCGTGTATTGCATGAGCAAGGCCGCGGTCGTGCAGATGACCAAGGCGATGGCGCTCGAATGGGGGCGCTATGGCATCAACGTCAATGCCATCTGCCCGGGCTATATCCGCACCGAAATCAACGATCAGCACTTTGATTCGGAAGCCGGCCAGAAGCTCGTGCAGATGCTGCCCAGGCGGCGTGTCGGTGAACCGGCCGACCTCGACGGCCTGTTGCTGCTCCTGACTTGCGATGAGTCACGCTTTATTAACGGCGCGATCATTACGGCCGACGACGGCCATAGCGTGTTCTAACCCGACCGGCGGCGCAGTCTTACGAGCTGCGCTGGCCGATGCTGTCGCGCAGCATTACAATGCAAGCCCTGTTCATGGAGGACGTGGAAAATGGATAAGGTCTATCCAAGTGCCGCGCAAGCGCTGCACGGGATCGTCAAGAACGACCAGCTGATCGCCGTCGGCGGCTTCGGCTTGTGCGGAATTCCGGAAGCGCTCATCGCGGCATTGCGCGATAGCGGGGTCAAGGGCCTCTCGGTAATTTCCAACAATGCCGGGGTCGATGGCTTTGGGCTCGGGCAATTGCTGGCCACGCGCCAGATTCGCAAGATGATTGCCTCCTATGTCGGAGAAAACAAGGAGTTCGAGCGCCAGTACCTGGCCGGCGAACTCGAGCTCGAATTTACGCCGCAGGGCACGCTCGCCGAGCGTCTGCGCGCAGGCGGGGCAGGCATTCCGGCCTTTTTTACCAAGACCGGCTATGGAACTATTGTTGCAGAGGGCAAGGAGACGCGCGAGTTCGGTGGCGCGCATTACATCATGGAGCGCTCCCTGGTGCCCGACGTCGCCTTGGTCAAGGCCTGGAAGGCCGATACGACCGGCAACCTGATCTACCGCCGTACCGCGCGTAATTTCAATCCCAACGTCGCCAGCGCCGGGCGCATCACGGTCGCGGAAGTCGAGGAAGTCGTGGAGAAGGGCGCACTGGATCCGGATGCGATCCATACACCGGGAATCTTCGTGCACCGCATCGTAGTCAACGCCCATCCCGAAAAACGCATCGAACAGCGCACTACGCGCCCTTCCAGGTAAGGGGACAGACATGGCATGGACTCGTGACGAAATGGCTGCGCGCGCGGCGCGCGAGCTCAAGGACGGCTTTTACGTCAACCTTGGCATCGGGCTGCCAACCCTGGTCGCCAATCACGTACCGGAGGGTATCGAGGTCTGGCTGCAATCGGAGAACGGCCTGTTGGGCATTGGCCCCTTCCCGACCGAGGAGGCGATCGATCCGGACCTGATCAATGCCGGCAAGCAGACCATCACCACGCTCGCGGGCTCGTCGATTTTCTCGTCGGCCGATTCGTTTGGCATGATCCGCGGCGGCAAGATCAACCTGGCGATTCTTGGCGCCATGCAGGTCAGTGAAATGGGTGATCTGGCCAACTGGATGATTCCCGGCAAGATGGTCAAAGGCATGGGCGGCGCCATGGACCTGGTGGCAGGCGTCGGACGCGTAATCGTGCTCATGGAGCACACGGCCAAGAAAAAGGACGGCAGCATCGATCACAAGATCCTGCCCCAGTGCAATTTACCGCTTACCGGGGTCGGCGTCGTCAACATGATCATCACCGATCTGTGTGTGATCGACGTGCGTGCCGACGGACTGCATGTGAGCGAACTCGCGACCGGTGTGACGCGTGACGAAGTAGAAGCCGCCACGGGCGCGACCCTGAAATTTTCCTAGGCAGGCCCGCGGTGACTCAAGCGGCGTCCTTGAGCCAGTCGGCTCTCATCATCGAGGACCACCCGCTTTACCGCGACGCCCTCATGCATCTGGTGTCCGAGCTGTTCGCGCCCGAGCAGATCGCGGCGGTCGGCTCGGCTGAGGACGGCCTGCGACTTGCCAGTTCGATGTCGGACCTCAAACTGGTTCTGCTCGATCCCGGTCTGCCAGGTCTGGCCGGAGTGGAAGCCATGGCGGCATTCCGGCGCGCCTGCCCGAACGCTATCCTGATCGCGATCTCGGCCTCCGACGATCGCCACGATGTGGTGGCTGCAATTCGTGCCGGAACTTCGGTGTTCGTCTCGAAGGCAGCCTCGCGACCCTTGATAGTCGACGTGCTGCGTCGGGCCCTCGACGGCTCGGTAGCAGCACCTCAGTGGGTGACGCCGGCGGGCCTGGTACCAATCGGGGACGGAGCAGACCTGGCGATGACGCCGCGCCAGCTCGAGATCCTCGCACTGCTGTGTCAAGGACATTCCAACAAGGAGATCGGCTTACGGCTCTCGATCGCGGAAATCACCGTAAAAATCCACGTGTCGTCGATTTTGCGGGCGCTGTCGGTTGCCAATCGGACCCAGGCGGTCCTCGCGGCGCGTCGGCTCGGGCTCTATACCTCGGAGTGAGCGGGTTCGAGCAACCGCGCCAGTGCCAGGCGCAAGGTGTTGCTGTCGATCGGCTTATGCAGCACTGCAAAGCCACTAGCGGTGATCTGACGCAGGCGATCCGGTCCGGTATCCCCGGTCAGAATCAGCGAGGGAATGTCGGTATTGAACTCGGCGCACACGGCGCCAATCACGGCGATGCCGTCCTCGCCATCGGCGAGGCGAAAGTCGCAGATCAGGGCATCGGGCGCGCGCGGACTCGCCGCCAGCGCCTGTATCGCTTCGCTACCTGAGCGCGCGGTGACTATACTGCAGCCCCACTGGGTGAGCAGGCCGCGCATGGCCGACAGGATCGGCTCTTCGTCGTCGACGACGACCACCAGTGCGCCGCTGACTTGATCCTGTCTGAGAGCCTGTGGTTGTGCATGAGAGGTCGTGACGGGGCCGATGCCGCGTGGCAGATCGACCGCGAACATGGACCCGCGACCGGGTTGTGATTCGAGCGTAAGCGCAGCATTGAGCAGTCGTGCCAGGCGCTCGACGATCGCCAGACCCAGCCCGATGCCGCGGGTGCGATCCCGATTGGGGTTGGCTATCTGGTAGAACTCTTCGAATATGACTTTGCGATGTTCGGGGGCGATCCCGGGACCGGTGTCGTAGACCGCGACACGGACCTGGCCGCGCATGCGCCGGCATCCAATCAGGATCGAGCCACGCTCGGTATAACGCAGGGCATTGGCAGTGAAGTTGCGCAGGATGCGCTCGACCAGGGCAGGATCGCTATACACGATGGCACGGCAGCGCGCCACGCGCAAACGCAGACCCTTGGCCTGTGCCTGCGGTGCGAACTCGAGGCGAATGCGCTCAAGCAGCTCATTGATTGGAAAGCGGCACGGATCGGTCTGCACCGCCCCTGCGTCCAGGCGCGAGACATCGAGCAGCCCGCGAAACAGCTCGTCCATCGTGTCTGCGCACTGGCGCACATTGCCGACCATGGCGCGCGCATTGCCGGAGAGCTCCATTCCGGCGAGCGTGCCAAGGTAGAGATTGAGCGCGTGCATCGGCTGTCGCAGGTCGTGGCTGGCGGCGGCCAGAAAGCGTGATTTTGCGAGGCTCGCAGATACGGCCGCTTCCTTTTCGACTGTCAATTGATCGACCAGGTCGCGGTTTTCGAAACGCAGCTCGAAGGTGCGCAGGAACATGCGGTACAGGGCCGCCACAAACCGCAGGGCGACCAGTGCGAAGATCGCGATGCCCAAACCGATTTCGAATTCGAGCGTGCTGCCGCGAATGAACAGGCCGAGGATTGCGCCGCCAACTGAGGGCACGAAAAAGGCCAGGAATGTCGGGTAGTGCACGCCAAAGCTGAACATCGCGGCAACTGCCATGTTCGAGATCGCAAACACCAGGAGCAGCTCGAAGGGCAGGTTGCCAAGAGGCATCAGAAAGAAGATCGACAGTCCCCACTGCACGCCCGACAGTGTGGTGCCGATCATCGAGTAGCGGGCGTTGCGGCGCGCATTGTCGAATGTTTCCGGGAGCCGCATGAAGTGGTGTCGTACACCGAGGCGATAGCCGGCCAGCACGAAATTTGCGCCGAGCCAGATAAACAGGGTCGGACGCGGCGTGACATCCCAGAAGACGGCCGCCACGACGCAGGCAATGAAAAAGCCGCCGATGACGCTCGTCAGCAGGTTGGCGTTGATGTAGCGCGCCTGTTCGATGCTGATTGCTTCTGCTACGACCGTGGCGTGGGTCATGGTGCCTGTCCTCGGGTGGGCAAGGTGCATCGGCACCTGGCCGGCTCAGCGCGTACGAACGCTCATCTTCACTGCTGCCGATGGGTTTGGCAACCGGCGGGTCACGTGCGCCGGTGCCGTACTGCCTCGTGTCGGCTAGTTCGCAAGGCTGATTGAATTTACGAGATTGGTGACCTGGCTCGTCGGGATGTTGCTGTTGGTCAGCGATTGCACAAGGGTGCCTTTGCCGGTCGCGACCGCGTTGTCGATCAGGCTGCGCAGTTGACTGGCGCTTGCGTTGGCGGGCGGCGTGACGCCCGCGTTCTGCAGGACCTGCTGCATCACCGACACCGGTATGTTATTGCCGTAGGTGGCGACTGCAGCACTGAGGCCACGGTTCAGCAACAGAGCCGTCTGCACGCCCGGCTGGTTCAGCGCGCTCGTGACGGCAGCGACGCTGACACTGGCCTGGATCGGCTGGCCACCGATGCTCGAGTTGATCGTCGAGCTGGTGGCTGATGAACTCGGCGGGCTCGCTGTCGGGGTGCTTGCCCCACTTGCCGTGAGGCCTCCGGCAAAGCCGCCGCTCGAGGAACTCGTGCCCTGGGTAATCCCGCTGGTGCTCAGCCCGGCAGTGTTCAGGGCCGTGTTGCCATTGCTACCGATATTGGCGCCGGTGAGCGTTGTGGTGCCTGTCAGCACATTGACGGTGGTACTTCCGGCACCCTGGATACCGCTGGCAAGGCCGACATTGCTTGAATTGCTTGAGCTCGAGCCGCCATTGGCCGAGATGCCATCGCGCAGCTGGCCGCCGTACTGCCCCTGCTTGCCCATATTCGAGCTCGGATCTGCAGCCCCAAGATATCCGCCGGCGTTGCTTGACGACGAACTGCTGGTGTCGGCGACGCTCGTTACCGTGAGATTGCCACCGACATTGACCTTGACGTTGGCGCCAGTGACGTTACCACCGGCTATGGTCGTGTTCTTTGCAGTGTTGATGGTCACGCTGCCGCCCGAGATTGTGGCGTTCTGGTTGGTCAGCGTATTGCCATTGTTATTGCCGTAGTTAAAGCCCACGTTGCCGGCTGCTGCGTCACCGGGCTGGCTGCCGTCGGAACTCTTGGCCGGTGTCTTGCTGCTGCCGCCGGCCGAGGCGCCATAGGAGGTGCTCGAATTGGACGTGGTGGACTGGGCCGACTGCACGTTCAGGTTGCCACCCGTGTTGATGGTCGTGCCCCCATTCGCGGCGATCTGGGTACCGGTAATATTGGTGTCCTGGCCGGAGGTGATGGCGATGTTGCGACCCTGGATCACGCCACCCTGCTGTGTGCTGCTGCTGGTACTGCCGTTGCCCACCTGGAAGCTGCCATTGGCATTGCTGCCCGAGTCGCCCTTGCCGGCCGAACCGGCGGCACTCCAGGATGAGTTGCTCGAATTCGAGGTGCTGGTAGCTGCGCCCAGGTTGACGTTCTGTCCTGCCGTGAGAGAAATGTTGCCCGGCGATTGCAGGTTCGTGCCCTGCATGGTAAGGCTACCGTTGGCGCCGGCGCTCACCGAGATGCCACCCTGGGCGGTGACGCTGCCTACCACTGCGGTGCTCGACGAGCCACTGCCATTGGATTGGGCGGCCGAGAATGATCCCTGGGCATTGTCGCCCGCGCCACTCTGGTCCTTGCCGAGCGAGCCCGAATAGCTCTGGCTACTGTTGCTCGAACTCGAGGTGTTGTTGGCTTGATTGAAATTGACGTTGCCACCGGCCGCTATCGTCGCGCCATTGCCGCTCGCAATATTGGTGCCAGTGAAATTGGCGTCGCCCGTCGTAACGATGGTCACGCCGTTGTTGGCCGTCAGCGTGCCGGTAACCGCAGTCGTCGAATTGCCGCTGCTGTTGGAGTTGCTGTAACTGCCTTCGCCACCGCCCACGGGCTTGCCGGTGATGTCGACGCCGCCCTGGACGCCCGCGCTGATACTCGTACTGTTGCTCGCCGAGTTCGAAGTGTTCTGCGCGGCATTGTAGTTCAGGGTGCCAGCACCGATCGTCGCCTGGTTGCCCGCCTGAATCTGCGTGCCATCGAGCGTTGTCGTGCCAGTCGAGATCGAGGTTACGTTGCCACGCGCGACAATCGAGCCGACGACGGCGGTCGTGCCGTTCTGGGAACTGCTCGACGAGTTGTCGGTGACCGTGATGCCGGTCATGACCGAGGGTGCACCGACCGAGGGAATCAGGCCCTGCGAGGCGCTGCCGGCGGCGGTGCCGACGTTGTAATTCGCGCCCGATTGCATCCCGACACCGATGGAGTTGGAACTCGAGCTCGACGAAGTGGTCGACTGTGCCGCCGTGTAGGTGATGGTCTGGCCGGTCTGAGTGAGATTGCCACCGGCGAACACCTGCGTGCCCTGGGCATTGATGGTACCTGTGCTGCCGGTGTCCAGGTTCATGTTGCCACCCGAGGTCAAGGTGGAGACCCGGGCGATGGAGCTCGCCCCATTGGCGTTCGAGTTGGAACTGCTGCCGCCAAAGTCGGTGCCGGCAGAGTTGGTGTTGCCGGAGAGACCGGCACTGATGCCCCAGCCGCTTGAACTCGAGCTCGCCGTGGCAGTGTTCTGGGCAGCGTTGGTCGTCAGAGTCTGGGTATTGATGTTCAGATTGTTGCCTGCCGCAAGGTCCGAACCGGTGACCGTGACGGTCTGCGAACCCTTGAGCGTGGCGTCATGACCGGCGCTGATGCCAGAGGCGATCACGTTGGTCTGGCTATAGGACGAGTTGCTGCTGCTTGATGAATAGCCGATGCCCATGTTGCCCGAGGTAAAGCCTGACGAGCTGGTACTGACGCTGTTCGAATTCGTGGTGGTGCCGTTGACGACATTGATGTTGGTCGCGTTGACGGCAACATTATTGCCGCCGGCCACCTGGCTGCCCGTCACGTTCAGGTCATTGCCGGCGTTGATGGTCAGATTGCCGCCAGCGCTCAGGCTCGAGCCATTGGATGACTGATTGATGGTGACCGTCGTGGTCGAGGATTCGCCGGTGAGCCAGTTGCCTGACGAGGTATGCGTGGTCTTTTCACTCTCGAGGACCTGATTGACAAGCGAGACGTTGCCACCGGCTGTGACGTTGGCGTTGCCCCCAGCTGAAATGTTGGAACCGGTGGCGGTAATGTTGCCGGTTGTCGCTGTGAGCGCGAGATTGCCCGTGGAGGTGATCGAGGCCTGGCTGCCGATGACGTCGTTGTGATTGGCGGAGTCGCCATAGCGATTCACGAGTGTCGTGCTGTTGATATTGCCGCTGGTGCTTGTCAGGGCGACATTGCCCCCCGAGATGCTTCCGCCAAGGTTGTTGATGTCCCCGGTCGTCTGGATATTGAGACTGTTGGTCGCCGTGACATTGCCTTCGTTGGTGAAGCTGCTCGAACCCGAGACGGCGATATTGGTTGCCGCGATCGTGGCAGTCGTTGACGCCGCGGCGCGACTGGCGCTTGCCAGATAGACGACCGGCGCCAATACTGTGTGTCCGTCGACCGTGGTTTGCACCAGCCACACCATGTCCTGCTGCAGGCTGTTGACCTGGGCCGGTGTGAGCGCGACACCCAGAGAAAGGTTCAGGGAGTGCGCTTCCCAGACGGCGTTATTCATCAGCGTTTGCATCTGGCTGACCGAGTTGGTCGCGCCATCGATCAGGGCGAGTCCGGTCAGGTTGCTGACCTCCTGCTGCACGAGGCTGTCCTCGTAGCTCGGGTCACCCAGGCGCTCGCTGGTCTCATCGGGATTGAGCCCGAGGGTAGTAATCAGGTACTCCGAACCAAAGCCCGGATTGAGCAGGTTGGTATAGCGCGGGTTGCTCTCGATGAGGTAGCTCGCCCCTGGCGCGAGATCGAGAATGTAGAGGCCATTCGGATTGGTTGGTAGGATGATCGACAGGCCCGCGATGGTCGCTGGCACGCTCATCGCCACCGAGGTACCGGTACCGACCGTGCGCGAGGTGGCGCCGGGAATGGAAAACTGCGCGCCCGAGGTGGAATTGGTGGGAGTGACCTGGGCAGCAAAAGTGACCGTACCACCGGCCTGAATCGTCGCACCGATGAACGAGACCGATTGCGTGGTAATGGGGCCCGAGAGATCGGCCGGCGCTGTCACGAGCTGATTGCCAAGCACCCAGCCTTGGTTGGCTCCCGTATAGCTCACCTCAAAGGCGCCCGGGCCGGTCTGTGGCACCCACTGCTCGATGCCCTCGGCGGTGTAGATCGGCACCATGTGGGAAATGGTCTCATTGACGAAGCTTGTGCTCTGCACTCCAGGAAGCGCATTGAAATTGATGTTGTTGTAGGACGAGATCTGGCCACCGCTGTTATATCCGCCGGTCGCGCCCAGCGTGATATTGATGTCTCCGCCGAGGCTGTCGACGTGGGCCTGCACCGGGGTCGCGAGATAGGCATTGGCCTTGTACACCTCACCGCTCCAGGCCCGATACAGGTCGCCCTGAATGAATTCCTGGTTGTAGAGCGTCCACGCCGCGTTCGGCGGCTGCGTGTACGGCGCCATGCCGGTCGACAGGAAAAACTCGGCGTAGGTCGGGAGCGGCCCGTTCTGGGTCGAGACATAGGGTGGGGGACCGGACATGCCGGTATTCAAACCGTAGGGGATGTAGCCGTAGATACCGAAGACCGGATTGATCCCGTAGGTCGTTCCCGAGCCATTCGCATAGCACACCTCGGGAGCGATCGCACAAATCGCGCTCGAATCGTAGCCGATGTTGTAGGTTTGCGAGTTCGGGACGGCGCCGTAGGACGTAGTCGAGCTCGTGGGAGGCTCGACAGTGATATTGCGAAACGACTGGGCGCTGATGTTCACGCCGCCGTTGCCATCGATAAAGCCGTAGTTGGTGATGGTCCCGGCGCTGGGCAGGGCGGTAAGAGTAATGAGGCCGTTGGACTGGATCTCGCCGATCTGGGCAACCCACTGCTGTGAGGAATTCTGGGTCCAGTTCAGGCCGTTGGAGATCTCGTAGAAATTGGTGATCGAAAGGCTCGTGCCGCCAAAGACGAGTCCCCCTGGACTATTTGCGAATTGCGACAGGGAGGTCCCGCCCGGTCCTGTGATCGCCAGGGCGCCGTTGGCAACGACTGCACCGGTCGAGGTATTGGAGAAGCTGCCTCCGACCTGCAGATTTAGCGGTGCGACCGAGTAAATCACGCCGGCATTGGACCAGTTGAAGGCTGACAGATTGCTGGCAGTCGAACCCGTGGTCGAGGTTATCAGCGACGAGGCGCTGCCGTTGTTGGAAAAGCCCCCGCTTTCCAGTGCCATGGTGGTCGAGGTCGTTGCCTGGATCAGGCCGGAGTTGGACAGGGACCCGAGGGCGAGGTTGAGCTCGTTGCCGCTGATCTGCGCATTGGCGGCATTGCTCAGGGCGAGGCTGGGCTCATTGATCAGCAGAGTGCCACCCGACTGGATCACGCCGCTGTTGGTAAAGCTCGAGAGCGTGGTTTGCAGCCTCAGATCGCCACCGGCCAGTATCTGACCGGTGCTCGAATTGGTGACACTTGCTCCGAGGTTAAGGTTCAATATGCCGCCGGACTGCAATACGCCGTCATTGTCGAGGGAGGAACTGGTGATGCTGGTGGTCGATGCGCCGGTTGACCCAATCAGCTTGGCGCCGGCCGCGTTGGTCAGGCTCGTGGCATCGATGGTGGCGCCGTTGACGCCCTGTATCGCGCCGGAATTGCTCAGCAGCTGTGCATTGATCGACAGCGTGTTGCCGGCTGCCGTGGCGCCAGCGTAGTTGGTGATCGCTACACCACTTGCGCCGCCGTAGCCCGTGATGGTCAAGAGGTCGCCCGAGGAGAGCACCCCCTCGTTGTTGACCTGCAGGTTCTGACCGGACAGATCGCCTGCCAGCGTCACGCGGCCGCCAGCTTCAAGGCTGCCGGAATTGGTGACAGTGGTCGCGGCGAGCACGCTCGCCCCGCCCGTGGAACTGATTTTTGCACCACTGCCGATCAGGATAGCGCCTATGCTCGATTCGAGGTCCAGAGCGCTTCCTGCGGCGATCGAGCCACCAAGATTGAGGTCGCCCGAAGAGGTGAGGCTTATCGCGCCAGTGGCAGTGCCGCTGGTGGCGCTGGTGATCGATGAATTCGAGCCAAGATTGACGGTGCCGGCATTGATGGTCAGCGAGCTGCTGCCATTCCAGCCGGCGCCATCGATTATGACCGCGCCCGGGACGTTGACCGCCAGGGCCCCTCCGGCAAAGCGCAAGGCGCCACTGCCGCCGTTATCGGTCAGACTCGCGCCGGTAAAGCTCGTGTCAGCGTTGCCACCCAGTACTGCCCCGGACAGCGAGATGCCGCCGACCCCCGAGTTCAGACTGAGGTTGCCACCTGCCCCGATGGTGGTCTGATTGCTGGCGCCCGAGATCATGATCGCGCCCTTGTCCGGCGCCGTGCCGGTATAGTCGATATCCACATTACCGACGGCGCTCATTTTGCCCTGAATCAGGATGTCGCCCGCCGAATTGATCGACAGGTCCGTGGTCGAAGCCGCGACGTTACCCAGAATGCGCACGCCGACCCCGTTTTCGGTGGCAACGAGGCGAATCCGGTCGGCGTACATGCCGCCCAGAGCCGAGGAGTCGATCGCAAATAGCGGTGCGCCGGAACCGCCCGCGACGGCGCTTGCGGTGCGACTGGCGTAATCGAAATTCTCCGTGCCTCCAACCAATTGCAGGTCCTGCGCATTGATCTGGCCGGTCAGCGTAATGGCGCGCGCGAGGATGTCAAAGTAGGTCTGGCGCGTCCCGTCGAGGCCCGTTCCCTCTATGGCGATCGTGCCGCCGGCAACGCTAAAGCCGGTGAGCGCGCCGGCCGCGCTCATAGTCGGAGTGCCGGTGGTCAGAGTCACGCGCGGCGTATTGACGAAGCCGCAGCCATTGCAGGTGATGCCCGAAGGGTTGGCGATGACGACATCGGCGGGCGTGCCGCCGACTTCGATATAGCCGTCCAGTGCCGATGGGTTGGTCTGCACGACTTCGTTGAGGATGATTTTGGCTCCCGTTGTGCCCAGACTGGCGTTGGCCGGAATCGCGCCGCCAAGCTGGGTGACGACCGCCTGCGTGGCATTGTTCAGAATGAGCCCGGAGGAGCTGACATTGAACTGGTTGTAGAGATTGGTCGACACTCCGGCCGCGTTGGGGGCGACGATGTTGACCATCGGAACGCCGTTGGCTGCGGCTGCCAACTTGGGGCCGCCTGCGGCGGCGCTCACCTGGGCCATCGAGGAGGCGTGTCCGAAGGCAAGCGCAATGCCAAGGGCGATCGGGGATATGCGCAGCATGACGGTCTTGTTCATGAAGAACTCCTCAATAGGTCACCGTGATGCGGCCAAAGAACCAACCATGTTCCTTGTGGACATCTGCCGGTGAGGAAATCGGATGCGAATAGGCAAGCTGGATCGACACCCAGCGCCAACGGGTGTCCAGACCAATCGTGTAGCCGTCCAGGGAGCCAAAGTCGACGATGTGCCCATAGTCGAGGCCCACATAAGGTTTGATTTCGCCGTCGGGCATGCCGGCGCCAAAGATTCGAACCAGCGTCAGCGGCATCCCGAGATCATTGCGCACGAATGCGCCGACGTTACCCGAGAGGTTGTCGACGCGAAAGCCGCGCACCGTGTAAAGACTGCCGATGGCGAGGTCCTCGGTACCGTAGAGCGAATCGCGCGAGTACTGGCCGGTCAGGCTGCTCTGGAACGACAGCGGCAGCCCATCGGCGTCAAACAGCTGCAGCAAGGAGCCGCCGTAGGTCAGTTTGGTGTAATCGGCGCGCGGCGCGTCGAGCGGGCGATCCGGCAGGTCGGCGGTAGAGCCGAACGCGTCGAGGCCGATCGTGTATCCAAGGTTCGCCGAGATCAGGGTTCCGCCCTTTGACCAGGTCAAGTTGGTGCCCAGATCGAGCAGTGTCAGATCGGCACTGCTGACCGCAATGCGCTCTCCGGCGATGGCATTCCAGGTCTGCTTTAGCGTCAGGTCTCCCGAAAATCCCCATTTGACCGACTGGTCGCGGTAGGCGAGGTAGTCGAGCTTGGCGGTCTCCGAGTTGCTCGATCCATCCGTATCGAAGCTGCTGGCCTGTCCGTCGACGACCGAGCCGTAGTGCAAGGCGTTGGCGTTAAGCGACAGGGTCCAGTAGCCATAGGGGACGCTCCAGGACAGGCCGCCTCCCTCGGAATGCCGCTGGGCGTCCGGGCCGGCCTCGCTCGAGTGCACGCTGGCATTGAAGTAGTCATTCAGTCCAGCCATGTTGTCGGCCGAGAAGGATGCGGTGCTGGTGTCATAACCGGTTGAGGCCTGGCCCGAATTGTCCAGGCCCACCGAAGCCTGCCAGCGTTTCCTGAGGTCGTCGGTCACGATCAGCACCGATTCGCCAGGACCCGTTCCGGGTGCGATATCGACGTGCGCGTTGTTGGATGCGAGGCGATTGATCTGGTCGGTAGCCTGTTCGATGTCGCGCAGGTTGAGCACCGACCCGATCACCCCGGGAAAGGCGTTCCAGACAGCTACGCTTTGCGCTGGCTTGACCAGTATCGACTCGACCCGCCCTTCGACGACCTTCAACAGCAGCACACCGCTACCACCCTTTTGTTCGGGTATGTAGACGCGCGTTGTGACGTAACCACGCTGCACGTAGTAATTGGTGAGGTCGGCGATCAGCTGATTGATATCGCGCAGCGTCAGGCAGCGCTCGACATAGGGACGAGTGAGTTTCTCGCGGCTTGCGCCGTCCAGAAGTTCGCCACCGTCCAGGGCGATCGATTTGATGTGACTGCAGACCGTCGAATCGCCGCCCGTCGGTGTCGCGGCATGGGTCCCGAGGTCCTGTCCAGACGGTGTGCGCTCGCGCAACTCGTCCTGCTGGCGCCGCAATTGGTCAGCTTGCTGTTGTTGCTGGATCACCTGCTGGCTTTGCTGCTGGGCACGCTCGATATCAGCGGCCGATTGTGCTGATGCGTACCAGGGCGCGATCAGAGCGCCAAGGGCGAAGGCCAGCGTGGCAGGACGATGCAGTTTCATGTTGCGCTTTACGGTTCTGGCACATGCGAGCGTCGCGCTGCGGCCGCGTTCGGGCCGAAAGTTCAGCGAATCGCCAAATGCGCTTGTTCTATTTGATTGGGCCGCGGCAGGCGCGGGCCGCCCGGCTTGTCCCATCTCAGGCACACACGCATTGCACCTGCTTGAGGCGCAAGATAGCATCGCGAATGGGCTAGCGTTACATACCTAAGTATGTCCACCTTATGCTTGACAGTTCCCGTGTTGGCCGCCTGAAAAAGATCGACTATTTCACATGCTCAGACATCGAATCGTGCTAGGCAAATTTGCGCGGCTGGCCGCCACTCGGGTCGGGTCGGCCACGCGGCCGTGCCATGACGAGGCCGAGAGGATCCTCATCTGGGCCCAATAAGCCATCCCGGCGTGAGGCTCCGATTGGGTCCGCGTGGGCAAGAGCGGCACCGCGTCTGGCGGTGTCCGGGCCCTTACGTGCTGGGCTGGCTGGTGGCGCTGCTGGCCTGCGCTGTTTTCAGCGTGCGGGTGGAGGCGGCAATCATCGTCGCGCCGGCCGACGTGATCGAGGATTCGCGGGACTTTCTAAATGGCCGACCGGCCGAGGAGATTGCCCAGTTCGGCGGCCCGGGTAGCCGGCGCGATGTGGTCGAACTGATACTTACACAAAAGGCCTTGCGGCTGGGCGGATATCACGGCGAGATGACGCTCGTCGCCGTGAATTCCTATGCACGGGCACTTGCCGAATTGCGCGCCGGTAGGGCGACACTGACCGGTACCACCGCCTGGGAGTCCGACCTGCGCGGCGAAAACGTCTACCTGAGCGCACCGCTGATCAAGGATGGTCAGTTCGAGGCGCTGCTTTTTACCGCCCCTTCGAATGCCCTTGCTCTTGCCAGTCGCACGCGCGCGCAGATCAGTCACCTTTCCGCGGTATCCAATTCCGCCTGGACACCGGACTGGAAAGTACTCGCCGATCTTGACTTGGCGCGCGTTGAAGACGTGCCGGTCTGGCCGACCATGGTGCGCCTGGTGGCGGCGCGCCACGTCGACTTCCTCCTTGCGCCCACCCAGCGAACCAGTGATGGCTCGCTGATGTACGAGGAAATTCGTCTCGTGCCGATCCCGGACATCAAGGTCGTGCTCCCGGGCAGTCGCCACCTGGGAATTTCCCGGCTCGCGCCCGAGAGCGTCGAAGTGCGCGCGGCGCTCGCGACCGGCCTTGCCATCCTCGATCAGCGCGGCGAACTTGCGCGCGCCTATCAGGCCGCCGGTTTTTTCGACCCAAGTCTGAAGCTGCGAACCCTCCTGAATCCGCAAGCGTGCGCGTCCAGAAAGCTGCCGTGTGCCGCACCCTGAGATCCCCCGGTCCGTCGCGCCAGGAGTCAGTAGTTCGCCGCGCGCGTGCCTGACCCGACATTAATCCGAAGCGCTGCACCCAGCTAGAAATCTGCGCGCATCCCGAAATAATATTGACGCCCACTGCTGTAGAAGGCGCGCGGCTGCATGGTGTTGTTACCGTAGTAGCGCAACTGAGCATCGTTCAGGTTCAGGGCATTGAAATTAAGAGACAGCTGTTTGGTCAGACTGTAATTGATCGACAGTGCGAGAGTCCCGACCCCGGCTTCATTCTCGACGAAGCTGCGGTCAAGGCCGACGAGGAAGTCGGAGCGATAGCTGTAGGCCAGACGCACGCTCCAAGCCGAGTTTTCGAAATACCCGGACACGTTGTAGGTGTCGCGCGATGCGCCGACCAGGGGCGAGCCGCCGCTGGCGCTGGCATTGGCATAGGTGAAGTTGGCCTCAACGCCGAATCCCCCTGCCAGCGGCTCGGTGGCGGCCAGTTCATATCCCTCTACTGTGCCGGCGATGTTGCTCGGTGAGGTGATGGAGTAGGTCGTCACCTTGTGATAGAACTGGTTGTAGTAATCCGCGCTCGAGGTATTGAAGCTGACGTAGGACGACAGGTCCATGTAAAAGACACTGGCGCTAAAGAGCGACTTGGGCGCGAAGTAATATTCCCAGCTCAAATCGTAGTTCGTCGAGCGGATCGGCTTGAGATTGGGATTGCCGCCAGTGCCAGTCTCGAGCAGATCGTTCAGGCTCACCGCACCGCTCCAGGCGCTGTAGTCCGGTCGCGCCATCGCCATGTTGACGTAGCCGCGCAAGACTGTGTCGCTAGTGAGTTCGTAGGCAAGGTTCGCGCTTGGCAAGACATCAAGGTAGGTGTGGCTGACCGCAGTTGGTGAATAGGGGCCGTAGGCCGAACTCGTGATCGGGTCGACCCCGCCGCTGACGTTGACCACGCTGGTTTCGGCGGTGTTTACGAGCCGAATTCCAAGGTCGCCGGCCCACTGGCTGCCGCCAAAGGTGCTCATGGCATAGGCCGCGCTGTCGGTTTCCCGGATATCGGATTCACCTGGCCAGTACAGCCGGCTCGGACCGGACGAGACGTGGGCCGCGACAAATGAGGTGATCGCCGCGGGAGAGAGTTGCCAGGGATTGGATAGGAATCCGCCCGGCGGATCAAGCCCGCTGCCGAAATTTGCCGGATAAGTCGCACCCCCCCAGACCGGAACGGCATTGGCCGGCGTCCCGACTGCGCCACATCCGCTCACACAGGCGCCATCGAGCGGAAACAGCACCAGGTGCGAATGATCGGCTACGCGCACCCCGAATTTGAGGCCGTCGAGCACCCCCCAATCCGCAAAGTACAGAGCGTCCGCCTGAAAGTAGTTCTCCTTGTCGATGGACCTCACCGATTCGTTCCATGCGTTGCTGGTACTGACTCCGTTAAAGCTTGCCGGGTTACCGCCTGGAAAGGAAACCGCCGCCGGCTGGCTGATGCCGTTCATGTTGTAGCTCAGCCCAGTAAAGATCTGCCCTTCGTAGGCTGGTTGCGAAGGCGTCACTCCGAGACCCTGGGTATTGCCCAACTGCGTGCTCAATTTCAGGTGATCGTTAAAGCTAAAGCTCGCATCGAAGTCGACGTACTGCGATTGTGCGTATTCGCCCGGGCGATAGATGTTGTCGATCAGTGCCGATCGGTCGGTGCTCTGATTGGCAAAGCTTGCCGCGGTCACCATGTCGTTGCGCAGGGTGAAGGAAGTCGGCACCTGGCTGTTGGCCAGGTTGCCGGTCCAAGCCAGGAAATTGCGGTTGAAGTTCGACGCATCCATGTGCGAATAAAAGCCGTTCAGATCGAGCGTAAGCCGCTCATCGGGCCTGGCTTCCAGATCAAAGTCGCCACCGCGGCGCTCGCGCTCCTGCTCGAAGAGCGCTGAACCTATCAGGCTTGGCACAATGGCATTGGCAAGCACCGGATAGGCGCGAGCGGCCGGACTGCCTGCACTGATGGTCTCGTAACCGAGTATCTCCTGACCGTCGCGGCGCAGGTCGCGGCTCTCATCGAACACCTGGATAAGCGCGCCAAAAGTGTTCGCATCATTCTTGAAATGCACGAGGGCACTCATTTGCGGCTCGGTCTTGTTGGGCAGATCCGAATAGACCCCGCCCAGATCGATTGCAGCGCCGATCTGATTGGAAAAGTCGAGGGCCTTGCGCGTCTGGATGTCGATGTTGCCGGCAATGCCGCCTTCGGTCTGGTCGGCACGCTGGCCCTTATTGACGACGATGCGATCGACCATCTCTGACGGAAGCAGGGTCAGGCTTGCGCTGCGCCCAACCGTCTGGAACTGATCCTGGATGAACCAGTCGCCACTCGATACGGCGTGGCCATTGATGGTCACCTGCGTGAGACTCGGCCCGGTACCGCGCATGCTGACGCGGTCATTCTCGTCGAAGCCGCCTTCGCCTCCCGCCTGGGAGCTCGTGTTGACGCCCGGCAGGCGCTCCAGGGCATCGGCAACGTTCTTGTCGGGCAACTTGCCGATATCTTCGGCACTTATCACCTCGGTAAGCGAGTCGGCCGCGCGCTTGGCATCCAACGCCTTCTGCCGCGAGACGGCAATGCCGGTCACTTCGATCTTCTCGACTGGAACGCTATCCGCGGTCGTTTGATCGACCGGCACACCGGAGCTCGCGGGGCTCACTTGCTGACCGAAGCTTGAGAGCACCGCACCCATCGCCAGGCTCGCCATGACGGCCATGCGCCAGCCAAGCCACGCATGCGCGCCGCGCCGCCCGTCTGCGGCGCAGGGAATCCGGGCTGAAGCACTACCCGGCACTTCCCGGATTGCGTCGGTCATGGTATGCGAACTGGCGTCGCCGGCTGCCATGCTGTCGCCTCGAATGAACTCATCCGATGCCGCCCTGGCATCTTCACCCCTCGCATATGCTAGCGCACGACTCAGGCGCAGTCGTTGCGGAAAATGTCGAATCGGACGGGGCCGGGACGGTCCTCTCAGAGAGGGCTTGGGACTACTACCTAGGCAGGCTGCGGTGCCAATCCTTGTCAACGGTCGCGTGCGAGCCAGAGCCTACTTGCCGTGGGTGGGCCGCATGCCGTGTAAGAATGTGGGCCCGGCGCCGACTCATTAGCATGGCCGTGTGTCACGCCGCCCCAAGGATTTCCGATGATCTTGTTCCTGCTCGCCTATCTCGGCGGTGTACTGACGATTCTGAGCCCATGCATCCTGCCGGTGCTGCCCTTCGTATTCGCACGCTCGGATGCGGCCTTTGTTCGCAATGGCCTGCCTTTGCTGGCTGGCATGGCCCTGACTTTTGCCGCGGTTGCGTCCCTTGCTGCGGTCGGCGGCGGCTGGGCAGTACAGGCCAATAGCTACGGACGCAGCGCGGCGGTGGTGCTGCTGGGCGTCTTCGGTTTGACTCTGCTGTTCCCGCACTTCGGGGATCGTCTGATGGCGCCCCTCGTCAGCCTCGGATCGCGCCTGTCCGAGCGTGCTAGCGGTTCTGGGCAAGCCGGCGGCTCGATCATCCCCTCGTTGCTCTTGGGCATTGCAACGGGCCTGCTGTGGGCGCCTTGTGCCGGTCCCATTCTCGGAATCGTGCTCACCGTCGCGGCTTTAAGCGGGGCGAGTGCCCGCACCTCCCTGCTGTTGCTGGCCTATGCGCTTGGAGCCGCCTCGTCACTCGGCGTGGCGCTCCTGATTGGGGGCAAGGTTTTCGCGATGATGAAAAAGTCGCTCGGTGCGAGCCAATGGATCCGGCGCGGCCTTGGTCTTGCGCTCCTGTGCGGGGTGGCGGCCATCGCGCTCAGACTGGACACTGGTGTGCTGACACAGCTGTCGCTGGCGAGCACCTCGAAAGTGGAACAGGCGCTGATCGATCGGTTTGGGGCTGGCAGCGAGAACGCAGCTGCGTCGCCAGGCGATATCAGGCTCGACATGCTGCCGGTCGAGGGCCAGATGCCGGCGCTGACTGGCGCGGTGGAATGGCTCAACTCACCCCCGCTTAGTACCGAGGCGTTGCGCGGCAAGGTGGTGCTGGTGGATTTCTGGACCTACTCCTGCATCAACTGCCTGCGCTCGTTGCCCTATGTGCGCGCCTGGGCCGCGAAATACAAGGACGACGGACTGGTTGTCATCGGGGTTCACACTCCCGAGTTTGCCTTCGAGAAGGAAGTGCCAAACGTACGACAGGCGGTAAAGGATCTGCAGGTCGATTATCCGGTGGCAGTCGACAACGACTTCGCGATCTGGCGTGCCTTTGGTAATCGCTACTGGCCGGCGCATTTTTTCATCGACGCGCAAGGTCGCATCCGTCACCACCATTTCGGGGAAGGCGAATACGCCACTTCCGAGGCCGTGATCCAGCAGCTGTTAAGGGAAGCAGGGCATAGCGTGGGCGCGGGCGCAGTCGCAGTCAGAGAACAGGGTGCACAGGCCGAGGCCGATCTGGCCGATGTGCGCTCGCCTGAAACCTATCTCGGCTATGCGCGCGCGGAACGCTTCGCGTCTGCGGGCGGCGAGGTGCATGACGCTGTCAGGGATTACGCGGCGCCCGCAAAGCTTGCGTTGAACGAATGGGGTCTGGCAGGCCGGTGGCAGGTGGCAGACGAGCGTGCGCAGGCGGTGGCGGCGGGGGCGCGGATTGTCTTTCGCTTTCATGCGCGCGACCTGCACCTGGTTCTCGCTCCAGCAGAAAACGGCAAGCCGATGCGCATCCGGGTGCGCATCGATGGCCATGAGCCTCTGGCCGACCATGGCGCCGATATCGATGAACACGGCGAGGGGCTAATCGCTGGTGAGCGCCTCTATCAACTGGTGCGCCAGCAGGGTGCGATAGGCGACCGCACTTTCGAGATCGAATTCCTCGATGCGGGTGGCAAGGCCTATGCGTTCACTTTCGGCTAGTTCGACTTATCCACCCGCCATATCGAACAGGGTGCGTGCGCAGGCGTTGGCCACCGATGAGACCTGGCTGACGTCAAGAGCTGCGGGCAGTTGATCCGAGGGCAGATGATAGAGGGGGCCAGGTGCAGCCGAGTAGGAAAGCGTCGGCGCGCTCGCCGCTGCGGGCAACTCAAGCGCGTCCGTGTCGAAGTGGGTGTGCTCGGTGCGCAGGTGACGCCGTGCCAGTTCCAGCAGATCCTCGCTCGATCCGGCGATGCGCACCAGGCGCTGACGTACCCCGAGGTTAGCCCCGAGCAGCATCCAGCCTGCGGCATTTTTTACTAGTTCGCCGTTTTTTGCGACGAAGGCCTGTGCACCCTGGTCGCCAAGTTCGCAGCCGCTCGTGGCCACCATCAGGATCGGGTGCAGCGCCGGAGCGGTACTCAAGAGGCCAATCATGCGCATCCAGACGGCCAGTCCCCCGGCTCGCTCGCCCACGCAGGGTCCCCAGCCGCTACGACCTGCTAGCACGATTATCGGCGCGCGCTGCTTGTCGAGCCCCGGCATCGCTGCAACCACATTGCGAGCCCAGGCCGAACTCTGCTCAAAGCTTGCTACCACCGTTGCCTTGCGGTGCTGGGCGCTCGCCGGGACGAGCCAGGCGCGCGCTTCGCTACTGACTTCGATGACTGGCAGACTGCTGTTGCGCGCGCGCGCGCCGTCGGGCAGATCGAGTGGTGCCAGGCCCGGCGCGCCACCGGCGGTGATGACGATTGCCGCCCGATAGCGCCCGAGGCTACGCAGCCGGTAGAGGGCTTCGTCACGCGCCGCGCTGGGCGCTACCTCCAGCACTGCGATATCACCGGCTTCGCCCGATTTGCAAAGCGTCCCGGTAACCCCATCCGCGCTGGTTGAGCCGGCGTCGAACATCGGCAGCCCGGCACAGCGCGCATCGCCACAGCGTACCGTGCAAGCAAGTACGTCGGTCCGCGTGAACGGATAGGTGCTGACCTCGGCCGTGATTCCGCCCGAACTTGCCAGCGCCGCGAGCCACTTGGCCGACTGCTCTTCGACGTCGCTGCCGGTCCAGTGCCAGCCCATGCCGTCCCAGTCGATCAGGACCTGGCGAATCTCGTCGGGCAAATCGTCAAGAGCGGAGGCGCCAGAGGCGTGCAAGGGCCAAAGGCTTGCGAGCAGACCCTGCACAAGCAGGCGGCGGCCGTGATCGGGTGTGCCGCGCCTGCTCAAAGACTTGAGAGGCGCTCGAGCGCGCGCTGCAGAGTGCTGTCCTGTTTCGCAAAGCAAAAGCGGATCAGGCGCGATTCACGCGGCAAATCGTAAAAGGCAGACACCGGGATCGCTGCCACCCCGACTTCGCGTACCAGCCAGCGGCAGAAATCGACCTCGTTCAAGCTTGCCCCGGGCCCCTCGATGCCGGCATAGGAAGCCAGTTGAAAATAAGTACCGGCCGTCGGCTCGACAACAAACCGGGTGCGCTTGATTCCTTCAAGGAACAGGTCGCGTTTGCGTTGATAGAAGGCCGCGAGCGTGAGGTAGGGCGTGGGATCGCTCAGATAGCTCGCCAATCCATGTTGCATCGGTGTGTTGACGGTAAACACATTGAACTGGTGCACCCGTCGAAATTCGGTGCTCAGCACGGCAGGGGCAGCCACATAGCCGACCTTCCAGCCGGTCACATGAAAGGTCTTGCCAAAGCTTGAGATCAGTACGCTGCGTGCCGCCAGGCCCTCGTGGCAGGCCACGCTTTGATGACTGAGCCCATCGTAGACCATGTGCTCGTAGACTTCGTCGGAGATCACGATCAGATTATGGGTCTCGGCGATTGCCGCCAGTTGCGAGAGGTCGGTCGCGCTAAATACCATCCCTGTTGGATTATGCGGCGAATTCACCATGATCACGCGGGTGCGCGCGGTCACGGCACTGCGTACCTCATCCCAGTCGACGCAAAAGCGGGCGCCGCCGGCGCCAGCGGCGCGCATGGCGACCGGCACCGGAATGCCACCGGCCAGAAGGATGGCCGGTACATAGCTGTCGTAGACCGGTTCGAGCACGATGACTTCGTCGCCCGGATGCACGAGCGCGAGTACCGCCGTCAGGATCGCCTGGGTGGCGCCCGCAGTGATCGTGATCTCGCTGTCGACCGAATACGCGTGCCCATAACTTGCGCGAATCTTGGCGACCACTGCTTCTCGCAGCAGCGCCACACCGGTCATGGGAGGGTACTGGTTAAATCCGGCCCGCATCGCGGCATCGACGGCGTCTACCAGACGCGGGTCGCATGAGAAATCTGGAAATCCCTGGCCGAGATTGACGGCGTTGAGTTCGCTGGCAAGCGCTGACATGACCGTAAAGATGGTCGTGCCCACGCGCGGCAGCTTGCTCTGTATGCGCAAGTCAAGCTCGGCTGTCAGTTCCTGGGTTCGCGCGCTCATGGCTGGGGACGCAATTCTCGATATCTCTATTTGATCACAGGCTGTCGGGTAATTGTCGAATGGCCGCTGCGACATCGATGATCTTGAACAGGCCCAGCTCGCGGACTCGGCGCGCCAGGCGCAGCAACTCACGGTCCTTGGTGACGAGCGCGTGCGCACGCGTGTCGCGCGCGAGCTCGAGAAACTTCTTGTCAGTGCTGTCCCGGCATTGCGGAAGGACCTCGGCGCCCGGATCCCCGGCATAAAGCGTCACGTGCTCATCGAAGCGCACCAGTGCCCGTGCCCGGCGGCTGACGTCGGCAGGCAAGTCCGCCTCAGCCAGCACGCGCGCCAGTTCACGACGGCACAACTCGTTGGAGACAAGATCGATGGCACCGGATTCAATGGCCTCTACCAGAGGCAGCGCGGCGCGATCACTGAAGATCAGCCAGTCGAGCAGCACGTTGGTGTCGAGCACCCAGCGCGGCGATTGATTGTCCCAGTACTCTTCCATGCCCCTCCTGTGCGCCCGCCCAATGTTCTCAGTATCATGCAGCCTTCGCCAGCAAGCGCCTGGCGGTGATTGCAGACGGGAGAGCAGGCTCGATGATCAGTATTTCAAGCAATTTCGATTCCGGCGCGATCCTGGTGGATCGCTGCGAGCAGCCTGATGACATCTCGCTGCGCATTCGCGCCGACAGCCATGCCGATTTTACGCAATGGTTCCATTTTCGCGTGGCCGGCGTGCGGGACACGCCCATTACGGTGCGTCTGACCAACGCCGGCCAGTCGACCTATCCGGGTGGCTGGCGGGATTACTCGGTGGTCGCGTCCTACGATCACAGTAACTGGTTCCGGGTCGCCACGCGCCTGGTCGACGGTGTGCTCGAGTGGCAGCATACGCCGGCCGCTGACGCGATCTACTACGCCTATTTCGAACCCTATTCGTGGGAGCGCCATCTCGAACTGATTGGCCGAATCGGGGCGGCTCCGGGCGTCGAGCAGCAACGCCTCGGCGCTACCGTCGATGGGCGTGATCTGGATATCCTCTATCTGGGGTCCCGACAGGCCCAGGCTCCGCGCGTGTGGATCATCGCGCGCCAGCATCCGGGCGAGACCATGGCCGAGTGGTTCGTCGAAGGCCTGCTCGAGCGACTGCTCGATGGCGCGGATCCCGTGAGCCGCACCTTGCTTGGCAGCGCGCGCTTTTGCGTCGTACCCAATATGAATCCGGACGGCGCAGTACGCGGCAATCTGCGCACCAACGCCGCGGGTGCCAACCTGAACCGGGAGTGGCTTGAGCCAAGCCGCGAGCGCAGCCCCGAGGTCTGGCTGGTGCGCGCGGCCATGCAGAAGGAGGGCGTGGCACTGTTCGTTGACGCCCACGGCGATGAGGCGCTGCCTTATGTATTTGTGGCCGGAAACGACATGGTGCCCGGTTTCACGCAAGCACTGGCCGACAGCCAGGCGAGCTTCATCGCCAATTTCAAAAACGCCAGTCCCGATTTCCAGGACCGCTTTGGCTATCCGCGCGACAAGCACAGCACCGAAGCGCTAAAACTCGCTTCAAAATGGGTCGGGCACGAATTTGGCTGTCTTTCCCTTACGCTGGAAATGCCGTTTAAGGACAACGCCAATCTGCCCGATTCCCAACGTGGCTGGGATGGTGCGCGCAGCAAACGCCTCGGCGCGGCGATTTTGCTGCCTATCGCACAATATCTCGCGGATCGCGCGCAGATGTAGTGATTGCGTCACCATGGCGTGGCACAATAGGCGCCGATCGGAGTGGCGATCACTATTAAACCAAGATAATAAGAGGAGCGTCTGTGAGAAGAATCTCATTGGCAATTGGCCAGGGCCTGTTGGTGCTGGCGCTGGCTGCGTGCAGCTACCTGCCCAATAAAGGGGAGACCCTCGTCTACAAGGGTGACCTCAATGGTGTGAGCGAAGTGCCACCGCGCGGCGCTCCTGGAGTCGGCAAAGTCGAGGTCAGCTTTCAGACCCGCACCAAGATATTTCACTGGAAGATCACCTACACTGGTCTGACCGGTCCAGCGACCGCGGCGCACTTTCACGGACCGGCGCCCATTGGCACCAATGCCGGCGTCGTGGTTGCCCTAACCCCGCCGTTTGACAGCCCGATCGAAGGCGAGACCGTGATCACCGATGACCAGGCAGCACAACTGGCTGCGGGGAACTGGTACTTCAATATCCACACAGCCGCCAATCCGAACGGAGAGCTGCGCGGGCAGCTCAAGCGCGTTCACTTCGATCCGAACTGATGGTTCGATGATGCGGAGCCCACGCGCGGTCTAACCCGCGCGGCCCCGCAGCGCCCGGTCCGGGACGAACCAGGCCAGCACGGGCGCGATCAGGGCGATCGCGGCGCCGACCAGAAAGATGTGGCCGAACGCGGCATCGGTAGTGGCGTGCAGTTCGGCGCGTGTGGCTGCGCTGCCGCTGGCAATCTCGGTGAGCATGTCATGCAGCGTATTGACGCCGCCGTAAGCGCTGCCAGCGTTTGCATGCAGGGTCGCGAGCAGGACTGAGCTCAAGAGGGCAATTCCGATTGCCCCGCCTAGAGAGCGCGAGAAGGCGGTCGTCGCCGTGGCAATTCCGAGGTGCTCGTAGGGCACCGAATTCTGCACCGCAACGAGCGCCGAGGGGAACTGCAGCCCGATGGCGATTCCCGCGCCGGCCATGATCAGGGCGCACGGCCAGACCGAGCGCACGTCTACCCAGGCGAGCGCGGCGAGCATGATGGGCACCAGTGCCGCGCCGACCAGCTGGGTCGGACGATAGCGTCCGCTTTTCATCATCAGGCGCCCGGCCACGAACGCTCCGCAGGGAATCATGAGCGACATCGGTACGAGGCGCCAGGCGGCCACGTTGGCGGGTGCTTCGGCGACTATCTGAAAGCGTAGCGGCATGAGGACAGCCATGCCGATCAGGTTGAAGAAACCAAGAAACAGGATCACGCAGCACAGGGTGACTGCCCGGTTCCGAAACAGATGCAGCGGCACCAGGGGTTCGCGTGCGCGCTTCTCCCAGATCACAAAAAGCGTAGCAAAGACGATTGCAGTGCCATAGAGCTCGAGGATCGCGCTGCTATTCCAGGCATCGCCATGTCCGGTGCGCGTGATGCCGATCAGTAGCGTCGTCAGTGCGGTTGTCAGGAGCACGGCCCCGAGATAATCGATCGGGCGCCGCACGCCGGGAACCGGCAGGAGGGCAAGCGCACGACGCGAGATAAGGAGGGCGGCCAGACCAAGGGGCAGGTTGATCCAGAAGCACCAGCGCCACGACAGGTAGTGGGTGAGCAGGCCGCCGACCACCGGTCCGGTTACCGAGGACAGGGCGAATACGCCACTGATATAGCCCTGGTAGCGACCGCGTTCGCGTAAGGGCACGACGTCAGCGATGATGGTCTGGGCGATCGAGATCAGGCCACCACCACCGAGCCCCTGGATGACGCGCGCCGCGATCATTTGTCCCATGGTCTGCGCCAGCGCGCAGCCGACCGAGGCGAGCAGGAACACGCACAGCGCACACGAGAGCATCAGGCGCCGACCGAAAAGGTCGCCAAGCTTGCCGTAGATCGGCGTGACCACGGTTGAGGCGACCAGGTAGCTCGATACCACCCAGGCGAGCAGCTCGAATCCGTGCAGATCCTCCGCCATGCGGGCCAGCGCGACCGAAACAATGGTCTGATCGAGCGCACCCAGGAGGATGGCCAGCATCAGACCAATGATGATCGAGCGGACTGCCGCGTCGCCGAGATATTCCGGGGGGCGCCCGTCAGGGGACGGTGCTGCCGGGCTTGCCGCTGCGCTCAATGCAGGTGCGCGGTTGGTGGTTCGGCCTCGTCGGGCAGCTCGGCATGCACCAACTCGCCTTGTGGATCGGCGAACAGAGGTGCGCCGCAGTCATCGCAGAACTCAAGCGGAAAGAGCTGCTCGAGGACCAGGGAGTCAGTGATGCCCTGGGCGCGCAGCAGATCGATAATATGGTCGGTCGGGCCTTCGCCCTCGGGTCCATCCTCGCGTCCGTAAATCGGCCAGACAACGCCATGCACCACTTCATCGCTCTGGCGCCGGGTGAAGGCGATCCGGTATTCCTCGGCTCGTTCCTTGCCAAACGGCGCGATCACCGCACGCAATTGGTCACTGCCCAGATCAAGCGCCGCCGTCAAAAAGGCGAAGGCCGCCGACAGCGAGTAGGGACGAACGGCACGATCGGCTTCGCGACAGGCCACGTGATAGCCGTCAGGCAGCAGCGTATCGACCACGCAACCGGGCAGTAACGCCTGGATGTTGGGCAGTCCCTGCGTGCGCCAGCGCTCCAGGATCTGCTCGCGATTGCCTTGTTCCTGCCAGCGGAACAAGGCCTTGCCGTGCGGCACCACGAAGGCGGCCAGGAGATAGCGCGTATCGGCCAATAGTGGCGCAGTTTCGGGCATACGCGCCGGTGCGCGTGCCGCGCTCTCGCTCAAGGCACTGCGCGCGAGTTCGAGCGCGAGATTGCGCGTGGCCATCAGACTGCGCGGCAATTGGTCAATCGAGTACAGGTAGGGAGATAGTGCGATGCGTACTGCCTCGGCAGCGATATGGCCATACAGATGCGCGCCGAGCGTCTGCACCGCGTCTGCCTTGAGAGGTCCGGAGTAGATCGCATATTTGGACCAGGCAAGTATGGGTGCCGCGACAAGCAGGACGTCGTGCCCGTCGAGTTCGACGCAGTCGGCGTGCGCTTCAGCGAGCTCGATGAGCACGTCGTAGGCACCAGGCAGGGTCGTATAGAGATGGTCGAGCGCCGCGTCGAGCGTCGCGTCCGAACCTGCCTCGAACACGTGGTCAAGTGCCGCCGACAGGCGCGCATCCCAAAAGCGTTCTTCGTACAGACTGCCGGAATTGGCCAGTCCCTGCGCGAGACTGACCAGTCCTTCGGCATCGCGGGACAAGCGCGGCAATGCGGACTTGTTGCGACCTCGTTTCATGTGCTGCTTCCCATGCCTCGCGCCTATAGACAGAAACCGGCGGGTGCAGCGCGCTCGCCGTCGCCCGATCAGGCCGCGAGCAGCTGGCGCAACACGTAAGGCAGGATCCCGCCGTGGTGAAAGTAATCGACTTCGATCGGAGTGTCGATGCGCAGCAAAAGCGCAACGCGCTGTTGCTTGCCGTCCGCGCGATTGACGATCAGCGTGACTTCCATCTGCGGACGGATTGTACCGGGAATCTCAAGATCGAAAGTCTCGGTACCGGAGATGCCGAGCGCCTGCGCGGAGTCGCTGCCCTTGAACTGCAAGGGCAGAACTCCCATACCCACCAGGTTCGAGCGATGGATGCGCTCGAAGCTGCGCGCGATGACCGCCTTGACTCCCAGGAGCTGGGTACCCTTGGCGGCCCAGTCGCGCGACGAGCCGGTACCATACTCCTCGCCACCAAAGACGATGGTGGGTACACCGGCCGCGATATAGCGCATGGCTGCATCGTAGATCGACAGCTGTTGGCCACCCGGCTGGAACAGCGTGACGCCACCTTCCACGCGGGCACCGTCGGCTGCTGCCGGAATCATCAGGTTCTTGATGCGCACATTGGCAAAGGTGCCGCGCATCATGACGTCGTGATTGCCGCGCCTGGCGCCATAGCTGTTGAAGTCGACCTTGGTCACACCGTGCTCAACCAGGTATTGTCCGGCGGGCGAACTTTCCTTGATCGATCCGGCTGGAGAAATATGGTCGGTCGTTACCGAGTCGCCAAAGATGCCGAGCGCGCGCGCGCCCTTGATGCCGGTGGCTGATGCGCCCGGCTGCATTGCGAAGTGCTCAAAAAACGGCGGCTCGGCAATGTAGGTCGAACCCGGCCAGTTGTACACCTGACCGGAGGCCGAGGGAACCTGACTCCACAAGTCGCCGTCCTTGGTGAGCGAACCATAGAGCGTGCGAAAAGTCTTGGGATCCATGGCGCTCTTCAAAAGCGCGTCGATTTCCTCGCTGGTGGGCCAGATGTCGCCGATGAATACGTCCTCGCCCTTCTTGCCCTTGCCCAGCGGCTCGGTCATCAGATCGGTGAGCACATTGCCGGCGATCGCGTAGGCGACCACGAGCGGTGGCGAGGCGAGGAAGTTGGCTTTGATATTGGGATGAATGCGTGCCTCGAAGTTGCGATTGCCCGACAGCACGGCCGCGCAGATCAGATCGTTCTTGGTGATGGCCTCGTTAAGCGGTGCTGTGAGGTCACCCGCATTGCCGATGCAGGTCGTGCAGCCATAGGCGGTTACACCAAAGCCGAGCTTCTCGAGATAGGGCAGAAGCTTGGTCTTGGTCAGGTAATCGGTCACTACGCGACTGCCGGGGGCAAGGGAAGTCTTGATATGTGGTTTGACGCTCAGGCCGCGCTCAACTGCCTTTTTGGCCATCAATCCCGCTGCCAGCAGTACGCTCGGATTCGAGGTGTTGGTGCAGGACGTGATCGCGGCGATCAGCACATCGCCGTTATGCAGCTCGAGCCCGTCGCTGGTGCGATAGGCGCGATTGAGCTCACCGGCCGGCTTGTTAAAGCCGTTTTCGGCGACCGGTTTGGAAAACAGCGAGCCAAAGGTCTTCTTGACGTTGCCAAGTTCTATGCGATCCTGGGGCCGCTTGGGTCCGGCAAGCGAGGGCGCGACACTGCCGAGGTCAAGCTCGAGCGTGCTGCTGTAGTCGATGCTGCCGGCCCTGGGCACGCCAAACAGGTTCTGCGCCTTGAAATAGGCCTCAAAGGCGGCGATCTCGTCGCTGGTGCGACCGGTTCCCTGCAGGTAGCTGATGGTTTTGTCATCGACCGGGAAAAAGCCCATGGTCGCGCCGTATTCCGGTGCCATGTTGGCGATCGTGGCGCGATCCGGCAGCGCCAGCGAGGCGGTGCCTTCCCCAAAGAATTCGACGAATTTGCCGACCACCTTGGCACGGCGCAGCAACTCGGTCACGGTCAGTACCAGGTCGGTCGCCGTAACACCGCCGCGCAGCTTGCCCTTCAGATGCACGCCCACCACATCAGGCGTGAGGAAGTAGACCGGCTGGCCCAGCATGCCGGCCTCGGCCTCAATGCCACCGACACCCCAGCCGACCACGCCAATACCATTGATCATCGTCGTGTGGCTGTCGGTGCCAACGAGGGTGTCGGGATAGTAGAGCGAGCCCTTCTTGTGCACACCGCGCGCGAGATACTCGAGATTGACCTGATGCACGATGCCGATGCCCGGTGGCACTACCTTGAAGGTATCGAAGGCCTGCATGCCCCACTTCATGAACTGATAGCGCTCGCGATTGCGCTGGAACTCGAGCTTCATGTTCAGATCGAGCGCATTCGGGGTGCGGAAATAGTCGATCTGCACCGAGTGATCGACGACCAGATCGACTGGTACGAGGGGTTCGATCTTCTTGGGATCCTTGCCCATGCGACTGGCGACGCCGCGCATGGCAGCCAGGTCGGCCAAAAGGGGCACACCGGTGAAGTCCTGCAGCACGATACGCGCGACCACAAACGGAATCTCGGCAGTACGCTCGGCGGTCGGCTTCCAGCCGGCCAGCTCACGCACGTGCTCTTCGGTAACTTTCTTGCCGTCGCAATTGCGCAGCACCGATTCGAGCACAATGCGGATCGACACGGGCAGACGCGAGAGGTCCCTGTTGAGCGCCTTGCCGAGTGCCGGCAGTGAATAGAACTGGCCGCTCTTGCTGCCGATCTTGAACTCCTTCAGGGTATTTAGCGTGTTGTGACTCATGACATATCCCTCACAGTTTATCTTCCAATTCGCACGACATCACCAGCCGCTTGCAACGGTTTGCCGCGCCTGCGATCGGCGGCCGGCGAGTTTCATCAAATCACGTACAGATCGACATATTCGTGAACCGGCATGGCTTCGAGAGCCTTCTGGTCGAGCGAGACGGCCAGTATGCGCTCCTGCTGGCGCGTCGGGAATCGCCGCGCAAGATTGGTGCGGAACTTGGCTTCGAGCAGTGGGATGCCATCCTTGCGCCGGCGCTTGTGACCAATCGGATATTCGACGACTACTTCCTTGAGCTTGCGCCCGTCGTTCAACTCGACGGTCAGGCCGTTGGCAATGGAGCGCTTCTCGGGATCGTGATAATCGCGCGTGAATGACTTGTCCTCAACGCAGACGATCTTGTCGCGCAGGGCGTCGATGCGTGGATCGGCCGCGATACCGTCCTCGTAATCGGCCGCCGTGAGGCGTCCGAACAGCAGTGGAACGGCGACCATGTACTGGATGCAGTGGTCGCGATCGGCCGGATTATTCAGGGGTCCCTTCTTGTCGATGATGCGAATGCAGGCCTCGTGGGTGCGGATCGTCACCTTCTTGATGTCCTGTGCGGTCTTGCCCGCCTTCGCGAGCTGCTGATGCAGAGTCATCGCCGCTTCGACCGCTGTCTGCGAGTGGAATTCGGCAGGAAACGAGATCTTGAAGAGCACGTTCTCCATGACATAGCTGCCATAAGGACGCTGGAACTTGAAGGGCTGGCCCTTGAAGAGCACGTCGTAAAAGCCCCAGGTCTTGGCCGTCAGGACGGTGGGATAGCCCATCTCGCCGGTTCGCGCGATCAGCGCTAAGCGCACCGCCCGCGAAGTCGCGTCGCCCGCGGCCCAGCTCTTGCGTGAACCGGTATTGGGAGAATGACGATAGGTGCGCAGCGACTGGCCGTCGACGAGGGCCAGCGAGACCGCGTTGATGAGCTCCTTGCGCGACAGTCCGAGCATTTCGCCGACCACGGCGGTGGAGGCGAGCTTGACCAGCAGCACGTGGTCAAGTCCCACCTTGTTGAACGAATTCTCGAGTGCGATGCATCCCTGGATCTCATGCGCCTTGATCATAGCGACGAGCACGTCCTTCATCAGCAGGGGCGGCTTGCCCTGGGCGATCGCATTACGCGAGAGCCAGTCGGCAGTAGCCAGTATCCCGCCGAGATTGTCCGAGGGGTGTCCCCATTCGGCGGCGAGCCAGGTGTCGTTGAAATCGAGCCAGCGGATCATCGCGCCGATATTGAACGCGGCCTGTACCGGATCGAGCTGGAACTGCGTGCCGGGTACCTTGGCACCGTTGGGAACGACCGTCCCCGGAACTATCGGGCCGAGCAGCTTCGTGCATGCGGGGTACTCGAGCGCTTCGAGACCGCAGCCCAGCGTGTCGATCAGGCAGCTGCGCGCGGTCGAAAACGCGAGCTTCGAATCGATGCGGTACTTGGTCACATAGTCGACGATATCGGTGAGGACAGCGTCGGGTTTCTGGCGAATCGTCTTGGTGGCAGGGGACATGGCTTGTGGACTTTTCAGGATTTGCGGAAAAGAAATGAGGTGCGGGGGATTTGATGCGCGCCTGCCGGCGCCGTCGGTCTCTGCGGCGCTCGATCAGGCCGCGGCCTGGATGCGAGCCACAAGTTCAGCTGCGACTGCCGGACCTCGGGCCCGTGAAATCGCTTCACCGAGCTCGTAGCGTAGCGCGAGCAGATCATCGACATTGGCACAGCGCTCGATCTTGAGTTGCATGAACATGCCGCGAATGCCCAGATAGTCACGCGTGACCTCCAGCATGAGCATGTAGAGGCGCTCGAAGCGCTTGGCTTCTAGTTCTTCCGCCGAGACTTCTTCGACGGTGCGCTCGCGCACCGGCGCCCGCCGATCGACTATGCGCGGCGCAGCTTCGCCTGGACTGGAATCCGGGAAGGCAGAGCGACTCGGCTCGGTTGATTCCGCGAGCGGGATCGGCGCAGATGGCGCAGGCGATGGCGGCGGCGCTGGCGCAGGGGGCTCCGGTGGGCTTACCGGCTCGATCAGTCCGAGCGCAAGGATCTGTTCGACGCAATCGGTGGGCGCTTTGCTGCCGGCAAGCATTTCGCGCAGTTGACCGAGCGTGCGATGTCCATCCACCAGTAGCAAGGCCTGACGCAGGGCTCCCGGAAGATGGCGCGCACGAGTACGCATCTCGTCGCGACCGGCCTCCGTCTTCACAAAGCTTTGGCCCTCGTCCATCAACCGAATCTCCATTGCCGACGCGGGAACGCCCATACGCAAATCGCGGACGGGGTTTTCCGACCGAATTTGCCGCGATTATGCGATGAAATGCCATCAATAGGCTATTCGCAGGGACTGCCCGGCGCCTGTCGCTCGCGCATTTTGTGAGGCAGCGCACATGAGAAGGCGACAGGGGAGATTTCACTTGCGTTTGGCCAGCGCCACGAACTTCTGGTCTTCCGGCCCGATGTAGTTGGCGCTCGGTCTGATAATCTTGTTGTCGCTGCGTTGCTCCATGATATGCGCAGCCCATCCCGAGGTACGACTGATTACAAACAGCGGGGTGAACATCGAGGTAGGGACGCCGAGCATGTGATAGCTGACCGCCGAGAACCAGTCGAGATTGGGAAACATTTTTTTCTGGTCCCACATCACTTTTTCGAGGCGCTCGGCGATCGAGAACAGGCGCATCGAACCCGCGTCCTCTGACAACTTTCTCGCCACTTCCTTGATGACCTTGTTGCGCGGGTCGGAGATGGTATAGACCGGGTGGCCAAACCCGATGATGACTTCCTTGTTGGCCACCCGCGTACGCACGTCAGCCTCGGCCTCGTCGGGGCTTGCGTAGCGTGCCTGGATGTCCAGTGCTACCTCGTTGGCGCCGCCGTGCTTGGGACCGCGCAGTGCACCGATGGCCCCGGTAATGGCCGAATAGATGTCCGAGCCGGTGCCGGCAATCACGCGCGCCGTAAACGTCGACGCATTGAATTCGTGTTCCGCGTACAGCACCAGCGAGGTATGCATTGCGCGCACGGCCAGCTTGCTTGGCGCCACCCCGTGCAGCAGATGGAGGAAGTGACCGCCGATGGAATCCTCGTCGGACTCAAGCTCGATGCGTTTGCCGTTGTGCGAATAGTGATACCAGTAGAGCAGCATCGAGCCGAGGCAGGCCATCAGGCGATCGGCGATGTCGCGCGCACCCGGCGCGTTATGGTCGTCTTTCTCGGGAAGCACACAGCCAAGCGCTGAGACCCCGCTGCGCATGACATCCATCGGATGGGCTGCTGCCGGCAGCCACTCCAGCGCCGCTTTGACACTCGCCGGTAGCCCGCGCAGGGCACGCAGTTTGGCCTTGTAGGCAGACAATTGGGCGACATTGGGCAGGCTGCCGTGCACGAGCAGGTGGGCAATCTCCTCGAATTCACACTGGTCGGCAAGATCGAGGATGTCGTAGCCGCGGTAGTGCAGATCGTTGCCGGTGCGCCCGACCGTACACAGGGCCGTGTTGCCGGCGACCACGCCCGAGAGCGCTACGGATTTCTTCGGCTTGGGCGTGCTGACGACTGCGTTAGGCTCTGACATGGATGCGTGCTCCTCTAGATTTGTGGTGCCAAGGCGAATTCACTTGCTGCGGGCGAACAGCTCGTCGAGTTTCTTCTCATAGTCGTAGTAACCGATCGAACGATACAGTTCATCGCGCGTTTGCATCTGCCCAACAAGATTCTTCTGGGTGCCCTCGGCGCGCAGGGTCTGGTAGACGTTTTGCGCGGCCTTGTTCATGGCACGAAACGCCGACAGCGGATACAGAACCAGTCCGACGCCGGCAGTGGCGAGTTCGGCCACCGAAAACAAGGGAGTCGCACCGAATTCGGTGATGTTGGCCAGAATCGGCACGCCCACGGCATCGGCGAAGCGCCGGTACATGGCAAGCTCGGTGATCGCTTCAGGAAAGATCATGTCCGCGCCTGCAGCCACGCAGGCGCGCGCTCGCTCGATGGCGGCCTCGAGGCCCTCGACCGCCAGTGCGTCGGTGCGCGCCATGATGACGAACGAGGCGTCGGTGCGCGCGTCAACCGCGGCCTTGATCCGGTCGACCATCTCAGACTGACTGACGATCTCCTTGTTGGGCCGGTGCCCGCAGCGCTTGGCGCCGACCTGATCTTCGATGTGCATGCCGCCGGCACCTGCCTTGATCATCGAGCGCGTGGTTCGCGCGACATTGAAGGCAGAGGCGCCAAATCCGGTATCGACGTCGACCAGAAGCGGCAGATCGCAGATATCGGTGATGCGGCGCACATCGGTCAGGACATCCTCGAGGCCCGAGATGCCGAGATCGGGCAGGCCGAGCGAGCCAGCCGCGACGCCGCCACCGGAGAGGTAGATGGCGCGAAAGCCTGCCTGACGCGCCAGCAGTGCATGATTGGCATTGATCGCACCGACCACCTGGAGCGGAGTTTCCGCTTCAAGGGCGCTACGCAGACGTGCTCCTGCCGAAGCTGTGCTCATATCGGGTTCCAATGGCTGTAAAAAAAGCCGGGCCAGCCTGTAGCTGTTCCCGGCTCGGATTGCCGCGCCGGTTCCTAACCCAGCAGATGCTTGATGGCGTCGCGCTCCTCGAGCAGCTCTTTTAGTGTGTTGTCCATGCGTTCGCGCGAGAAGGCGTCGATGGCGAGGTCGCGAACCAGCGTGTATTTGCCGGCCGAGGTTGTCACCGGGAAGCCGTAGATGACGTCCTCGGGAATGCCATAGCTGCCATCGGATGCGATGCCCATGCTCACCCACTTGCCGTTGGTGCCGAGAATCCAGTCGCGCACATGGTCGACGGCGGCGTTGGCTGCAGAAGCCGCCGAGGACAGGCCGCGCGCGTCGATGATGGCCGCACCCCGCTTGGCAACCGTCGGGATGAAAACGTTGCGATTCCACTCTTCATCGCCGATCAGGGAAGTCACGGGTGCGCCGCCAATGGTCGAGAAGCGATAGTCGGGATACATGGTTGGCGAGTGATTACCCCAGACAACCAGTTTTTCGATATCGGCAACTGCCTTGCCCGTGCGTCCCGCGATCTGCGAGAGCGCGCGGTTGTGATCCAGGCGCAGCATCGCAGTGAAATTCTCGCGCGGCAGGTCAGGCGCGGACTTCATCGCGATATAGGCGTTGGTATTGGCCGGATTGCCGACGACCAGCACCTTGACGTCGCGACTGGCCGCCTCATTGAGGGCTCGCCCCTGTGCAGTAAAGATCTGGGCGTTGACGCTCAACAGATCCTTGCGCTCCATGCCAGGTCCGCGCGGACGCGCGCCAACCAGGAGGGCAACATCGGCATCCTTGAAGGCGACCGCGGGGTCACTGGTTGCGACAACTCCCTGCAGGAGCGGGAAAGCGCAATCCTCGATCTCCATGATCACGCCCTTGAGAGCCTTCTGGGCCTTCTCATCGGGGATTTCCAGAAGCTGCAGGATGATCGGCTGGTGCTTGCCCAGCAAATCACCATTGGCGATACGAAATAGTAGGGCATAGCCGATCTGGCCGGCGGCACCGGTGACGGCGACACGCTTGGCGGGAGTGGTCATTTGGGTCTCCAGGACTTACGGGATAAAAATGCGCGTTGCGCTCAGCGCAGCTTGCCGCACGCAGATGACGGGGTCACAGCGGACTCGCAGGCCAGCTGCTGACCGCCTGCGATTTTAACCGAGCGCACTGCCCTTGCATGCAATAACTCTAGCTCCGCGAGTCGATAGTGTCAACTTATATCTTATATAAGATATAAGTGAGTTAAGTACGGATTGGTGGACGGGCAGCGATGAATGTGCTCAAATTCTGCGCATGCCCGCCAACCCGAACAGTCCCGCTGGCGCACCGCCGGGCCCGCTTGAATCGGCCACCTTCCTGCCTTTGTATCAGCAAATCAAGACCTTGATCACCCAGAGTCTTGACCGCGGGGAGTGGAAACCGGGCGAGGCCATTCCCAGCGAGATGGAGTTGGCGGCGCGCTTTAAGGTCAGCCAGGGCACGGTGCGCAAGGCGATCGATGCCCTCGCAGCCGAGAATCTGGTGGTGCGGCGTCAGGGTCGAGGCACTTTTGTTGCGACCCACCATGAGCCGCGTGCCCAGTTTCGCTTCCTGCGACTGACGCCCGACGAGGGTGAGCAGCACTATCCCGAGAGCCGTTTTCTGGAATGCCGGCGCGTGCGCGCGCCCAGCGAAGTCGCGCGGCTGCTCGACATCAAGGCCGGCGATGCCGTGGTGCTGATGCGTCGCGTGCTGCTGTTTGATGGCGCGCCGATCGTGCTCGACGAAATCTGGCTGCAGGGCGGCCTGTTCAAGGGCCTTACGGCCGAACGCCTGTCCGAATACAAGGGGCCGCTGTATGGGCTTTTCGAGAGCGAGTTCGGCGTGCGCATGCTCCATGCCACCGAAAAACTGCGCGCCGTCGGAGCTGACGCCGACAGTGCCCGGGTCCTGGAGGTCGAGAGCGGCACGCCCTTGCTAAGTGTCGAGCGCGTGTCCTTCACCTATGGCAACCGGCCCGTTGAGGTGCGCCGCGGCTTGTACATCACCTCACACCATCATTACCAGAATGATCTCGGTTAGCGCCGCCGTCGATGCACTCGCTGTCCACAGCCAGTTTGGTGCAAGGCCGAAAAATAAGCGAAAATGCACGGGCTTTGAATCCTTCGTGACGAGTTGCGAAGAGTCCGTCTCTGCGGCGCAATTGCTGCCACGCCGAGTCGCATTACCCTGCGAGGAGCGCCATGTCTGACCTGACCCGTGATGATCGTCCCGAGTACCGCAATATCCACATCACGCAGATCGCCCATTACCGATTGCCGCTGGCTGGCATCCTCTCTATTCTGCATCGCATCAGCGGCGCGGGCCTGTTTCTGTTCATGCCTGTGCTGCTCTGGCTGTTCCATCTGTCGCTGGCTTCGGTTAGCACCTACGCCCAACTGCAGGGAATAGGTGCGCTCTGGTATGTGCGGATTTTGCTGGTCCTGCTCGCCTGGGCCTTCCTGCATCACCTGTGTGCGGGCGTGCGCTATCTGCTGCTTGATGTGCACGTCGGCGTGGAGAAGGACGCATCACGGCGCAGTTCCGTGGTCGTATTTGCGGTGAGCGTGCCACTGGCGCTTTTGGCAGCCCTCAAATTGTTCGGAGTCTTCTGATGACCAGTCCCGAAGGAATCGGCACGCGGCGTCCGGTATCGGGCGCCCACTACGGCCTGTTTGACTGGATTGCCCAGCGCCTGACGGCGATCGTGATGCTGGTATTTGTGGTGCTTGTGCTGATCGGCTATCTGGCCGGCAGTTCATCGGGCTACACCCGCTGGGCACTGCTGTTCGCGCCTCTGTGGATGAAGAGCGTCACCTTCGTTGCGGTGGTGGCGCTGCTCTATCATGCCTGGGTCGGCATGCGTGACATCTGGATGGACTATATCAAGCGGACCCTGCTGCGCCTCATGCTCGAGTTGTTCACTGCTGTCTGGCTGCTCGGTTGTGCCGGCTATACCCTGCTAACCCTGTGGAGCGTATGAGCATGACCCAGGTCAAGAGTTCGATCGCGCGCCGCCGCTTTGATGCGGTGATCGTGGGCGCAGGCGGCGCCGGAATGCGCGCCGCGCTGCAATTGTCCGAAGCCGGCATGGCTGTGGCGGTACTGTCCAAGGTTTTTCCGACGCGCTCGCACACCGTCGCGGCGCAGGGCGGCATCGGAGCTTCGCTTGGCAACATGAGCGAGGACAACTGGTACTGGCACATGTTCGACACCGTCAAGGGTTCGGACTATCTGGGCGACCAGGATGCCATCGAGTTCATGTGCCGTGAGGCCCCGCACGTGGTCTATGAGCTTGAACATTTCGGCATGCCGTTCGATCGCAACTCCGACGGCACGATCTATCAACGCCCGTTTGGTGGACATTCAGCCAATTTTGGCGAGAAACCGGTGGCGCGCGCCTGCGCTGCTGCCGATCGCACCGGGCATGCGCTGCTGCATACCCTGTATCAGCGCAACCTGCGCGCGCGCACCCAGTTCTTCGTGGAATGGATGGCGCTGGACCTGATTCGTGATGCCGAGGGCGACGTGGTCGGCGTGGTTGCACTCGAGATGGAAACCGGGGAACCGATGATCCTCGAAGCCAAGGCAACCCTGCTTGCCACAGGCGGCGCCGGGCGCATCTGGGCCGCGTCGACCAATGCCTTCATCAATACCGGTGACGGCATGGGCTTGGCCGCGCGTGCCGGTCTGCCGCTTGAGGACATGGAATTCTGGCAGTTCCACCCGACCGGCGTCGCCGGTGCCGGCGTGTTGATCACCGAAGGGGTGCGCGGTGAGGGCGGCATTCTGCTCAACGCCAACGGCGAACGCTTCATGGAGCGCTACGCGCCAACCCTGAAAGACCTGGCACCACGCGACTTCGTGTCGCGTTCGATGGATCAGGAAATCAAGGAGGGCCGCGGCTGCGGACCCCACAAGGATCACGTGCTCTTAAAGCTGGATCATCTGGGCGCCGATACGATTCTCAAGCGCCTGCCTTCGATCCGCGAGATCGCGATGAAATTCGCCAATGTCGATCCGATCCGCGAGCCGATTCCGGTGGTGCCGACGATCCACTATCAGATGGGTGGGATTCCGACCAATTTCCATGGTCAGGTCGTAGTGCCCAAGGACGGCAACCCGAGTTCTCCCGTCGGTGGTCTTTATGCCATTGGCGAATGCGCCTGTGTTTCGGTGCACGGCGCGAATCGGCTTGGCACCAACTCGCTGCTCGATCTGGTGGTCTTTGGCCGGTCCGCCGGCAACGCGATCGTCAAGGAGCACCTGGGCACGCGCGAGCACAAGCCTCTGCCTACCGACGCTGCCGACCCGACGCTGGCGCGTCTGGCGGCGCTCGATGCGCGCACCGGGGGTGAAAAAACCCAGAGCGTAGCCGACGACATCCGTCGCGCCATGCAGGCTCATTGCGGCGTGTTTCGCACCGACCAGATGCTCACCGAAGGAGTGGACGTGATCGCGGGCCTGGCCGAACGCGCGGCCAGGGTCTCCATCGATGACAAGTCGAAGGTCTTCAATACGGCGCGCGTCGAGGCGCTCGAACTGGACAACCTCGTGGTGACCGCGCGCGCGACCATTACATCGGCCCAGGCGCGCACCGAATCGCGTGGTGCACACGCCCGCGACGACTATGTCGAGCGCGACGACGTCAATTGGATGAAGCATACGCTGTGGTACTCGGAAGGTAATCGCCTGGACTACAAACCGGTGGTCACCAAGCCCTTGACCGTCGAGACCTTCAAGCCCAAGAAACGTACCTTCTGACCGAATCGAGGAATTGCCATGCCGCGCACCGTCAAGTTCCAGATCTATCGTTATGACCCCGACACCGGGGAGCCACCGCGCATGCAGCACATCGATGTGGTGCTCGAGGATACCGATCGCATGCTGCTCGATGCATTGAACCGCATCAAGGCGAGCGTCGATGATTCGCTATCGCTGCGTCGCTCCTGCCGCGAGGGGGTTTGCGGCTCGGACGCCATGAACATCAATGGCAAGAACGGGCTGGCCTGCATTACCAACCTGAACGAATTGACTGAACCGATCAAACTGCGGCCGCTGCCCGGGCTGCCGGTGATTCGCGACCTGATTGTCGACATGTCGCAGTTCTACAAGCAGTACCACTCGATCAAGCCCTACCTGATCAATGATGAACCCCCGCCGGAGCGCGAACGTCTGCAGTCCCCGGAAGCGCGCGAGGAACTCAATGGGCTCTACGAGTGCATCCTGTGTGCCTGCTGCTCGACCTCCTGTCCCTCCTTCTGGTGGAACCCGGACAAGTTCGTCGGCCCGGCCGGACTGCTGCAAGCCTATCGTTTTATCGCCGACAGCCGCGACCAGGCAACCTCGCAGCGCCTGGACGATCTTGAAGATCCTTATCGGCTGTTCCGCTGCCATACCATCATGAATTGCGTCGACGTCTGTCCCAAGCATCTGAATCCGACGCGCGCCATCGGCAAGATCAAGGAACTGATGGTGCGGCGCAGCGTCTAAGCTTTCTCGCGCTACCGAACATGGACACCTCGAGTCACCAGTCGGATCCCGAAAAGCGGCGGCGCCTGCGCTGGCGCGCGCGGCGCGGCCTGCTCGAGAACGATCTGGTGATCACGCGCTATCTGGATGCGCGCGAAGCTTTGCTCAGCGACGGCGAAGTTGCGGCGCTGGCAAGCTTGCTCGAATTGCCCGACAATGATTTGCTGGATCTCATCATGGCCCGCACGCAGCTCGGCGCGGACCTTGATTCGACCGCCATGCGGGGCGTCCTTGATGGGCTGCGCCAGGCGTAATCGCAGTACAGACCCCCTCCCTCTCTGAGAAAAGGACGAGCAATGACTCCTGCCGGATACAACGCCACCATCTCCTTCTCGAACGGCAACAAGAGCATCGAGCTGCCCGCCTACAAGGGCTCGATCGGGCCGGACGTGATCGACATCCGCAAGCTCTACGGCGAGACCGGCGCCTTTACCTACGATCCGGGCTTCATGTCGACCGCGTCGTGCAATTCGACCATCACCTACATCGACGGTGACAAGGGCGAGTTGCTCTATCGCGGCTATCCGATCGAGCAACTGGCGCAGAATTGCGACTTTCTCGAGACCGCCTATCTGCTGCTCAACGGCGAGTTGCCCACGCCGGCGCAAAAGCAGGAGTTCGACTTCACCGTCATGCACCACACCATGGTGCATGAGCAGATGCAGTTCTTTTTTCGCGGATTCAGGCGCGACGCGCACCCGATGGCGGTGCTGGTCGGAGTGGTCGGCGCCCTGTCATCGTTCTATCACGACTCGCTGGACATCAATAACCCCAAGCATCGTGAGGTCTCTGCGATCCGCCTGATCGCCAAGCTGCCGACTCTGGTCGCCATGGCGCACAAGTACAACATCGGCCAGCCCTTCGTCTACCCTGTCAATGATCTTTCGTACGCCGGCAACTTCGTGCGCATGATGTTCGCAACGCCCGCGGAACACTACGAAGTCAATGATGTCCTCGTGCGCGCGCTCGACCGCATCCTGATCCTGCACGCCGATCACGAGCAGAACGCCTCGACATCGACGGTGCGTCTGGCCGGCTCCTCGGGCGCCAACCCCTTTGCCTGCATCGCCGCGGGCATCGCCTGTCTGTGGGGCCCGGCGCATGGCGGCGCCAACGAGGCTGCGCTGAACATGCTCTTCGAGATCGAGCGCGAGGGTGGCGTGGCCAAGATTGGCGAGTTCATCAAGAAAGTCAAAGACAAGACTTCCAACGTCAAGCTGATGGGCTTTGGCCATCGCGTCTACAAGAACTACGATCCGCGCGCCAAGCTCATGCGCGAGACTTGTCACGAAGTGCTCGAGGCGCTCGGTCTGCACGACGATCCGCTGTTCAAGCTTGCCATGGCACTCGAGAAGATCGCGCTCGAGGACGAGTATTTCGTCTCGCGCAAGCTCTATCCGAATGTCGACTTCTATTCGGGCATCGTGCAAAAGGCGCTCGGCATCCCGGTGTCGCTATTCACCGGGATTTTCGCGCTGGCGCGCACGGTCGGCTGGATCGCGCAGTGGAACGAGATGATTTCGGATCCCGAGCAGAAGATCGGGCGTCCGCGCCAGCTCTACGTGGGCAGCCCGCGCCGTGACGTCGTGCCGCTCGCCAAGCGCACCTAGGATGAAGTACCCGGAGGTGCCTGCAATGGCCTAGGGCCGCGCCACCGGGAAAGTGCTATTCTGTTTTGCAGTAGTCGATCAGGTGCGGGCCGATGGCCCGCAATGTCGTCGAACCAGCGTCCGCTAACCGGTGAGGCCGTGTCGCGGAAGGTTGGGGGGCCGCTGCCCGCCAACCGCATCCAGCCCGAAAAACTCGGGGAAAGGTGGAGCAAATGATGCAAGAGTATCAGCGCAACTCCTATTTGTTTGGGGGTAACGCGCCCTATGTCGAAGAACTCTACGAGTCCTATCTCGACAATCCCGGATCGGTCCCAGAACGCTGGCGCGAATACTTTGACCGGTTGCAGCATGTGCCGGCACCCGACGGCAGCGAAGCACCCGATGTGGCGCACGCGCCGATCGTGGAATCATTCGCGCAGCGCGCCAAGGAACACCGCCTGACACCGCCCAACGCCGCCGCCGATACCCTGGCGCGCAAGCAGGTGTACGTGCAGCAGATCATCGCGGCCTACCGCTATCTCGGCTGCCGCTGGGCCAATCTCGATCCCTTGAAACGACGGGAACGTCCGTCCCTGCCTGAGCTCGAGCCGGCCTTCTACGATTTCGCCGAAGGCGACATGGCGACGATCTATCCGGCGAGCAATACCTACTTCGGTTTTGAGCAGGCTTCGCTGCGTGATCTGGTGGCGGCTCTGCGCGAAACCTATTGCGGATCGCTCGGTGCCGAATACATGCACATCAGCGATCCGACCCAAAAGCGCTGGCTGCAGGAACGCCTCGAATCGACGCGCGCCAATCCGAACTTCAGCGCCGACCAGAAAAAGCACATTCTCGAACGTCTCACTGCGGCCGAGGGACTGGAGCGCTATCTCGCGACCAAATATGTCGGCCAGAAGCGCTTTTCCCTTGAAGGGGGCGAGAGTTTCATCGCCTCCATGGATGAACTGATCCAGCGCGCCGGCGCGCTGGGGGTGCAGGAAATCGTCATCGCCATGGCGCACCGCGGGCGCCTGAACGTGCTGGTCAACGTGCTCGGCAAGATGCCGCGCGACCTGTTCCACGAGTTTGAAGGCCAGACCAGCGACGAACTGGCGGCCGGCGATGTCAAATACCACAAGGGCTTCTCGTCCGATGTCTCCACGCCCGGCGGCCCGGTGCATCTGTCGCTGGCTTTCAATCCCTCCCACCTGGAGATCGTCAATCCGGTCGTCGAGGGATCAGCCAAGGCGCGTATGGATCGGCGCGGCGATACCGACGGCTCCCAGGTGCTGCCCATCCAGGTGCATGGCGATGCGGCCTTCGCCGGACAGGGGGTCGTCATGGAGACCCTCAATCTGGCTCTCACGCGTGGCTACGGTACCCACGGCACGGTGCACATCGTCATCAACAACCAGATCGGCTTTACGACCTCGGACGTGCGCGATTCGCGCTCGACCCTGTACTGCACCGACGTGGTTAAGATGATCGAGGCGCCGGTCCTGCATGTGAACGGCGATGATCCCGAGGCGGTGGTCTATGCCACGCAGATTGCGATGGACTATCGCAAGGAATTCAAGCGCGACGTGGTCGTCGACATTGTCTGCTATCGCAAGCTTGGCCATAACGAGCAGGACACACCTTCGGTAACCCAGCCGCTCATGTACAAGCGGATTGCCGAGCACCCTGGTACGCGCAAGCTCTATGCCGATCGCCTGACCCTGCAGTCGGTGGTCACTGCCCAGGAACCCGAGGAATACGTCAAGGCCTTTCGCGATGCGATGGATGAAGGCCGACTGACCGTGGATCCGGTCCTGTCGAATTTCAAGAGCAAGTACGCCGTCGACTGGGTACCGTTTCTCAATCGGAAATGGACCGACGCCGCCGACACGGCCGTGCCGATCACTGAGCTAAAGCGCCTTGGCAAACGCATTACGACCATCCCCTCGAATTTCAAGTTGCACCCGCTGGTCGAGAAAGTAATCGCCGACCGGGCAGCCATGGCCGATGGCAAGCTGGCCCTTGACTGGGGCATGGGCGAACACCTGGCCTTCGCATCCCTGGTGGCATCCGGTTACGGGGTGCGTATTACCGGTCAGGACTCCGGCCGCGGTACTTTCTCGCATCGCCATGCCGTGCTGCACGACCAGAATCGCGAACGCTTTGACCAGGGCATTTACGTGCCGCTTGGCAATGTTTCCGAAACCCAGGCGCCGTTCCGGGTGATCGACTCGGTACTATCCGAGGAAGCCGTGCTCGGCTTTGAATACGGCTACTCGGCCGCTGAACCCAATACCCTGGTCATCTGGGAGGCGCAGTTCGGCGACTTCGTCAACGGCGCCCAGGTGGTGATCGATCAGTTCATCGTCAGCGGTGAAGTGAAGTGGGGCCGGGTCTCGGGACTCACCATGCTCTTGCCGCACGGCTACGAAGGCCAGGGACCTGAGCATTCGTCGGCGCGTCTGGAGCGCTTTTTGCAGCTGTGCGCGGACAATAATATCCAGGTGTGCCAGCCCACCACCCCGGCGCAGATTTTCCACCTCCTGCGACGCCAGATGATCCGCCTGTTCAGAAAGCCGCTGATCATCCTCTCGCCCAAGTCGCTCTTGCGCCACAAGGAGGCGGTCTCGGACCTCGGGGATCTGGCCAAGGGCGGTTTCCAGACGATCATTCCCGAAACGGCGCCACTTGACCCCAAGAAGGTCAAGCGCGTGCTGGCCTGCTCCGGCAAAGTCTATTACGACCTGCGCGCCGCACGCGGAGCGCGCGACGACGTTGCCATCGTGCGCGTCGAGCAGCTCTATCCGTTCCCGCACAAGGCCTTCTCGACCGAGCTAAAGAAATACCCGCATGCCACCGAGGTGGTGTGGGTGCAGGATGAGCCGCAGAACCAGGGCGCCTGGTTCCACATCCAGCACAACCTGCTCGAGAGCATGGAAGACTCGCAAAAGCTCGCCTATGCCGGTCGTCCGGCGTCTGCGTCACCTGCAGTCGGCTATTACTCCAAACATATGGAGCAGCAAAAGGCACTCATCGCGGCCGCGTTTGGCCGAGCCAAGGGACTCGTCCTGGTGAAATAAACGGGGCGCCCGAGAGGGCGCTTCCCGACATTTCATCCCCGTTCGCGCAAACCCAGAAGACAAAGAAAATTTGGAGTTATTCATGGCCCTGGTGGAAGTCAAAGTCCCGCAGCTCTCGGAATCGGTCGCCGACGGGACGCTCTTGCAGTGGAAGAAAAAGCCGGGCGATGCCGTCGCTCGCGACGAGATTCTGGTCGAGATCGAAACTGACAAAGTCGTTCTCGAAGTTCCGGCTCCGGACGCAGGAGTGCTGGCGTCGATCGCCAAGGGGGACGGCAGTACCGTGGTCTCCGAGGAGGTCATTGCAAACATCGACACCAGCGCCAAGGCCGGTGTCGCCGTCGCGGCGAGCACCGCGCCGCCAGCCGCGGCCGCGCCAGCGCCGGTTGCCCTCGCCCCGGCGGCTGCGGCACCGGCTGCAACTGCCGTCGCGATGCCGGCTGCCGCCAAGCTGCTCGCCGATAACAATCTGAGCGCTGCCCAGGTGCCGGGTAGTGGTAAGGACGGACGCATCACCAAGGGCGACGTACTCGGAGCAGTAGCAGCCAAACCAGCGGTCGCAGCGCCACCGGCACCGGCCGCAGCAGCGCCCGTGCGCCGGGCCTCACCCGAAGTGCAGGCTCCGCTCAGCACGGACAGCTCGCTGCAGGGACGTCCCGAACAGCGCGTGCCGATGTCACGGTTGCGCCAGCGAATAGCCGAACGCCTGGTCCAGTCCCAGTCGACCGCGGCGATCCTGACGACCTTTAACGAAGTGAACATGCAGCCGGTCATGGATCTGCGCAATAAGTTCAAGGATCGCTTCGAAAAGGAGCACGGCGTCAAGCTTGGCTTCATGTCCTTTTTCGTCAAGGCCGCTGTTGCGGCTCTCAAGCGCTACCCGATCATCAACGCCTCGGTAGACGGCACCGATATCGTCTACCACGGCTATTTCGACATCGGCATCGCCGTCGGTTCGCCGCGCGGCCTGGTGGTTCCGGTGCTGCGCAACGTCGACCAGATGTCGTTTGCGGACATCGAGCGCACCATTGCCGACTTCGGGGCCAAAGCCAAGGACGGCAAGCTGTCGATCGAAGAACTCACTGGGGGAACCTTCTCGATCTCCAATGGTGGAACCTTCGGTTCGATGCTCTCGACTCCGATCATCAATCCACCGCAGTCGGCGATTCTCGGGGTACATGCAACCAAGGAGCGGCCGGTCGCCGAGAATGGCCAGGTCGTGATCCGTCCGATTAACTATCTGGCAATGTCCTACGACCACCGCATCATCGACGGACGCGAAGCCGTTCTCGGTCTGGTTGCCATGAAGGAGGCGCTCGAGGATCCGGCCCGCCTGCTGCTCGAAATCTGAAGGGACAGACATGTCGGTAGCCGACGAAGTTCGCAAGCTCACGGAGCTGCGCGACCAGGGAATCCTGAGCGAGCAGGAATATGCTCAGGCCAAGGCGCGTGCATTGGGAAATGCTGCGCCAGAGTCTGCGCCAGCAGCGGCAAGTGTGCCGCTGGGGCATTTCCGGCGCGCGCTGCATGACCGCTGGCTGGGAGGAGTCTGTGGTGGGCTCGCGGTGCTGACCGGCATGGAGAGCTGGCTCTGGCGCCTCTTGTTCGTGTTCTCGTTCTGCTTTGCAGGGGTGGGCTTCATTCCCTACGTACTGCTCTGGATCTTCGTGCCCAACGCCGACTCATAGAGCGCGTCGGCGGCAAACCCAACCTAAAGAATCAATTCATGAGCAAGAATTTTGATGTAGTCGTCATCGGCGCCGGACCCGGCGGTTATGTGGCTGCGATTCGCGCCGCCCAGCTAGGCTTCTCGACGGCCTGTGTCGACAGCTGGAAAACAGCCAAGGGCACGCCGGCACCGGGGGGTACCTGTACCAACATCGGCTGCATCCCGTCCAAGGCCCTCTTGCAGTCGTCCGAATTTTTTGCGCACGCCGGCCACGGCTTTGCCGAGCACGGCATCGGCGTGCAGGGACTGCAGCTGGATCTGGCGCGCATGCTGGCGCGCAAGGAAAAGGTTGTTGCGCAAAACAATGATGGCATCCTTTACCTCTTCAAAAAGAACAAGGTGAGCTTTTTCAACGCCACCGCGACCCTGCGCGAGGCCTCGGCAGATGGCTGCCGTATAGCAATCGGTGGTGCACCCGAAGAGACGCTCATCGCGCGCAACCTCATCATTGCCACCGGATCGGATGCGCGGGCTTTGCCGCTGGCCCCGTTTGACGAGAAGCAAATCCTCTCCAACGATGGGGCACTATCGATCCCCGAGGTGCCCAAGCGGCTTGGAATCATCGGCGCTGGCGTCATCGGGCTCGAGATGGGCAGCGTGTGGCGGCGCCTCGGATCCGAGGTGACCATACTCGAAGCCTTGCCGGCTTTCCTTGGCACCGTGGACGGGCAGATGGCGCGCGAAGCGCAAAAGCAGTTCACCAAGCAGGGTCTGAAGATCGAAACCGGGGTTAGCATCAAGGCCGTTACCAAGGGTGCAGCAGTCACGGTGGACTATCAGGACGCGGGCGCTGCGGCCAAGCAACTGGTGGTCGACAAGCTGATTGTTTCCATCGGACGCGTGCCCAACACCGAAGGACTGGGCGCAGCGGCGGTCGGCCTTGCGCTCGACGAGCGGGGTTTCATCACCGTCGACGATGAGTGCCGTACCAATCTTCCCGGGGTATGGGCGATCGGTGACGTGGTCCGCGGACCGATGCTCGCACACAAGGCCGAAGAAGAAGGCGTCGCGGTGGCCGAGCGTATCGCCGGACAGCATCCCCATGTCAACTTCAATACCATTCCCTGGGTCATCTACACCTCTCCGGAAATTGCCTGGGTCGGCCAGAGCGAGGAGGCATTGAAGGCGGCAGGTCGAGCCTACCGCGCCGGCAGTTTCCCGTTCGCCGCGAACGGTCGCGCCCGCGCGCTTGGCGATACGACCGGATTTGCCAAGGTAATTGCCGATGCCGCTACCGATGAGGTGCTGGGCGTTCACATCATCGGCCCAAGCGCCTCCGAGCTTATTGCAGAGGCGGTCATGGCAATGGAGTTTCGTGCATCCAGCGAAGACATCGCGCGTATCTGCCACGCCCATCCCTCGCTGTCCGAGTCGACCAAGGAAGCCGCATTGGCGGTCGACAAACGCGCCCTGAACTTCTGACCGAGGCATGATCGATTCGCCTGGCAGCAACTGAGCATGGACGTCGAGCAGTATTACGCGCGCGAGACTGCTGCGCGCAATCTGGTCGCCGACCCCGCTCAGGCGCTGGCGATTGCCCGCCTGCAGCAACTCTATACAGAATTCGTCGAATTCCGCCAGGCGCGCAGCAATGCCCTAAAGCGCCTGATTTCGGTCGCCGAGGTGCCGCGCGGAATCTACCTGTGGGGCGGAGTGGGGCGCGGCAAGAGCTTCCTGATGGACAGTTTCTATTCGGTGGTACCGGTGCGTCGCAAGACGCGCATGCATTTCCACGAATTCATGCATGCGGTGCACGCCGAACTGGATGAACTCAAGGGTGAGGTCGATCCGCTTGACGAGGTGGCGCGGCGTATCGCACAGCGCTACCGCCTGATCTGCTTTGATGAATTCCATGTCTCCGACATCGCCGATGCGATGATCCTGTACCGACTCCTGACGGCGCTGTTCGAACTCGGCACGGTGTTCGTGATGACCTCGAACTACCATCCCGACGACCTGTATCCGGATGGCCTGCATCGCGATCGCATGCTGCCGGCGATAGCGCTGCTCAAGGATCGTCTGGATATCATCAACGTCGATAGCGGTGTCGATTATCGCAAGCGCACCCTTGCGGGCGTGCATTGCTACCTGACGCCGGCCGATGCCGCCAGCGAACTCGAGCTGGCACGCATATTCAGCGCCGCCGCCGAAGGGCCCGATGAAAATCCGGTGCTGACCATCGAAGCGCGCGAGATTCGCGCCTTGCGGCGCGCGGGGGGCGTAGTCTGGTTCGATTTTGCTACGCTGTGCGGCGGCCCGCGGTCACAAAACGACTATCTCGAACTGGTGGGTCGGTTTCACACGGTGCTGCTCTCGGGGGTTCCCCAGATGGGCGCTGCCCGTTCTTCGGAAGCACGACGCTTCACCTGGCTGATTGACGTGTTCTACGATCATCGCGTCAAACTGGTCATGTCAGCCGAAGTGGCGCCTGAGGAGTTGTACACGGTAGGCGTACTCGCCACCGAGTTCCGTCGCACCGTGAGCCGCATCGCCGAGATGCAGTCTCTCGAATATCTGCAAAGCGAGCAGCGCGAGGCGCAGAGCCGTTTCTGACCGGGCCACAGGCTCGCTGGGTTAGGATGTGAAGATGATCAAGAGATGGCAACTGGCAGGGCTGGGCCTGGCACTCGTGGCGCTGCTTGCGAATGCCGACGACACCGGGCTGCGTACGCGGTTTCCGATAGGTTCGATCGAATCAATCGAGGCAGCCGACCAGGCGCTCGCTGCAGCGCAGCTGGCGCGCCAGCAAAGCGACTATGACTTTGCAGTCGGCAAGCGCGCCTGTTATCAAAAGTTCCTCGCGCAGGATTGCATCGACAAACTCAAGGTCGAGCAGCGGCAACGCAATGCCGACATCGAGGAAGTGGAAGTCGAAGCCAAGCGCTACAAGCGCAAGGCCGACTATGACGCCAAGGCGCTTGACCGGGCCAACAAGGCCGAGGATGCGGCCGCGCATGCGGCCAGCAATGCGGCGCAGCGTGACACCAATCGCAGCACCTATGACACCAAGCAGACCGACGCGGCACACACGGTCGAACAGCGGCAGGATCGCGCGAGCAGCGACGCACAGCACGTCGCCAGCTATCAGAGCAAGCAGGCCGACGCACAAAACAAGCTTGCCAGTGACCAGAAGCGTGCAGCGCAGGCGGCGACTACCGCGCCGCAGAAAGAGGCGGATCGCAATCAGCAGATTGCCGATTCCGAGGCGCGGCGCGAAAAGCTTGCCAAAAAACGCGCTGAAAAACAGGCCGATCGCGCTCGCCGCGCGGAGGACAAGGCGCGCCAGTCAGGGTCGACCAACACTCCCGGCCAGGCA